>JBBQVV010000487.1:0-4588 GCA_038211235.1 Chthonomonadales bacterium | reverse complement strand
GAGTCGCTGGCAGCGTCGAACAGGAACGGATTAAGGAAGCTATGCGGACTCGCCGCCCGAATGGCGAGGACCTTTGACGGGTGATGTCACCTAAGGCGTCGCGCGAAGAAGGTCTGGTATAGCCGGCATCGGAATCTGGATTGGTTCGCGGATTTTCCCGCCAGGATGCCCGCACTTCGCAGTCGGTAGAAACTCTCCGTTGTCGCGCAAGGTTCGCCGGCAATAACCGTCCGTAGGGCAGAGCATAGAGAGTCCTCGCCGCGCAGCGCGCCGAATGTGCGACGGAGGTGGTCGCCGTAGATCCCGTCTTCCTGGTCGGCCTGTTCCATGAAGGCGTCGATGTCCATTCCCTTGTCCACCATCACGTGCAATCCGCGCCGAACAAGGTATGGCTGTCCTCCAAGAAGCCCGAAGTAACGGGCGACCTCCTTATCGCTTCGAAGAGGGTGATCATAGCGGCGATTCAACTCCGACACTTCGGCCAACGTAAGATCGTCCAGGGTAAGGCGCGTACCGACGTTGAACGGCGACTGATTGAGGTCGCTGATGAAGAGGTGCGCCTCCGTCGCATAGGAGATCGCCATCGTGAGTCTGCCCCACGGAGCGGCCGGGTTGAGAGCCCGCTCATTGTGCCATGCTCGCAACAGTCCGAAGGTTTCTGCGCAGAAGGGGTACGCGAATAACCGGTCTACCTCCTCCAGGACCCAGACAACATGGCCGTCGATTCGATCCAACACTTCACGCCGGACAAAGCGCTCGAAGTTGACATTCCACCCGCGATTCTCATTCCAGACCGTTGCGACAGGTGTGTTGAGATCGAGCTGGTCCGCCATCCCTTCGGCTAGAGTAAAGAATAGCGTGTCCGCCGAGGCAAGCTGGCTTGCTGTAAGCTTTTGAAGATCGGTAAAGACAACGTTGGCGCCTGCAGCACGAGCGGCCTGAAGGCCTCGCGCAAGCAGCGAGGTCTTTCCCATCTGCCGCGCGCCCTTCACCAGCACGATACTATCTCGCCTCGCCACGGCAGCGTCGAACTCAGTATCCGTTGGTCGGACGATATAGAACGGGGATTCGAGCGGTACCGCTCCTCCTTCCGGCTCGAGATTCGGCTGCCGTTCTCGGCGTCTGTGAGCGTCGGCGCCAGGGTCCGGCCGAATGTCCTGCGCCGAAGACGCGTTGCTACGAAGCTCCGCAAGAAGCGCCTTTGCCTTTGACGTCGGTGAAAGTGCTAGCCCGTCCCGCAGTGCCCGTTCCAGCTCGTGATACTGGCGCATCGCGTCCGAAATGCGTCCGGCGTCGCCATAGAACCGCATGAGACGACAGTGAGCGTCCTCGCGCAGCGGATCCGCTCCGACCTCGCGTCGCGAGTACTCGATGGCAGCCGAAAAGTCGCCACTGGCTGCGGCAGCGAGCGCTGCCTGGCCCAGTGCGTCCCTGTGTGCCTCGGCTAGCCGATCTCGTTCAGCTATTGCCCAGTCCTCATAATAGCCGGGAAGAAGTTCGCCGGAGTAGAGTTGAATGGCGCGTTTCAGCGCAGAAAACCGCTCTGGAGGACCCGTAACACGTGAATACTCCTTGAGCGCCGAATCAAACTCAGCGACATCGGTCGTGTATGCGTCCGCTACCAGAAACGCGTCTGCACGGTCGGCGACAAGTACTGTGCTTTTCGAATTGGCGTCTGGCTCCAGGACGCGACGCAATGCTGAAAGGACCTGCCGCAGCCTGGTGCGCGTCGCATCCGGCCCTTCTCCGGGCCAAAGCAGCTCCGCGAGCACCTCGCGAGGATGGGAATGCTTGTTGAAGAGAGAGAGATAAGCAAGCAGTGCCGCGGCCTTTCGACTCTCGAAGTGGATAGTCGCGTCGGCGCCCCGATGGACCCGCAGTCCGCCGAACATCTCTATTCGCAATGTTGTCTGCGTCGGCATTTTAGCAGGTCTCCGCGGAACTTAGCACCAAGTAAGGATCACGTGGCCTGTGAAGATGATTGGGCCTTCAGGTAGTCGCTCAATTTGGCGACCTCAGCTTCCCGTTTGATTGCGAGCGACATCAATTCGCCGATGTATTCTGTAACATGTTCGCTGGTGTCGTTCAATGTCCTCCTGAGCTGTACACAGGACAGGAGGACATTGCTTTGTGCGGGGACTGCGTTTTATGGTTTCTATGGATCTCAGTCACCGCCCCGGTGCAGTCGCACCGTCCAGAGTCCATCGTGATCCGGCCGGACTTCGGCTATATCGAAACGACAGGCGGGCTCGTTGCCTCCTCCGTTCCGAGCGGCCAGATAAGCGAGGGCGACTCCCCGCAGCCGCTCGACCTTCCGAGCATCTACCGATTCGATACCCGAGCCATGGGACTCGCCGCGCCGCGTCTTGACCTCCACGAAGACAAGCACTGCACCTGCTTCGACCGGCTCCTCCGCAACGAGATCGATCTCTCCCCCCGTACATCGAAAGTTGGACGCCACAACGCGCCATCCCAGCCATTCCAGGTGCGCCCGGGCGATCCGCTCGCCATCGGCGCCTATCCGCTTGTGGTTGTCCGGCATAGTTCGTCTGGCTCCTAAGTCGCCGCTAAGGCCACGGAAACGATGGGGTCGGGGTAAATCGGTTGAACAGGGCCGGCACGGTGAATGCGATCGCCGTGGTAAACTCCCCGAGCACCATGCCGAGGAACAGTGGTCGCGCTCGAGCGTAGAGTTTCATTCCGCCATATCGCAAGATCAATGTCTTACACATCCACGCGATCAGACATGGAAACCAGAAGACCATCATCGTCCAGGTGCCCGACAGCGCGTACGCCAGGGGATGCAGCGGAAACCAGAGCAGTCGGGTTCGCAGCGTTGCCATTGCGAATGTAAGCAGCGCTCCCACGAGGAAGTTGATCGTCGCGAAGAACGGCAGCGGCGGTTGAGAGCGGTTCAGCACTGTTTCGGCGTTCTTGAAAGCAGTCACCGGGTTGCCCTGGTACACGTAACTGTACATCTGAACGGCCCCGAGGTTATAGGGAAGTGAGACGTGGAGATAGCCCGAGACGCCAATCGCCACCAACAGCGCGACGAGAAACACTGCCGCAAGAGATCGACGACGTACCCGCACTCCATCGGCGAACTTCATCGAGTCGAGGAATCCGGTCAGGATCAGGCCGCGCTGATCTCGCATCCAGAGGCCATCCAGGAACGCCATCGCCGTGATGTTGGCCGGGCCGAGATTGCGAACGTCCCCTACCATGCGATAGAGATCGATCGGCCGCCAGGAAGTCTCCGTCATGAGCATGCCGGACTCGCAAACACTCCGCGCCATCACCAGGGCGATAACGAACAGTAGCACGACCAACTCGAACAGGGCGAGCCAGTACGACATTCCCAGCATGGTCAACCACGCCGCGGAGAGCAGCACGCTGATCACGAGCCCCCAGAACGCGCTCCGGTAGGAGATCAGCTCATCGCTGCCGGCGGCATCCTTGCTTCGGCCCAGTGATGTTGCGGCGCTCCAGATGCGACGAATATGCGGTCTCGCGGAATAGACCATGTATCCCACAAGAACGAGATAGCAGCCGATGATCTGATAGCCGACAAAGGTTTTGCATCCGTACATGGGCATGGTTTCGGCCTCGTATCCCATCGCACCGGCGCCCACCTCTTCGACCTTGGTCAGCAGAAAGAAGAACCAGAGCGAAAACAGCAGGTCCGTCGGAAGGAGATAGAAGAATCCGATGGCCGCCAGTGAGAAGTAGATATGAAAGTAGCTCATCTGATTGCCGGGCGGCTGATTGAAGAACCCGTTCAGATCGATGTCGGTCGTTACGTCCGGGAAGGCCGGAGCGTACTGATGCAGGCCCTTCAAGCCGAACAGCGCGACCGCCGCTGCAAACCCGAACCAGGTTAGCCCGTTACGAAGGAAGCTGCCCGCCGGCGCTGGTCCGTTCGCATCGGAACTCCCCCGTATCATCTCCAGCGGCAGCTGGACCAGGGGAAAGGCGAGCTTCTCATTGTCCACCCACTGCCTGCGCAGCAAAACCGCCATGCAGAGATACGAAGTAAACATGAGCGCGACAAACAGGGCCCAGGCGGAGAGCGGCAATAGCCACATCCTCCACGGAATCGTCTCGCCGGGCCTCAGCGCATCGAAAAACCTTGCGGCGACAAACTGCTTGGGCTCTCCAGCCGGATTCCACGGAACGGACCATGACCGTATGTAGGGAAAGAACTTCCCGGGCCAGCCATTGTCCGCCGTCGCATTGTAGTTCGGCACGATCAGCAGGGGTATCAGCTTCTGGAGGAGGCCGCGCGACGAGACCATGGAGGCCAGCAGCATCATCACGTAGATCGTGAACAGCTCGTGCGGCTTTAGTCGGAGCCGAGAGGATAGTCGAGATAGCGCCGCCTGCGTACCAAGCAGCAGCACGAGCATTCCCACGACGACAGGCGGAAGCTGGAGAAAGCCGATCTGGATCTGTCCGACTACCAGCTCCGCGTAACAGACTACCCAGCAGGTGACGACGACGCAGAAGAGTCCAACGACGAGAGCGGCCGGTGTCATCGCACGAAGCGTGCCGTCCTGAGCGCGATCAGATTGGTCCGTACCGGGTCGTG
>JBBQVV010000486.1:0-4589 GCA_038211235.1 Chthonomonadales bacterium | reverse complement strand
AACGATCGCCTTCCTTAGGGAATCGGAGGGATGGTTCCACAGGTGATGCTGTAGCACGGATCGCGCATTTCGCACTTTACCTCCAACTAGTGCGCGGCCAACGCCTAGCCGGAAATCCCGATCTGTATATCGCTGAAACTGTGCCATGCGTAGGAAGACGTTCTTGCCTTCGATCGGAGCCAGCCGACCGCGAAACTTCCCACCAAGAGAGAGCAGGCTCGTTTCGATTCCGTTCTCCAATAGGGATGCACAGGCAGACGCTGTCAACTCGACATTCCCAAAGATCGCCACGCGTTCGACATCGCGCAGACGCACGGTCTGAAGAAGGTTGTCGCCCTTCTGGATTATCAACCGCTGTCCGGTTCGGCGAATGATGGATCCCTGCTCCTTAATGTACAGCGTGATCATAGGGTCTCCTCGGATGTCGCAGCGCTGCCCGTAGGCGCGCCCCCTCCATCTATGGGCGCGGTCGGTTCGCCGAAGAGATCGTCCACGACACCCTGCCAGGCTTGCCGTAGTTCAGCATCCGCATCCGACGGAAGCACGTGTTGCGCCGACTGCGGCCGTTTCGACCTCGCCGGCACCTGAACCTGCACTTCCGGATTAGGTTGATTGAGTTGGAAGTCCAGTGGCGTGCGGCGACTCGCTGGGCACGTACAAAGCCCGGCTTCGCCCTCTTCCTCAAGCCATTCCCTGATTCGCCGGCACGACAGCGGTGCGTGCTGCCTGTCAAGTTGGTCCAGATACTTCTGGCAGATGCGCGCGTCATAGTTTCGGCACTGGGCTACCGTTCGATGGACGAATTCCGCGCCGGGTTCACCCAACCTTCCAGCCGTATATAGTAGGATAAGATTGTGAGTGTGGCGGAGGTGTCCGGTGGTTTGCGCACGCTTGATGAGCGCGCGAACAACAGCACACCCGCTTACGAGGTCAACAACGGCGGCGTCCGTTCCTTTCGAACGGCTCGAAATCACCTCGTTCGCGGACTCAGATCTTTCGTCGATATCTGCCGTAGTCCTCACGTCTTTCTTGAGCGACGCTATCACAGCTTCGAGTTGATCCGCTTTGAATGTGATGACGTTGTCGATGGCGTCTTCCGGCCGCACGATCGGCTCTTCGTCCCTGAGAAAGTGGCACCGTCGCCCCGTCGCCGGATGTACGCCAAACGGGAGTTTGACTGCGTCGCCAAGATCCGGTCCGGGCCAGTCGGAGTGGCGGGGCAGGATTTCGAGCCGCAACCCCGGTCGAGGGAAGCCTGCGGAGATAGAGAGAAGCCGCGCGAGACGACGTGCCCGTTCCGTCGGAACTGCCTCTGAGAAGAATATCCACAGATGACGTCCCCGGCGACCGCTGTCTTCCAGCGACGCCGGTACGCCGAACCTTCGGCACACGCGTTCAAGATCCTTTGCGAAACCCGCAACAGCGTCAGCCTGTTCCTCCCCCTTCGCGGCAGGAGACTTGGCGTCAATGTCCATGACTACTGCCTGAACGCCGCCGCTCTGCCGAACCAAGTAGGCGGCCAAGGTCACCGACCCAGCCAGATGGGCTTGAATCAGTTCCCTGGTTAGCCCACCCGAAGTGGGAACGAAGCCCGACTCGCCCTGTCGTGCATGCACGTTCTCCCGCCCACCAAAGAGCCGTATAAATCGGTCTAGGTGCTCGTCATCCATTTGAGACTGTAGTGCGCCTCCGACTTCCATGGTCCTGTCGTTGAAGTAGTTCGTCCAACCTCTCAGCACGGCCGTAGCTTGCGAGGGGGCGGCCTCCTCCAGACGTTCACGCAGGCGGGCGACCGACTGCGGCGAGGCTCTGCGACCTGCTTCCGTAAAGTGATAGCCCAGAAACGTAAACCCCTTCGCAAGAGGCGCGATCCGTGTCTTGTCTGGCCTCAGGGCCAGACGTAGCCGTGATTGCAAGAAGCCGGAAGCCTCGGCGAGTGCTTCCTCAGCCTGCCCGCGCGTCGCGGCCATGAAGACCACATCGTCTCCGTAGCGAACTGGGTTCCATGAGCTGGCGGACATGTGCATGTCGAATTCGGACAAGTACAGATTGCTCAATAGCGGCGAAAGCGCCGCGCCCTGCGCGATGCCGCATCCCGCCTCCGACGCTCCTGCAGCAAGGCAGCGGGATACGAGAGACAACACGAACGAATCAGAGACGGTTGCGGCGAGCTTATCGAGCAGGACTCTGTGTGCAATGCTATCGAAGAAGTCTGCGATGTCCGTCTCGGCGATCCAGGTGAATCCCCGTTGGAGCAAGGCGTCTATTGAGCGCAAAGCGTGATGGGCGGAAACACCGGGTCGGTACGAGTAGCAGCACTCGGACAAATGCGGCTCGATGATTGGTTGCAGCGTCATATGCAACGCGTTCTGGACAACCCTATCCGAGATGCTCAGGATGGCTATCTTACGAACGCCACCGCTCCGTTTTGGCGCGGCGAACAAGCGTGGCGGCAACGGCTGATAGCGGTTTCGAACCAACAGGTCTCGCAGTGCGTCAAGTCGACGAGGAGCGTCTTTTGTGAACTCCGCGATCGTGACGTTGTCGGGTCCCGCGGCACCGCGATTCAGTTCGACGCGCCGCCATGCCGCCGCAAGAGTATCCGGGCTGGTGACCATGCTACGCAGTGAGCCAGTTCCACGCACGGAGTCTGCCCCCTTCGTTGCGTGTTCGGACGCGATATTCGTAGGCATGGAAATAGCTGATTCGAGTAGCCGCATAACGAGAGACGGCCCGAGCTGCAGCTCATCGCCGAGTTCGAGTTGCGCGGCCTCGCCGTGCTGGAGCCATCGGGAGGAGACTCGTGTTCCATTGACGCTATGATCTCGGAGGACAAGCGCGCCGTCGACGGTTTCCAACGTGGCGTGTTCGCGAGAAATGCCGGGCGGATCGTCTCGGTCCACTATTACGATCTGAGACGTGCCCCCTCTACCCAGGCGACACGGCAGGGTAGAGACGCGAATTACCCGGCCACATTCGGGGCCGTTTAGCATCGTTAGTATCACGTTTCCCGAATGACCGCCGAGTGCCGTGGGGCGTTCGTCAAGTCGCGGTGGTATGGTCATTGTCGTCTTCTCCGTCGTCCAGTCGTATGGCCGCGCTGCTTCGCCGCTATCGCCGAACCGCCTATCAGGAGAGCGGGAACGCCAATGACAAGCGTTTGGACCAGGAATAGGTGAGTGTGAACCCAGCACGCCGCCGCCTGCGAGGCGATCCGCCATGCCAGCCAAATGAAACAGGCTTCAAAGAATGCCTGCCACGGTCTTCTCCTCGCATGGCGAATGAACCGCGTCAATAGTCGCCATGTGGTTCCGTAACACCAGCAGGCATAGCGCAAGACATGGGAGGCGCAACCAACTATCCCGAGTCCAATCGCGATCGGCCATGAGATGCCGTGGGCTCGACCCGGCCGGCGTAGCGCTGATTGAAACTCACGAGCCGATTGGTATCTTCGGCCGGGATCAGGTTCCAACGCCGTGTGGATGACGGCCTCAAGCTCGGGCCAAATGTCAGTCCGGAGTTTGTGCAATGGTACGTACCGCCCCTTCTCCGCCGCCGCGTCATCTGCAAAGGGGGCGACCCCGCTGAGCGATTGGTACACAACGCACCCAAGGGAGAACACATCGGACCGCTGGTCGCGTCGCCCGCGCAGAGCTTCTGGCGATGTGAAGCCGGGAGTACCCGCCGTGACAACCCCGCTTCGAACAAGAATGCCCGGCAAGTTGAAGTCCATCAGCAGCGCGTTTCCGCCCGACGTGAGCCAGATATTGGACGGCTTGACGTCGCCGTGAACGATCTGGCGCCTGTTCCACAAGAACTCGAGTGCGCTGCAGATGTGGTCGGCACAAGCAAGAACCGTTCCGAACGGCAGTTGGCCATAGCGCTCTACCGTTGCAGCGAGATCGGCACCGGGGAATAGTGGCATGACGATGAACGACACATCGAGGCTGGGATCGGTGCCGGCGTCGAAAAGCGGCATCAGGCCAGGATGCTGGCACGTACCCTGAAGTTGCGCCTCGTCAGCACAAATGGATTCCGCACCGGAATACACCTTGACGGCAACTCGCCTTGTGAGCGAGAGGTCCCAGGCGGACCACACTGTGGCGAATGCTCCTGTGCCGATTTGATGTTCCAGACGGTAACGGGATGCCACCAAGGACCCCATTAGATCGACATCTGAGCGTGGGCGGGCGATGGGCAAATCGGGGCGTCGCGCCGGTTCGTCCCGCTTGATATACAAAGCCGTAAGACCCAAATTGTCCTGCTCAAATGTGCGCCTCATGTCTCTCATCCCAAATGGCTCACGCATAGTACCGAATGTTGATGGAGCTGCCGGGAGTCGAACCCGGGTTGCGACGATCGGGCCGTGGCCCTCGGCCGTCTCACCTGCCAGCCCCTTAAGCCGACGCCGCCGGACCTTACCCCTTCTTCAGGAGCCTTTCTCTCGTGGACCTGCGCGACCTCGGGAAACCGTAGATCCAGCGCCACAACCACGACCATGCCGTTCCAACCGGCTCAATCCTCCAGCGGGCCAGATCCCACAACCGATTGAACTCGGCCTGGGCGCCGAGAAGGTCGTCCCTACTGTC
>JBBQVV010000485.1:0-4610 GCA_038211235.1 Chthonomonadales bacterium | reverse complement strand
CTCGACGCCCTGCATCAGACTGTGGTCCTGATTGCTCACCTCGTACTTCCAGCCTCCGAACCTTCCCCGCGAATAGATGCCGTGCTTTTCCAGTTCGGGATGCAGGGCGTTCAGCGCCTGGTCGCGACCCAGCGCCGGCGTGGGATAGCCGTAATGCGCCCGGTAGGACCAGGTCGAGAGAACCTCGTGCGACCTATCTATGAGCTCCGTGGCATGCATTCCGTCGATGGTGTCCTCGATCACGCGGGTCGTGTCGACCGGCTTATGCGGCGATTCGCTAATCTCGGCCATCAGGGACCACTGCCGGGAGATGTCCGGCACGTTGTTGGGCGAGTAGTTGCTGAACACCGTTACCCGATAGAACGGACAGTTCGCCTCCGGGAAGTACATCCAGCACTTCTTCTTGAGGGCCTCCGGCGGCTTGCCGGAGAGTCCCACTCCGATGATGTTAGTCGAGCTGTAGCGCAGGCGCCCAGCCGGCTCCTTGAGACTGGCTAGCTCCCCGATATGGACCAGGCGATCGATCGGAAGCGCCGAGATCAAAACGTCGTATGACTCCGACGTGCCATCGCGGAACCAGACCTTCTTAGCGCTCGCATCCACGCCCGCCACCTCGTGACAGAGCGATATGTTCTGTCTGCCGACATGGTTTGCGACGCTCTCCCAGACCGCGCCCGTGCCGCCGCGCTCCGGGAAGCGGAACGTGTTGTTCGGGCCCCACGACAGATCATCTTTTGAGTGTAGTACATTGTCCAGCACCTTCTCGAGATCGGTGACGGCGACACGCTCACCGATCCAGTTGTAATCCATTTCTTCGCACGGATAGGCCCAGACCTTGAAGTTATACGGAACCATGAATACGTCTGCCAGTCCCTCACCGAACGTGGCGTCGATCCACTCCCGGAAGTTCTTGGGGCGGCCAGAGAAGGGCTGTTTGTATAGACGCACGAGCCCCTGAATGCACTTCCAGCGCGTATCCGGATTCAGGTGCCGAATGTTATTCTGAAAGGGATAGGGCACGAAGCGATTCTCGATCCATACCCACGACTCGCGTTCGTGGTCGAGCCATCGCGTTCCGAGGGCCTTGTCCATAAGATCGTCGAAATACCGGTAGTGCGAAAACTGCACGTGCCCGCCGACGTCCCAGACGAATCCCTGAGAATCCTTATAAGAGGTCGCCAGGCCGCCGACCTGCCCAAGGCGATCGTAGATATGGAAATTGTTGTGCCCCAGTTCCTGGAGGCGATGAGCGGCACCGAGCCCCATGGGACCGGCGCCGAGGATCACGACCCTCCGATCCGGAGTCAGCGTCCTTCCCATCGCCTATTCTCCTCCGCCGAGGAGTGCCGTGCCCACGTCTAAGTGACGCTTCAATGACGATCCTTCAGGGATAGCGCGAGTGATCTCGGCCATCCGTAGGGTTGTGGACTGCGCGCGACCTGGGGTCGTATTCAGCCATTCACGATCCATAAGGGTTCGCATATTGTCCGCAATTGCGTCCCAGGCCTGTTCCGCCAGGATCTTCTCTTCTCGAGCGTGCTTGCGCGCGCGCTCCGAGGCCGGCTCCAGCAACGCCGCGTCGATCTGTGTGACGAACGTATCCGTATCCTGTGCCAGATAGACGATGTCACTATAGAATCGCTCCACGTCCTTGATAGGCGTTGAGACGATCGGTCTGTGGGTAGCCATGTATTCGAGCGTCTTCGTCGGGCTTATGAACTTCGTCGCCTCATTCATCGCGAAGGGCATCAGACAGACGTCCGTACCTTTGAGGATGCGCGGCAGGTCGTCATAGCTCTGTTGTCCGGGATAGTGCAGGTTGGGCGCCTTCGGCAAGTTGGCGGGATCTACCTTGACGATCGGGCCGCACATCAGGAACTGGATATCAGGACGTGCCGCAGCCATCGCCCTCACGATCTCATAGTCCAGCCGCTCGTCGATGACGCCGATATAGGTTGCCCTGGGCCCTGGAATCTGAAGCATCCAGTCCGGCATCGTCGTAGCGGGATGGCATGCCCTGGCATAGTGCGCTCCATCGACGCCGCTCGCAAACAGGTGAGTGTTTGGATTGTGATGTTTCTTCGCATCGTACAGGCTTGCGCCCCCGGTAAAGACCACGGAGGACCGGGACAGCAGGCGCTGCTCGCGCTCCTTAAGCTGTGGCGGCGCAAACTTGAAGTTCGCCAGCTCGTCCATCACGTCGTACGTCAGCATCTCCGGCTGGACTACATCCACCAGAAACTCAGGAGTCGGGGTGTAGAACCAAAGCGCGCGGTCTTGAAACTCCAGCGTAGCCATCGCATCTCGGACCTGCCGCGAGATCGCATCCTGACAGGGCCAGAGCCACAAGGGCGTGTCGCGACATGCGCCTTCTCCGACCTGTGGGGTCAGCACGTGCAGGTTCGGCTGCGCGGTTATCAGGTTGAGCACGGGCTCGCCGGTATTCGAGGGCGCATGGACGGGCTCTTCGATGAACAGGATGCGATGGTGGCGCGCTAACCGGGAAAGCAGCTGTTGGGGTCGCTGCCATACGAAGTTCCACCGGAGGTGCGAGGCAACAATGAGGTCGAAGGGCTTCATGGTATCTACTCCTTTTCGTGCTGCGCCCTAACCATTGATCTTGCGCCGCTGGCTTCCGTCGGCGCGTGACCGGCGCGACTTGACGGCAGTCAGTAGGCGGACGAGCCAAAGAAATCCTTTCCGGAGTTTTGTGGGCGCTGAACCCCGGACGGATACACAACGGTTAGCTCGTCAAATTTTCGCGCCAATACACAGGCGTCGCCGCCATAAAGGGCGACGAGTGGCTTCCGGGGCTGGGGTCCGCTTGCGTCACAAGGAGGCTGTGGACGATCCGCTAGAGGATGTTGCGGGATACCGGTTTTGAACGGTGGACGGTTTAGAAGGGCGGTTTGTTCCGCAAATCTCTCTGGGAAACCGGGCTCAAACGGCGCTCGCAGACCGGCTGTGAATCCTCGGGAACCTTCTTCAATGTCAAAACGTTATATAACCAGCGCATGTCCTCCTTTTCATTAGAAGTCCATCGGACTAAGATGGAGCCTGCATCGGCCGCGAGGCTGATGCAGGTTCTTTTTTTGTTTGCGTTCGACGGGAGGGGCGCGCGTTCAGCGGCAGACCCCTTCAGCGGCAGACCCGTTCAGCGGGAGTACCGTTCGGCGGCAGTCAAGCCCCCGCCCTACTTGTGAATAATGCGATTCGTGAGAGGCGCTCGGATGAACACCCATTGAGACTAACTCGAGCTACCAAATCCACTCTGGGGACGCAGACAAAGGTCAAGAAACTACAGGAGACGATCCTGGAGATCAGGACGGAGTACATTACACTGGCCCAACTACTTAAGTCGGCCGGCTTGATCGGAACCGGCGGCGCGGCGAAGTACTTCCTGGCTGAGACGATGGTTAGAGTTAACGGCGAGCCGGAACAGCGGAGAGGTCGGAAGCTGCGGCCGGGCGATCTATTTGAGGCTGCCGGCGTGGTGATCCGGCTGGTTGCCGAGGGGCAGGAGACGGAACCACAGGCTATGCAAGCACGGGAATTGGAATAAACGTATGATCTCGGGGCGGCAGTTCCACCGGGTCGGGAGTGACTTCATGATAGAGACTGTCCCGCTCCACCGGGACACGGCCCGCCTCTTCGATCAATTTGACCATCTGTTGGCGCGTCAATACCTGGCTCTTGTTGCCCTGCTCCCCATCCTTGTAGGTGATCTCGTACTCGTGTACGGTGCCGTCCACATCGTCCGCGCCATACCATAACGCCAGTTGGGTCACCTGCGGCGTATTCATGATCCAAAACGATTTGATGTGAGCGAAGTTGTCCAGCATGAGCCGCGCCAGGGCGATATTGCGAAGGTCGTCGACGCCGGTCGGATGCGGAATCGATTCGAGCTCCGTGCCTTCCGGATGGAACGAGAGCGGCGTCATGGTGACGAAGTGCTTCGTCTCATCCTGCAGCGCGCGGATCCGCACAAGATGCTCCGTCCGCTCTTCCAGCGTCTCGATGTGCCCATACAGCATCGTCGCATACTGCGTGAGCCCGGCACGCGCCGCGGCACGCGCTACTTCGATCCAGCCGTCGCCGTCGAGCTTCCGATCGAACAGCTCCTGGTGCACTCGCTCCGAGAGGATCTCGATGCCTCCGCCCGGAAGCGAGTCGAGCCCTGCGTCCATCAGATCGCGCAGCACCTCTTCAAGCGGCTTACCGGCCTGACGCTGGATCTCCACCAGCTCCACCATCGTGAAGGCCTTGATGTGAACGTTGGGACGAATCTCCTTGACGGTCCGCAGCAGATCGAGGTAGTACTGGTAGGGCAGGCGCGGATCGATGCCGCCAACCATGTGGACCTCGGTAATCGGGACGTCGATGTGGGCGAGCAGCTTCCGGCGAACCTCCGCCATATCCATCTCGTACGGCGCCGGGCCGCCTTTCTTGGCGTAAAAGGAGCAGAACTTGCAGAACTTATTGCAGATATTGGTGTAGTTAATATGCTGGTTGCGAACGTAGTAGGCGCGGTCGCCGTGAAGCCGCTCGCGGACCAGGTTGGCAAGAAATCCAACCCCGGCGAGGTTCGGCGCTCGATACAGGCGCAGCCC
>JBBQVV010000484.1:0-4610 GCA_038211235.1 Chthonomonadales bacterium | reverse complement strand
GATCGCCGCCCGGCTGCTGCTGCGGACCAACGCGGAACGAAACGTCCATCTCGCGCTGCCGTTGCCGCAGGGCCTGGTGCGTGAGCCGATGCGGAGCTGGCGCGAGTTCCCGTCCGGCGACACCGATTATCTCGCGTCGGGAACACGACTGGCGGAGAACTGGATCGCGGTCGAGGGAGACTCGGATGTCTGCGGTATGGTCTGGCAAGGCGAGCCGGAACAACGCGTGGAGTGGAATATGATTCCGAACCTCACGTATGATCTCGGCGAAATCGCGCCGAACTCCGCCTATACCGCGCCGGATTATTGGATTGTCGCAGATACCGGCGACTGGCGCCGCGTGCGCGACTGGTGGGAGCGGGTTGTCCGTCCGTCCGGCGTCGCCGACTCAGTAACTTCGGAGCCGGGTCGCGTCCTGGCTCTTTCCGCGGATCCGTCGCCGGCCCTGCTTCGCGCCGGTCGAGAATCCGTCACGCTGGCGCTCGAGAGCCGGCGCGGGTTCGAGACCTCGGGGACCCTGTGTTTGAACGGTACGACGTTCAAGGCGGATCCTTGCACGTTTGCTATCGAGAAAGTGAACCGAGATAATACGCTACGAGCAGTCGTCTCGATCGAACCACCCGATACGGTCGCCGCCGGCTTCCTCGAGGCGAAGGTCGCTACCGTCGTGCTCACGGAGACACTGAAAGTACCCATGGCGCGCATCTCCGCGGGCGATCGCATGGAAGTGTCCAGCCCGGAGCCTGGAATGGCCGTGATCGATAACGGCTACTTCACCCTGCGCTTCGCTACCGATTTCTTCGGCGCGCTGACCGCACTGGAAACCGGCGGTGTGAACCACCTGTTCAGCGCCTGGCCGAAGGCGCGTCCCTTTATGTGGACGAATCCGTGGTACGGCGGAGTCCACGCCTTCAACGGCGATATGGGCAATCCCGAGCTGGCACAGGAGGCTTTCCGCGGCGACGTGATCGAGCGAACGGGCGAACGAGGATGGCAGTGGCGTGGAGTTCGCATGGCTTGCGACCTCACTCACAAGCATCGGTCCTGGCTGCGGATCGAACTTGAATATCTCACGCTGGCCGGGAGCAATGCGATCGCAATGATCCTGCGTCACACGAATCGGACGGATGCTCGGATGGCGGCGTCCGGTGGCGTCGCGACGTGGAGCCAACCCGGCGGTTCCCGTAACAACACGATCCTGCACTGGGAGCGATTGGGCGAAAGACGAGTTCGTCGCCGCGGCGGTTTTCCGGCGGACGGCAGCTCCGGCCGGTGGGTCGCCGTGGAGAATCCGCTTACGGGCGACTCCTTGATTCTTGTTGCGACGGACCCCACTCAAACGGCCGCATGGGAGGATTTAGGGGACGACGGCGTGCATCTGCAAGCTCGCGGTACCGTTGAGCTGGGTCCCAACGAGTCGAAGGAGCGACTCTACTGGCTCGTCCATAGCACGGACATCTCTCAGGCCGGCGCATACGGCGCGGCGCTGTCGCTCGCGCCCCGCCTTCCGTGACCCTGGCGGAGGTGCAATGCGACGGGTTCGGGGCAGAGTTGGGCGTCCGGCCCATGGGGTACAATGTCGTGTGCCCGGCGCGGATATCGAACCTGCTCAGCAGGCGATCGAAAGCATCGTTCCGAGTTGGTCAGGTTGCTTCCTGCTGCCCTGCACGTTTGCACCGACGCCGGCGCCGCCGGGCCGGCCGCCGCTGCCAAATCTGGCGCATTTGTGGCACAATCGGCTAGTGAACGCGGGATGTCGGGATCGTCAGCCATGCTATTCGCCCGATTGGCACCGCGAGGCAGGCCGTGAATCTGCAGATTACCATGCCTGATGTTCACTTCAAAGCAGAGGCAATACGGTGCGCGGAGGCGGCAGGCTATATGCCGGCACTTGGGCAGCGTGAGGTGGATTGGGACAGCGTGGCCGCCTGGGCGGAGATGGTGCGCCAGCCCGGATTCGTCTGGCTACGCGAGTGTGAGCTCTCCGGCTCCGGATATATCATCGTGGCGTCAAACATGGCGATTGCGTCCGGTCAACACCGAATTCTCGCCGGATTGATCGGCGGGAACCCGGTACCCAGTCACTCGATGTCCATGCTCACGTGCTCCCTGGCGACGCAGCCATGGCGCTAGGTTGAGAAGTTCAACTCGGGAATAGAGGCTTGCGATGGGACTGGAAGACTTTAGGGTAGTACTCATACTGAAACCGGTAAAATCCGTCTTTCCTCAAGACGTCAACTCCCAGTCGTCCTCCGCTTCCCCTACCGTCATATCCGGCCGCCCGACCGCCGCCGCCATTGCGGACGCGCTCACCGCCATGGGTTTTGTTAGGCAGCCGGCGGCGACCCAGATAGGCCCGGCAAGAATCGCGGCGCCACTGGAGAGCGAGATCCGGATGACCGCCAGACAGGACCTGCGAAGCCCCATGCAGTTCGCCGGCCCCGCCGACGAGTATATCGTCGAGGCGTTGATCCGGGGCCACAGAGATGGACGAACGAGTCACCTCCTGTTCCAGAGTCTCAGCATGCGGTTTGCGATATGCCAGCCCGAAGGAGCCGCATGGCACTTCCTCAGACTGGTCAAGCGAGTCTGCGATTCGCTCTGCCTGGCCGTGCTCGATGGAGATAAGACTTATGCGCCTGAGGTCTTCTGGGCATTTAGACTGCGTGCCAACGAGCAGATCCGCAGCCAGGAGGCGATATGGAGCGATCTGTTCGAAGGCGACGGTGAGAGACGGCCGATCGCCGTCGAGGAGTCGTGGGGCCACTTCCTCGAGCGACACCCGGGTCTTCTAGCCTCCGCGGAAGCAACGATCGCGCCTGGCAGGCTTGCCGTACATAGCGCCGCGGAACCCGATATGGAGGCGACTCTTCCGCCCAAGGCGAAGGTAGCCGTACCCGCCAGGCGCACGAGTCAATAGACTGTCAGGCTGTTGAAGCGCATCTGTGTTTTCTGCGGTTCCAGTCCTGGCGCTCAGCCGGCCTACGTCGAGGCCGCGCGGCAGGTAGGCGAGCTGCTCGCAAGCAGGAGACTCGGCCTCGTCTACGGAGGCGGTCGCGTGGGACTGATGGGCGCCCTTGCCGATAGCGCGCTGGCGGCAGGCGGAGAGGTTATCGGAATCATTCCTCACTCTCTCGCGCAGAAGGAGGTCGCGCATCAGGGCCTCACGGAGCTGCGGGTCGTCCAATCGATGCACGACCGTAAGGCACAAATGGCCGACCTGGCGGACTGCTTCATCGGCTTGCCCGGCGGTTTCGGCACGCTGGAGGAGTTTTTCGAGGTCGTCACGTGGGCGCAGATCGGAATCCACCGCAAGCCGTGCGGCCTGCTCAACGTCGGTGGATATTTCGATCCACTGCTGGCATTCCTTGATCACGCGCTCGCCGAGCGGTTTGTCCGGCCGGAGCATCGCTCCTTGATCCTGACGGACGGCGACCCCGCGCTGCTGCTTGAGCGGATGGCCCTGTATCACTCACCGATCGTCGACAAGTGGATGGATCGCGACCAGACTTGACGCCGACCGGATTTGGCCGGTGATGAGGCCGGCGCCGGAAAGCGGTCAATACGAACGGTAGAGTATCTCGTCCAGTCACCAGGGCGTGACCGGCACTCTCGTGGCCGGCCGCCCATCGTCCGGCGTTCGTGCCGCGAGGCGCTCCCTGCTCTACCTCCGGGAGCCGGCCTCGATGCTCTCACGGTTGGTCTCATAGGAGGGACAGTGATGATCAGCAAAGGACCAGCAATTCCGACGGCGGCCGCAACGGCCATAGTCGGTCTCGTCATCGGCGGT
Source organism: Chthonomonadales bacterium (assembly GCA_038211235.1). Lineage (GTDB taxonomy): Bacteria > Armatimonadota > Chthonomonadetes > Chthonomonadales > Chthonomonadaceae > DATGJU01. The sequence goes on along the minus strand of JBBQVV010000484.1, from coordinate 820 downwards.
ATCGCGGGATTCTACGGCAGAGCCGCCCAGGAAACCGCCGCATCCGGGCCAGGTGGTTCGGGCGGCCCACCTGCCGCGGGCCGCGGTATGGGCGGCGGAATGATGGGAGGTGGTGGTGGGATGGGAGGTGGTGGTGGGATGGGAGGCGGGCGTGGAGGCGGCGGCCAGCAGCCCTCGGCCTCGCGAGATCTCACGAGCCTGGTTCGAAACCTTGCCACCGTTGAAAAGGTGCAAAGTAAGGGCCTCACGGCGGATCAGAAGAAGACCCTGACGCCCGTACTTGAGAAGATCAAGTCGGCAAGCGAGCTGAACGATGACGAATGTAAAGCGCAACTTGCCGCGATCGAAGGCGTGTTGACGTCCGACCAGAAGGACGCGCTGAAGGCCATGCAGCCCCAGCGAGGCGGGGGCGGCAGAGCTGGAGCGGGCGGTGGCGGCGGCAGAGGTGGTCCAGGCGGGGCCGGAGGCGGGCAGGGCCGCCCCATGGCCGGCGGCGGCATGGGAATGATGGGCGGAAGCATGGGAATGGGCGGCGCGGGCGGGGACCCGAATAAGCCCTTCGCCGGCGACCGCAACAAGCAGGCTCTCGACGATCTGATCTCCGACGTGGGGAAATAGCACCTAAGGACTGCGTCGCTGGTTCAGAACCCGCGACCCAGCAGCCGGACAAGCCACGATGCTTGCAGATCCGGCGCCACGATTTTGCGCGGCGCGCCTGCACGCTCCAGCAGGGCCTCCGCAGCCCGGTATCCGCTGCGGGCCGCGCTTTCCATCGTCGACGGCCACCCTGTCTGCGTCCACTCTCCTGCAATGTAGAAAT
>JBBQVV010000483.1:0-4615 GCA_038211235.1 Chthonomonadales bacterium | reverse complement strand
CCACCGAGCTGAATCGAAAAACGACCACAGGCTCGGATCCTCTGAGCCGATAAACCAGAGGGCTCCTCCTCGAACGCCGGACTTTCGGCCCGCCATTAACTGATTGTAGGCCGTTACCGCGTCCTGCATCCAAACGACATGGTCCTGTTCGACATCCTTACCATCTTTCGGAACTGTATCGGAGTAACGGAATGTTGGATTCAGGCTCTGCTTGTCCAGGGTGATCACGGAGTCCGGCAGGCTCTCCTTGCAGTCCAGTATGGCGCTCTGGTACGTAAGGTCCGCCGCACCGCTTACGCCGCTGGTCCAGTCGTACGCCTGGTTGCCGATGCCCATGACGAGCTTCCTCGCGGGGACAACGTGCAGCATCAGGGCGAGATTGGCGCGCGTCCAATCGATGCCCGCTACCGGGCCAGGCTCGCCGCCGGCTTCGTGTTCGTCGTAGAACATCGGGACGATCCAATCGTTATATCGCACCAGGTTGCCGTAGTCGTATCCGGAGGCATCCAGCTCGACGTCCTCCGTGACGAGCAGGTTCTGCCGATGCAGCGCGGTGTAGAGCTCCTTCATGAACTGCACCAGGTTTTGTTTGTCGGCGTCCGCCACCTGTTCGAAGTCGATGTTAATTCCCTGCAGCTGCTCCCGAACGAGCCAGTCGTTCAGATGCGAGACGAGGTTGGCCCGAGCCCTGGGATTCGAGACGATCTGATGAACCGCATCGGGATCCCAGGCGCCGTTGCCCTCATCGCCATGGGAACGGGTGTAGTTGTTGATCAGCGCGACGATGGACACTTTGTTCGAGTGGACGAATGGTGTTATATCCTCCTTGTCCTGCCTGTTGCGCCCATCGATAAACGGCCGATCCGCCGGATTGGGGTCCGTATAGTCCGCGCCCGCGGGCTTCAAGTGCAGCCATTCCGGGATGAAATGGGTGAGGCTCTTTACATGCCTGTGCGTGGACGCGTAAGCCGACTGGTCCCAATTGACGTAAAAGGCGGCGACAACCGGATTGTTCGTCGGCGGCGGCGCCGCCGCCGGATCGGTCTTAACGCGCTGCTCGAATTCAGAAGCCACTCGTCCCCGCTCGCGTCGCACGGATTCCCGGTTAGCGTCGGCCGCGCGAATCTTTGGTATCTGGAGGACCTGTTCATACCGGGTCTGAATGAATGCCTGCTTGTGACGCTGGTAGTCCTTCAGGCCAGGCTCGAGATTTCCGACGTCACGATCCACGTTCACCTTGGGAAGCGGAACATGGGGCATAAACTGGAGTGCGAATAGACTCACAAGCAGTGCGCCAAATCCAAGGCCTATCAGCGCGAGGCCCATTGTGGATGCGCTGACGAACACCGGCCACCGGCGGCGTGCTTCGTCGTAGAAGACGGGCGGTGAGACGGAATGATCCGACCCGTGGAGAGCCCCATCGGCCGGCGATGTGCCGGCCGCACCGGGGAGCGGCGTTATCTGCTCGACCGGCTCCACGTCTTGTGGTTCGCCGGCAGTCTGCATCGACTCCGGCGAAGCTTCGGCATCCGAGGAGCCGGCACTGCTATTCTCGGACAAGGTGCTGCGTCTCCATGTGGTGGATCATCTCCGACATCGTGACAAACCTGTATCCGTCCCGGCGCAGCGTTGCCACCAGGTCCGGAAGCATTTCGAGGGTCTGCTCGACACCGTCATGAAGAAGGATGTCCGACCCGCTACCAATCTGCGCTAATATACGCGTCACAATCACATCCGCGCCAGGATTTGCAAAATCGGCGGGGTCGTCCGTCCATAGCGCCACCGTCATGCCGAGCTCGGCGGCGGCCCGTAGGATGTGCGGCAGGTGATGCCCGCCGGGCGGGCGAAAGACGATGGGCGTCGAGCCGCACGCTCGACGGATCGCTTCGTTCCCGAGCCGAATCTCGGTTTTCACCTGCTCCTGCGTCATCTTATCGAGATTAAGGTGATGATAGGTATGGTTGCCCACTTCGTGACCATCTCGCGCAATCAACGCGACGACCTCGGGCGCTTGATCTACCTTTTTGCCGACTAGGAAGAAGGTCGCCTTGATATTTAACTGCTTTAAGAGCGCCAGGAGGCGCTGCGTAAACGGCGGATGAGGTCCGTCATCGAACGTGAGCGCGATCTCTTTTCGGGTTGGATCGCCGCGCCAAAAAGACAGAACCCTGTCGCCCCTCCATTGATTCACGCGATCCTTCCGCGGCTGGGGAATTTGGGCGAAGCTCGCCGGAGCGCTAACCTGGGCAACGGCCGGACAGGGAGCCGCCAGAGCCGCGAAGAACAATCCGGCGATACCGAACAGGAATCGGAGCGATGGTTGCACAACGGCGAATGTCCTCACTGTTATCAAACGGTCCATTCCCTCGCCGTTCCCAGGCAAGAATCAAGCTCGGCGACGCTCCTACGGGAAGCCATAATCCCACGTCAACTTGATCGTGGGCGTTTTGACATTTCAGGGTGAATAGGGCTATACTTTCCACATTGGATGCCGGGGCACCAATTATTATACTGCGAATGGCCGGCGATTATGGCGCTTCGTAAGCGCAATCTCCCACCCTTAGTAATACGGAAACCTGCCGATGCGTGACACCAAGATGCCTTCCCACAGTGCGCCCGTCATCAGGACGCACCGTACCATGTCGCGCCATGCTACTTTATCAGCGGTAGTTTTCGGCATCCTGACCACCGCTATTGGAATCTCGCCCGCCGCGCCGCGCACTGCGGCGCGATTGACGACTTCACCCGATATCGCCAAGCTGGCCAGCCCGCTCGTCGATCTAGAGGCGACCATTCGGGTCACCAAGTTCGACTCCGCGGAGCTTGAGAAAATCGGGGCTGATTTCAAGACGACCTATTCGCTCCGCAATCTTACGCTCCAATATAAGCAGCCGGATAAAATCCGGCTTGAAGGTCGCAGCCAGACCCGAGGCGGCGCGCTCCTCATCATGAATGGATCGATGCGGTATTACGAAGTGCCGAAGTTAAGACTACGGAAGTCAGAGAACCTGGAAGCCCATCCTGGGCGGCGTCAGTCGCTGCTCGAGTATGCCGGCCTTCTTTCGCCCGGCACTCTTCAGTTCATGGACGGGAAGCTGTTGCGCGAGGAGAAGCTCGACGATCACAAGTTCGTCGTGTATGAAATGCGGTTCCTCGGGGATGAGAAGAACTCGTTCTACCGGATCTGGATCGATCGCCAGACGCTCGTTACGATCAAGCGAGAGTGGTTCGATTCCACCGGGAAGCTTCGTGCCACCTTCTTATACACCGATGTTCAAGAGATAGCGCCGGGAATCTGGCTGCCAACGCGGGTGGAGGTGCGCAATGCCGATGGTCTCGCCGCAGCGGTGCTCTCAGTGAGCGGAATCAAGCCAAACCAGGGATTGAGCGACGAACCGTTTGCCATGACGCCGTGACGGGATCACCCCATCCCGTCCCGTTGGACCGGGCGAAGCGACCGCGCAGTCCGATTCCACAGGTGAGATCCGCCGAGGTTTCAGGGCTCCCCGTATACGCGTTTGACCGGCGCTGGCATCTGGCTGCGGCGATTTTCGTGTTTGCGGTAACGGCGGTCCGGCTCGCGCAGCTTGGAGCGTTGGAGCTCGCACCCGACGAGGCCTACTACTGGGATTGGTCTCGCCGGCTGGCGCCTGGTTACTACGACCAGGGCCCGATGATCGCATATGTCATTCGGGCAACCACATCCCTGTTCGGCACAAACGAGTTCGGCGTCCGAGTCGGTGTGCTTGCGGCCTCAGTTGGTACGACTCTGTGCGCGTACGTGCTGGCGCGACGTCTCTTTTCCCCGATGACCGGTTTCCTTGCCGTATTCCTGCTGGGACTGTCGCCGCTTATGGAGCTGGGCAGCCTGGTTGCGACGTACGATCCCCTACTCGTATTTTTCTGGTCGATGGCTGTCGTCTGGCTGGAGCGCGCGCTCTTCGCGGAGAGGCGAGTCGAACAGAACCGTGCATGGATGTTCGCCGGCCTCTCAACCGGCCTGGGTTTCTTGAGCAAGCACACGATGCTGTTCCTGGCGCCGTGTCTCGTACTGTTCCTCCTCACATCGCGTCCGCACCGCGTCTGGCTGCTCCGGCCGCAGCCCTATCTTGCATTCCTTATCGCCCCAGTGATGTATGTCGGCGTCTTCTGGTGGAACGCGCACCACCATTGGTGGACGTTTCGGCACCTGCTGTTCCTTGTCGGCAAGACGTCCGGGACTCCGCTGCGCCGGCTTGGCGACCTCGTCGGATCGCAGGCGCTGCTCGTTGGCCCTATCCTCTTTCTTGGCGGGATCATCGCCTCGGCAAAAGCATTGTCCCTGGGGGACCGAACGGCCGGCAGTCAGCGGAGTGGATTTCTCGCCTGCATGGGGCTGCCGCTGCTCGCTCTATTCTGCCTAATGAGCCTGAAGTCCAAAGTGCAGGCGAACTGGCCGGCGTGCGCCTGGGTAACGATAACGATCCTCTGGGCGGCATGGCTAACGGTCTGTGCGGGACGATCCAGGCGGTCGGCGATCCGCTCCTTCGGTCTGGCGGCAATGGCTGGCGCGACAGGACTGGCGCTTACGATCCTCGTACTGTTCCCCCCGATTCGAACCGCTCTTGGAATCCGA
>JBBQVV010000482.1:0-4616 GCA_038211235.1 Chthonomonadales bacterium | reverse complement strand
CGAAGCTGCGTTTCCTGATGTGCCAGGATACCGTTGCCGGCGACGACGGATTTGTCGCACTGAGCCGCTCGCGGTCGATCGAGAAGATTTGGGGACGACGCTGCTACAACTTGAAATCCCGCGGATTCTCCGCGCTCGCCGGCATGCCGGCGCTGACCTCATTATCGGTAAGCTGCAAGAATGTCGATGACTCGGCGCTGTCCGCATTGCCGCGGTTTCCCGCGCTCCGGGAGCTGATGCCGATGGATGTCCCGGACGATGGCTATCGTCACGTCGGCCGGTGTGATCTTCTCGAAGCGCTGATTCTCATGTACTGTCGCGAGACGACCGATGCGGCGACTGAACATATCACTGGCTTGCGGAACCTGAAGAGGTACTTCGCGAGCTACAATCGGATTTCCGACCGCACGCCTGAGCTGCTTAGCGGAATGACGTCGCTCGAAGCGGTGAGGTTCTCCGGATGTGCGGGACTAGCAAATGATGGAATCGCAGCCCTGGCGAGGCTGCCGCGTCTGCGAGAGCTTATCGTGGACAATATTCCGAAAGTGACTGTCGATATCGTGTCGAAATTTGCCGCGAATGTACGTGTGGAGATCCGCACTTGATTGGAGCCAAAGGAGTGTCGCCAGATCGGAGCCTACGCTCTCTTGAACCGCGGTGCCTCCTATTCCAACACTCGTGACATCCCCGGACCCGTTGCGCCGGGCCTGTCGTCGAACGCTGACTAATTCGGATCCGTATGAAACGGCATTTCGTCACTCGATTTTGAAGAGCAACACAAGGGCAGTTCGTGATAGCTAGAGCGTTTATCGAGGGCGGCCTAAGACCTGGTTCATATCTTCAACTGGACGTTTCGACGGCGGAGGAGGGCGATCAGCCAGACGAGGAGGAATGCCCAGGCTATGGAGCGGAGGAAGCCGGTGGGAAAGCTGTTGCCGACGCCCCCGTAGATTAGCTCGATGTGCGTGAGTCGCATGAAGGCGTAAATCGCCGGAGCGAGGATGTACGCGAGGAGGGCGTTCTGTCCCGCTAACGTCAGGAGCTTCGTTGCCCGGCCGAGCATGCGGACGTCAACCAGCCACTGCGTGCCAAGCCAGGCAACGGCGGTGATGGCTGAGCTTACCAGGCACCAGGGCGGGGTGGCGGCGTTCTTGTTAAATATGAACATTCGGTGGATACCATTGGCGGCATGGAGCAGATTGCCGGCACACAACAACGCAAGAGCATACCAGGCGACCCACCGCATCCGGGACGAATGGGTCTTCACCGGAGATTCCGGGAGCAGGATGATGCCCAGGACGACACCCGCGACCGTCACCGCGGCTTGGGAGCCGAGAGCCTCCCCAACCGATACCCAATTCTTTGCCATGCGCAGCCACTCCAGCCCGCCCGCGGCATCGGCCACGTAGAGACAGTACAGCAGCGAGATGCACCCGACTACGCCGGCCAGGTTGCGCCGCAATGGCACGTAGACCAGGCAAGCCATCAGGTAAGCCCACCCAATGAGTCCCAGAATCCCCCACCACTGCGGCCGCATTTGGATGATGCCGGTCCCGTCGTTTCCGCGGTAAAAGAGCGCCACCGCGACAAGGAGCGCGACTCCCACAGTGCGCATCAGAATAATATGCGAGCGTTTAGCGGCCAATTCACGGGGAAGCGAGAGCCAGGTGAGCGCCACACCGGCGTACATCACGAGCTCCCAAAGCGGCGGGCTGAGAGGACCTGTTTCGGATATGGTCTCGCTGTTGACCATGAAGAAGCCGACGGTCAACAAACCGATCACTCGCAGGAGGATATGACGCCAGACGCTGACAGTCGATTCCCCCCGATCGAGCCGCGAACCGATGGCGAAGGGGATAGAGATACCTACGATGAAGAGAAACGCGGGGAAGACGACATCGACGAAAGTCATCCCATCCGAATTGGAGGGGTGGACGTGCTCCATCCAGGCGGGCACGCCCTTAACTCCTGCCAGGTCGTTGACGAACATCATGACTAGGATCGTCGCCCCGCGAAGCACATCTACGGAATCGATGCGGGCTGACTTGGCAGGCTCCTTAACGTCAACCGGCGCCGGGATAGAATGTGTAACTGTCATTTCGCGCTATTCGGCCCCAACCGAGATATGACCTTCCTCGGGGCCATTTCCAAACGCGTCGTTCACCAGGACTTCGAGCGCGAACCTCACCTCTGAGTACTGGCGTCAATATGACCAATGATTCGCCGGTCGAGCTGGCGATTGACGAAACGGTACGAAAACAGAGTAGAACGAACAGTCACAAGAACTTGTCATTGAGATGGCGCCGCCCAAGTGGGTGTCGCCCATCAATTGGGTGCGGGAGGAACTGTGGGTTGGTCGTTCGTAGGCATTCGGCATAAGGGCTTTGGGGTCAAGGATGGCATTCTCGAACTGTGGCTTCGCCTCCTCGCGCTTCACTTGGACGAAGCCAGCGACCGCGGTGGCCGATCTAAAGGCATTCGGGATCAGTGGATGCTGGCTGCGCGCGGCTACTTCAGTGGCCACGTACCGGACGATCTTGAAGAAGCCGTCTCGACGGAGGATGGCGAAAAGGTCGTTCGCACCGCGGTTCGATCCCTGTTGGATGCACTCGACAAGGCACCGGAACAACTGGACACCGGTGTGCTGAATCTGTTGGGATTCGAGGGAAGCTTTTATTGCGGTGACTTCGACACGCGGCGGCTGCAGGATGTCGGCCATGCGTTTCTCGATCTTTTGGACGGCAGAATCACTACCGACGCATCCTCCTCCTCCATCATGGCTGGCTGCGGCCTGAGTCCGAACTATGCAAACCGTAACCGCTAATCAGCTCAGCAAGCTGCTGCTGAACGTCGCGCTGATTCGACCGGTCTTCATCTGGGGACCGCCGGGGATCGGCAAGTCTGCGCTCGTCGAACAGTTCGCCCTGGACGTGGGACTCGACTGTGTCTCGCTCGTGGCCTCGCAGCTCGCTCCAGAGGACCTCATTGGCGTGCCGCGAATCGAGGGCAACCGTTCGGTCTTTTGCCCACCACGCATGATCGCGCGCGACGATCCCTATCTGCTTTTTGTGGACGAGCTGAACGCCTGCTCGTTCGAGGTGCAGAAGGCGTTCTACAGCCTTATCACTGACCGCCGGCTGGGTGAGTACCGTCTGCCGGAGGGATCGGTCGTGGTTGGCGCCGGCAACCGGGCGCTGGACCAGGCGATCGTCAAGCCGATGTCCTCGGCTCTCATGAACCGGATGCTCCCCGTAGAGCTGCGCCCAACCCTTCGCGATTGGTTGGACTGGGCATACGCACAGGGCGTCCACGAGTGGGTCATCCACTACCTGGAGACGCGTCCGGACCATCTGTTCGTCCAGCCGCCGAAGACAGAGGAGACGTTCTCCACGCCTCGTGCCTGGCATATTCTGTCCGACGCGCTGCGTACCTATGGCCGGGATATCGCACCGGATGAGGTGGAGATACTGGCGGCCGGCGGCCTGAGCGCATCTCACGCGAAGAGCTTCGGCGCGTTCGTGAAGCAGCTGCACGGGAAGCTGAGGATTGAACATGTGCTCTCCGGTGAGCAGCGTCTTCCGCGTGAGCCGGAGGAGCGCGATGTGCTCTACTTCATCGTTCAGTCGATCCGAGCGCAGCTAGCCAAGGAGCTTCCGCCGGATCGAGCGGACCTGAAGCCTCAGCACCGGAAACTGGTGATCCAGGCGAAGAAGATCCTCGTACAGCTATGTGAGATCAATACGGAGATGGCGCTGGTGATGGTGGCCGAGGAGAGCGGCGACGACCGGCGCAACCTGCCGGCATGGCTGCTCGTGGAGATCGTTCGCGATCTGCCGCGGCTGGCAAGTGCTCTGTCGAACGGGATGTCGGCCGAGGAGGTCTACGATCTCCTCAACCAGGACAGACGCCGCTGTAAGGGATTGCGCGGGTTCCGAGGAAAACTCGGCGACATTCTGCACGAAGGACCGGACCAGCGGGTATTTCGCGGCGACGTAACAACGATGGACGACATCTACCGGCGTTGTATTGCCGCAGGGCTTGCGTGTCCCACGCGTGGGCTCCTGCCTGCCGGCCTCCTCGAAGAGATCAAGTCACTGTTCACGCCGCCAGTGCCGTGGGACGTGGAGCTCGCGCGCTGGATGGAGGCGCACGTGCCCGTCATTCGCGACCCGTTGCGTACCTACGCGCGGGCGAGCCGTCGACAGTCATCCACGCCGGACATCTCCCGGCCGGCTCGGTACATTCCGCAAGAGTGGAAGGATCCCTGTACGTTCGGCGTCATCCTCGATACGACCGGGTCGATGGGTAGAGAGCTGCTCGGCCGCGCGCTCGGAGCGATCGCCTCCTATGCGGAAGCCCGAGACGTTCCCGGCGTCAGGCTTGTCCTTTGCGATGCCGCGCCATACGATCGCGGTGTCGTCGCACCGACGGAGCTGCGCGGGCAGTACCCGGTCCAGGGGCGCGGTGGTACGGTTCTTCAGCCGGCGATCAACCACCTGATAAGTCGCCCGGACTTTCCGCCGACCTCACCGATCATGATCATTACTGACGGACATTGTGAAGAGGTTTTGACCGTCCCGCGTGAACACTGCTTCGTGATGCCGCGAAAGGCCTGG
>JBBQVV010000481.1:0-4652 GCA_038211235.1 Chthonomonadales bacterium | reverse complement strand
AGCGCTGTACCGCCCTCTCCCTCCATGGTCCGGAGGACCTTGGAGGGAGAGGTTAGAGCGCCGTACGCCCCGTATGGGAGGGCGCAGATGGCAGCTGCTCACGAGGTCTTGTGGATACGCACTAGGCCATTCCGCTCCGCCCGGCCGTTCCCAGCCCAACGGGACCGCTCGCCCCTATTTGTGTGCCGCGGCGAACTCATGAACGTAGTCGGCGAGCGCACGGCAACCTTCCAGTGGAAAGGCATTGTAGATAGAGGCGCGGAAACCACCGACCGAGCGGTGACCCTTCAGGCCGTCCATGCTGCGCGAGTTCGCGCCGGCGAGGAATTCAGGCTCCAGCTCCGCGTTTCGGAGGCGGAATATGACGTTCATCAGTGAGCGATCTTCACGAACCGTAACCGCAGGATCGTATACTCCAGGATACTCGTCCAGTGCACGATATACGACAGCGGCCTTCTCCCGGTTGCGGGCGTCCATGGCGGCCAGCCCGCCCTGGTCCTCGATCCACTTCAACACCAGCCCTACGACATAGATTCCGAACGCGGGGGGCGTGTTATATAGGGAATCCGACTTCGCGTGCATCTTGTAAGATAGAATTACCGGCAGATCGTCATTTGCCTGGGCAAGGTAGGATTTACGCGCGATTACCATCGTCACGCCTGCCGGACCGGCGTTCTTCTGTGCGCCGGCATAGATGAGATGAAACTTCGAATAGTCGATTGCACGAGCCAGAATGTCCGACGACGCGTCCGCAACCAACGGCACGGATCCGGTGTCCGGTACGTGCGGGTACTCCGTCCCCTCGATCGTGTTATTCGTCGTGATATGAACGTACTCTGCGCCCGCAGTCAAGTTAAGATCCTTCGGAATGTATGAGAAATTGCTCGCTTCCGAGCTCCCCACCACCTTCACAGATCCGAAGCGCTGGGCCTCCTTGATCGCCTTGATCGACCACTCGCCGGTGTGGACGTAGTCGGCCGTCTGCCCTGGTCGCAAGTAGTTCATCGGCAGCATCGCGAACTGGAGGCTGGCGCCGCCGCCGAGGAATAGGGCCGTGTACTCGTCCGAGGAGAGCCCCAGCACGCGGAGCAGACGCTCTTTTGCGTCGGAATGGATGGCTTCGTACTCCTTGCCACGGTGGCTGACCTCCAGGAGCGACATGCCGGAGTCGCCAATCTCAAGGACTCCCCTGGCGGCCTCTTCGAGCACCGGAACGGGAAGAATGGCGGGGCCGGCGCTAAAATTGTAGATCCGTTTCATTGCGTTTCCTTGTATGCGCCAAGGGGTTCCCTGCGCTTTGAGATGGTCATTTGGGTCCCTGGACCGATACTTTTGGCGAATTGCAGTTCTGCGGTCGCCGCCGCGTGTGTTACTTACGGACCTGTCCTACGGCCCTATCGGACGCGACCGGGAAGGGCTTCGGCTGGGCTGGCTGCCAGGGACGGAATCTGAGCTTCCACGGCATCAGGAACGATTCGAGGAGAACCGTGCGGGAGATTTTAGATCTTCCGTACCGGCGGTCCGTAAACGTGATCGGAGTCTCCGCGATCTGAACGCCGGCTCTGCAGGCGCGATGGCTCATCTCAACCTGAAACGAGTAGCCCTCGGACCGCAGAGTGGCGATGTCGACGGCCTCCAGTGCCGCGAGGGTCCAGCAGCGGTACCCGGCGGTCGCATCCGCAAGCGGTATCCCCGTGATCTTATGCACGTACCAGTTTGCGAACCGGGACAGCCAGATCCGGCTCGCGGGCCAGTTTCGGACGCCTCCTCCAGGACAGTAGCGGGAGCCGATAACCAGGCCGGCCGTTGCAGTGCCATCGATGAGGGCCGGCAGGTGCGCGGGATCGTGTGAAAGGTCCGCGTCCATCTGCACAATTCGTTCATAACCCGCCGCGATCGCCCTCTGGAATCCATCACGATAGGCTCGTCCCAAACCTCGCGGACCTATGCGCCGCACTACGCGATAGCCGGAGAAGCGATCGTCCGAGCCAAACAGCCTCTCCGCGCCGTCCGCCGTTCCGTCCGGAGAGTTGTCGTCCATGATCAGAACATTGGCGTTCGGCAGGATCGCCGAGATCTGCTCGGCAATGAGAGGCACGTTTTCCGCCTCATTGAACGTCGGCATGACGATCACCGTTTTCAGTTGGCTCATTTCGCTTGGCCCATAGAGTTGCCTATTATACCGTATCCATTCGCTGCCGTCGTTGGCAGGAGAACGGACTGATGTCGATGAATCGGCACAGGTCCAGTTGCGGACAGGCAACATGCATTGATGGCGCGCGGAAGCACTGGGAGAGATCCATGCCTGATCGAAACCGATCGCGGGCGACACTTGCGGCGCTCACCAGTTTCATTGAGACCCCCCTTGCGCGGCACCTGGCATTGAGCAGCGAGGAGGCCGCAAGGATCGCGGCCGTCCGCCTGTTCCACTCCACCGCGAAATCCGTTCCGGCTTATCGCAGGTTCCTTGAGGCGCATGGAGTCAATCCCGGCACGATCACCACCTACGAGGCGTTCGTAAACCTGCCGCCGATCTCGAAAGAGAGCCATCTGCTCAGATACCCACTGTCGGACCTATGTCGAGAGGGCCGCATCGAATCGTGCGACATGGTTGCGGTTTCGTCGGGCTCCACCGGCGTTCCGAGCATGTGGCCGAGATCGCTCACCGATGAGATACAGATCGCCTGGCGCTTCGAGCAAGTTTTCCGCGGCAGCTTCCGCGCGGATGAAAGGCGAACTCTAGCGATCATCTGCTTTACGCTTGGGACCTGGGTGGGAGGAATGTATACCGCCGCCTGCTGCAGACACCTCGCGACAAAGGGCTACCCGATCACGGTCGTAACCCCGGGATCCAACCGCGAAGAGATCTATCGCGTGGTTCAGGAGCTATCTCCGCTATTCGACCAGACTGTACTGCTCGGTTATCCTCCCGCATTGAAGGGCATCATCGACGAGGGTCGCGTTCGCGGCGTCGATTGGGCAAAGTATGGTATCCGCTGGGTGATGGCGGGCGAGGTCTTCAGCGAGGAGTGGCGCTCGCTCGTCGCGGAGCGTGTTGGGTCAAGAGAACCGGCGCGAGATTCTGCATCGCTCTACGGTACTGCGGACGCCGGCGTGCTCGGCAACGAGACGCCGCTGTCGATCACTATTCGCCGGTGGCTGGCGGCCAATCCCAGAGCGGCGCGCGAAGTGTTCGGCGAATCGCGCCTTCCGACCCTCGTCCAGTACGACCCCATGAGCAGGCTGTTTGAGGTCGATGAAGCCGGCGGGCTGCTGTTCACCGGCGATAACGGCATTCCGCTCATCCGGTATAGCATTCACGACACCGGCGGCATCCACACGTTCGATGCGCTGATGGACTTCCTTCGCCAATGGGGTTACGAACCGCTGAGCGAACCGGGCATGGACGATCGCGGGATCTGCAGGCTTCCGTTCGTGCACGTCTTCGGACGCTCGAACTTCACCGTCTCGTATTTTGGGGCCAACATCTTCCCGGAGAATGTCAGCGTCGGGCTGGAACAGCATGCCATTAAGGAGCTGGTAACCGGCAAGTTCGTGCTTCAGGTTGAGGAGAATGCCGACCGTGACCGGATCCTCTCGATCGTGGTCGAGCTTGCGCCTGGCGGCGAGCCGGAGTATTCGCTCGTCGCCCGGATCGCAGCATCGATTCGCAATCAGCTGCTGCGTCTGAACAGTGAGTTTGCCAACTACGTTCCCTCCTCGTCGCAGACTCCCGTGGTCACCCTTCGACCCATGGGCGACCCCGAGTATTTCCCACCTGGCGTAAAGCACCGGTACACGCGCAGATAACTTTCGATTTTGGATTTTCGATTTTGGTGCGGTCCGTATCTCGGTTTGGATAGGCCGCCGCTAGGTTAGCCGGAATGGGTCAAAGTGTTACCATTTTGGAGCGCAGTAGCGTGAGGATTCGCGCAGCAGTCTCGTCTGGTGTTTCACGGTCGGTATAAATCACCTTCTTGGCTAGCATGAGGTTCGACTCGTGCAATAGAAAGTGCTGGTTTGGATCGTAGCCCTGCTCGATCCGAAAGCGTTGCAGCCAGTCATTCTCGGTGTTTCGCGCCTCGAGAATCTGTGCGGCGCGTCGCATATCCGGCGACGGAAGCAACAGAAAGACATTGGGAAAGGGCGCCAGTAGTCCCCGCAAATTCTCAAGGGCCTCCGGTTCTCGATAGACGCTATGGCCGGCTCCGAGGTCGAAAACACAGCCGTGGTGATCCTCGAGCGTTCGTAGCACTGCGTGCAGCCTGAACCGCTCAGCGATCATCCCGTCCGGGCCGTGTTGCTTCTGGTTGCCAAAGTCCAGCTCTCGATAATAATCCCAGCAGATCCCGTCCAGCGAGACCTGCGGCACGCCGAGCCGCTCGGCTAGGAGACGACCGATCGTCGACTTGCCGGCACGGATCGGGCCGATCAAAACGATTTCGAAACGCGAGTTCTCCATGCTATCCTGTCCGGCATTCGCGCACAATGGATTTTGGCAACCCCATTACGTTGAGGGAAGCGAGATGAAGATCCCAACGACTGTTCGGGGCCGGCGTCTTACTGGCGCGCGTCGATCGGCAATACATAGAGCATGCCACGGCAGACAAAGCTGACGTGATGGCTGTCCGGGAGCCATCGGAGCTGCTCCT
>JBBQVV010000480.1:0-4662 GCA_038211235.1 Chthonomonadales bacterium | reverse complement strand
AGTGGATACCGCGTCCCATCACGGATTTGCCTCCAGCAAACCGGTTGCGATGTGGGACACGAAGACGCTCGCGCTGATCAAGACTATCCCGGTCGACGGCGGGCCAGATGGCATCCTGGCCGATTCGTTCAACCATCGCATATATGTGTTCAGTCATAGAGCGCCGAACGCCACCGTGATCGACGCGACCGACGGCTCGGTGCTCGGCACGATCGATCTTGGCGGAGCTCCCGAACAGGCCGCGTCGGACGGTAAGGGCCGCATATTCGTCGATATCGAAGATAAGGACAGTGTCGCGGTTGTCGATGCGAAGACCATGAAAGTCACGGCGACTTACAGCTTGAACGGCAAGGGCGGCGGCAATGCCGGCCTGGCGCTGGATGCGAAGAACCATGTCTTATTCGTGGCGTGCCGCAACCCTCAGGCAATGGTGATGCTCGATGCCAACGACGGCAAGTACCTCGGCGATGTACCCATTGGACGCGGCTGTGACGGCGCCGTGTTCAATCCGAAGTCGATGGAGTGCTTCAGCTCTCAGGGCGATGGAACGCTTACGGTCATCAAGGAGACCCGGCCGGCCAACTTTGTTGTGGAGCAGACCGTTAAGACGATGCCGGGCGCGAAGACACTGTCTCTCGACAGCAAGACAGGCAAGATTCTCCTCATCACGGCCGAGTATGGCGCAGCGCCTAACCCTCCGCCCACGCCCGGGCGATTCGGCGGGCGCGGCCCCATGGCGCCAGGCTCGTTTTCAATACTTCAGGTAGGGAAGTAGCAGGGCGGGCGCAACGTCCGACAACGTTCGCAATGAACGATTCCGGCCGCTAAATGCGGCCGGAATCGTTCATTTAGCTGCTTCCGCCGCGGTTCCCTCCTGACTGCTGCCGTCCGCGTGACTATCTTGAAGGTCTGCGGTACAATCCTTCTGAATCGAGACCCTTAGTGCCAACGGTCATGTCGAGGCGCCCGCCGAGGCATGTTCCTTATCGTGGCATCCCACACGGTTTCTATGGAGGGGCTCGCCTCGTCCGTGGAATACGAATTCGGAGTCGATCGTACGCGCCGCCGCGTGACATCGACGAGCAACGCCATGAAGAGGTTGCAACCGCTCTATTTGGCTATAATAGGTTCGGCCGGACTAATGTGCGCAGGATTGGCTCAACCGTCCACGCCAGTGCCGTCGACGCCTGGTCGCCTCGCCGAGCGGGCGGTCTCGACCGATGAAGCGGCAATACTCGAGAACCCCGCACCCCCGAACGCCGCCTCGTACCGACTGATCGGCGACCTCATTGCGCTCCGCCAAAAGCGACGCCGTCTGAACGCCCTACCCGACACCGGCCCGGCCCAGACGCCGGACTCCGGCGGCATGGGATGGGCGGTCTCGGATGCGGAGTACTGGCGCAGGATACCGGTACGAGCGCGCGCGATTCCGAACGACTGGACCGGGCTCAGCGAAGTCCTGATCACGAATGCGAAGATCGACGGAGTTCGAGAGATCCGCCTGTCCATACAGGGCGACTATGACCTGTGGCTGCTCAAGGATCGAATTCACGAGATAACGGCTTGCATCAGTGTACATCGGCCGACGCGCCGGGTCTGGTTCATGCAGTTCGCGCGGAACGAGAATGGGGCATGGTCGCCGGTGAGGGCCATGGACCGGTGTTACTCGTGCCACGCGAGCGGCCCGCGCATTTTGAGGCCGCTTCCGCTGCCGGGAGTAGACCTGAAGCAGGTCTCCCAGTTCAATCGCAGAATGCTTTCGTACGGCGCGTGCGATTTCGGCGACACCGTGGACGAATCGACGCGTGGAGCGACAATTGTAGACGGCCGCTGTGTCACCTGTCACAACGGCGCAGATCGCGGAAAGCTCTATACCATTCATGTTCCTCTGATACAGTACAAGACCAGGCAGGAGCAGACCATGCCGCCGCCCCGGTACTGAAAAGGCCAGGCAAACCTGCCGATTCCGGCTCGCTGCACGAGCGCAACGGGCCAGTGCAGGAAGCATCCCGGAGCGACAAACCGAGTCATATTCATAAGATTGTCCATTCTTGCTTCATGCACTATTGGAACCACCATCCATCTGATAAGTGTATATGACCAATCCCTCGACCATAAACTATCGTGGAAACGTGGAGGCAACGTGCTTGTCGAACCGTGGACCATTGAACTGCTGGGTCGATTCTGTGCCCGACAGGGCGATCGCGTCGTTACGCGATTCCAGACGGAACAGACGGCGCTCTTGCTCGCCACCGTCGCATACTTCTCCCATCGGTGACACCTCAGCGAGGAGCTGATCGAGCGACTATGGCACCGGCCTGCGCCGAATCGTCCTCTTACAGCCCGGCACTCTGGTAAATATGCGTCCGAGCTGGTCGTCGGATGGCAAGAAACTGATCTTTGAAGTGGGCCAGGAGATGATGACCGGCGGCGGCCACATCGGCGCGGCTGACGAGACAAAGACAGTACTCTACATGATGAACACTGTCGGAACCGGGCTGGCACGCCTTCCCATACCGCAGGGATCGGCTCCTGCCGGGTCGCGATGAGGTGCAACCTGGCCCAGCAGTTACCGACCGCTCGTGCTACATCAAGACCGCCGCGTGATCGGACGCGGCGATCTTCTTCGTGCAACTAAGCGGGCGCTCCAGGTCAATTCGTATTACCGCACCCGACAGAATGAACCTGGTCAATTCGTGAACCGGCTCGGCGGGAGACCCGTACGGGTAAACTCCTACGGCCAAACTAAGTCCCATACGGGGCGTATGCCACGTCCGTACGGACGGTCCTACGTCCATACGGACGCCCTGCCTGCCCGTATGGGTATGGACGGATCCGTCCTGGACCCCCACCCTACTGCTGGCCAATCTATCGCTTCGAGAATAATCCGGGTGAATTCGTTCGCTGTATGTCTTTCGGCCACCTGTCTCATACGAGCCGCTTGGCCTTCGGACAGAAATGCACGCTGTAGGCGAACTCAGCCCATACTGATGGCAGGTGCTTTGTTGGGCGACTGGCCGACCTGGCATTCGGTCGCCAAATTGAACAATCGAGTTGACTTGTGGAGTTGAAAACAGGAATTCGCAGATCGGAGAGCGAAATCGGCGGAGATCCAAGGAGTTAAGCGCTTGCCGGTTTCGTCATGGAGATCTCAATGACCCTCATCGTCAAACTGATTGGCCGGACGGCACATAGAGATACGGTGAGATACTCGACGTGGGCTCTGATGGCGTTGGCATGCTGTTCCGCCGCAAGTCCAATTCACGCGGCTCAAAACCAGTCATTCCGACCAATGGCAGCGGTCCGCATGAACCTCGAAAGTGGCTGGGAGATCCAATCGTCCGCGAAAGTCGCGGCGGGCGGCGAGGTAATTTCGAGAGGGACCTTCCATCCACGCAATTGGCTTCCGGCGACAATGCCGTCGACGGTTCTGGCGGCACTAGTAAACGACAAGGTCTATCCCGAGCCCTACTTTGGCATGAACCTCAGGTCGATCTCCGGGACCGATTACCCCATCGGAACGAACTTCTCAAACAGCCCGATGGCATCGAACAGCCCGTTTGCCGTTTCATGGTGGTTCCGAACGAAGTTCAGGCTAGCGCTGTCGGCGAGGGGAAAGACGGTCTGGCTCAACTTCGATTCCATCAACTATCGGGCGAATGTCTGGCTCAACGGTCAGCAGGTGGCTGCGGCGGACAAGGTGCTCGGCATGTATCGGATGTTTTCGTTCGACGTCACAAGCGCCGCGCGGCCAGGGGCCGTCAATACGCTCGCGGTCGAGGTATTTCCACCGACTCCAACCGACCTCTCCATCACGTTCGTGGACTGGAATCCACTGCCTCCCGATAAGGATATGGGGCTTGTGCGCGACGTCTACCTCTTGACATCCGGTCCCGTCGCAGTCCGAAACTCGCAGGTTGTCACGCATCTGGAACCGGACCAATCCGTAGCGCACCTGAGCGTCGCCACGGACGTGTGGAACGCGACGGCCACGCCGATAGAGGGCACGCTCAAGGCCAATATCGGCAGTATCGTTGTTTCGCGCAAGGTAACCGCGGCTCCGCGAATGACCACGAGAGTAGAGTTCGGTCCGGCGGACTATCCACAACTCAATCTGTCGAATCCGGTGTTGTGGTGGCCCTATCCGTATGGCCCGCAGACCCTGAATAAGCTTAATATCGAGTTCGAGTCCGGAGGAAAGGTCTCGGATCGACAGGACGTTAAGTTCGGCATTCGCGAGGTCACGTCGGAGATCGACGCTCTGCAGCATCGCCTGTTCAAGATCAACGGCAAACCGATACTGATTCGGGGCGGCGGGTGGTCCTCCGACATGCTGCTGCGATTCTCGCCGCGTCGCGAAGAAGACGAGATTCGATACGTGCGCGACATGCACCTCAATACCATCCGTCTCGAAGGCAAGATGATGAACGATCATTTCTTCGAGACCTGCGACCGCTATGGAATCCTGGTGATGGCCGGCTGGTGCTGCTGCAGTTACTGGGAGCGATGGCCGCAGTGGAAGCCGGAGGACTACACTATCGCGGCCGAATCTCTGCGAGACCAGACCCGGCGCATTCGCAACCATCCATGCATCCTGGCATTCCTCTACGGAAGCGACGAATCTCCCAATGCGGAGGCAGAGGCTGCATACCTGAAGGTCTT
>JBBQVV010000479.1:0-4683 GCA_038211235.1 Chthonomonadales bacterium | reverse complement strand
CATTTGGCAATGGCTATGAGCCAGCGTGCCGGCAGCATCCGGACCAGTGGCGTAAATCCTGCAAAAACATTGGATTTTATTCGCGAGGTATTAGAGGACTCCCTGTCCGTGATGTCGAATGAACCGCTCAGTGAGGCGGCGCTCGCCGACTGTATCCGCCGTCTACACAAGCATCGGGAGGAAGAGGCTCGACGCGACATGTCGATCCTGCTCGGCCGCGCCGACCTGACAGGGGAGGAGCGCGCGGGCGTCGTACGACAGTACCATGAGAAGATGCGCCAATCACGGGGATCACCGCCCGTCGTTGAAGACGACAACGACTAGCGCCCAGCCGGCAACATGAGCAAAGGGGAGTGATCAGAGTGGGCATGACCAGCGTGGCCGTGCAGACGGCCAAACGGGTAACGGAGCTGCGGCGATTGCTCGACCAGGGCAAGGATCGCGGTTTCATTACCTACGACGAGATCAATAGCAGCCTGGTCCAGGACGATCTGGATACAACCCAGGTGGAGTACCTGCTCGAGATCTTTGCCCAGGAAGGCATCGAAATCGTCTATAAGATTGCAAGTGCGAAGAGTTTCGCGCCCAGCCTCACCGTGGAGGAGCTGCCCGCGGAGACGGTTGTTAAAGAGGTGGAGGCTCACGTTCACGAAGAGATGGCCTCGTTCGAAGGACTGCCAATCGATGATTCTGTTCGCGCCTGGCTGCGCGAAATCGGTAAGACACCCCTGCTCTCCATGGACGAAGAGATGATCCTCGCGCAACGCATCGAGCGAGAACTCGAAGATCCGATCACGGCGAAGGTGGCGAAGGATCGGCTCACTCAGGCCAATCTGCGTCTGGTGGTCTCGATCGCAAAGCGATACAGCGGCCGCGGAATGTCCTTTCCAGATCTCATCCAGGAGGGCAACCTGGGTCTTATCCGCGCCGTCGAGAAGTTCGACTACCGCAAAGGTTACAAGTTCAGCACCTACGCGACCTGGTGGATCCGTCAGGCGATCACGCGCGCCATCGCTGACCAGGGCCGCACGATACGCATCCCCGTCCACATGGTTGAGACGATCAACCGGCTGATCAAGACCACGTCCCAGTTACTTCAGGAGAAGGGCCGCGAGCCGACGCTCGAGGAGTTGGCGCGCGCTCTAGAGCTGCCCGTCGAGCGTGTCTCGGAGATCATCCGGATCGCGCCGGAGCCCCTGTCTCTGGAGACGCCGATCGGCGAGGAGGAGGATAGCCACCTCGCCGATTTCGTCGAAGATCGGGAGGCGCGCTCTCCGGCGGAGTTCGCGTCACACTGTATTCTGCGCGAGCGGATCGAGTACGTCCTGGCACATCTGACGGCCCGAGAGAAAGAGGTCGTGATGATGCGGTTCGGGCTGGAAGACGGATGCCAGAAGACACTCGAAGAGGTCGGCCGCCATTTCTGCGTCACCCGCGAGCGCATACGGCAGATCGAAGCCAAGGCGCTCAAGAAGCTTAGAAGTCCCCGTTGCAGCCGCCATCTGCGCGCTTGCATGGAATGGCAATAGCTCCTCCGCCACCACCCGGCATGAATCACGCACGAAACGATCGAAACTCAACGTAGGGCGGCCATCCATACGGACAAGTTTCCGCCCGTATGGGATGCCTAATTTACCCCGCACAGCCTGCCCGTATGGGGGGTCGTCCGCCGATGTCCGAAGTAGGGCGGATGCACCGACATCCGCCGACCTGGTTCATGAGGAAGTCAGGCTGTAAGGTTTATTCCATCGGCCGGAGCAGCTGCTCCGGCCGTAATTCTGGCTGGACGATCGCGGCGCGCAGCAGGTCGGCGGAACCGGTGGCGTACGAATCCGTCGCGGCGCGCAGCAGCACCTCACGCTCGGTTTCAAGCCGCTGCCTCTCACGCAGTACCACGAGAACACGGTTCGCCGCGTCCGATAGGTGGCCCTGCGGCCAGTGATTTGCGGCCTGGCGGATCGGCCCAACGGCTCTCGAATCGCCGATCTGTTCCAGCGCGAGCAGCAGCTCCAGCTGCAGGTCGTGGATGTTCTCCTGGCGGCCGCGCGCTCGCGCGACCGAACGAGCGAGCAGCTTGCATATGTTCGGCACAGTCTGTGATCCCAATCGCCCGTAACTGTCCGCGGTCAACCTGGGCAGGAGGACCCGCATAGAGATCAACGCCATCGCCGAGAGATTAGAATCGGGCTCAAGGCTCGCCGCTGAAAGGTCCCCGATGGCGGTAACGCTGCCCAGGCGCCCCAGGGCGTGGGCGGCCACGAAGCGAAGCTCACGGGCCGCGCCGGCATATTGCAATCTTAGCATGACGAGCAGGCAGGCGACAACGACCGCGAAGTCGCCGATTCCGAGGATGAGGCTGAACAGTACGGGGTATTCCACTACCAGGACAGAAACGGCCGCCAGGACCACGACGGCCGCGCCTGCGCTGAGACCGGCCCTGAAGAAAGTGGAACGCAATCCGGCTCCGTCCGCCCGCAAAGCGAACTTCGGCCCTCTGAGCAGCAGCTCGCCAAGCGCCAGAGCCGCACTATTGCTATCCTCAGGTTGCATGACCGAAACCCCTAGCATCCACGCGCAGACCTTGGCACGCGCCATGGAGGGCGGATCGTGCGGCTGGAGGGCCGCCAGCGTTTCCGCCAGGTCGGCATCGCTGTAGCTCCCGTTTGAGAACGCCTTCAGCATCCGATTCACGTCGGGACCGCTGCTCGGACATCGCTTGAACGCGGTGTAGATTATCTTCCTCAGATACAGGTCCAGCTTGAGTGGCAGGTCCGCGGCCAGCGCTTTCAGCGCCTTCGACCCCGTGTGGGGATTCGGATCCGGACCGACACTCGATTGACCCTTCTGTTCATCGCTGCCGTGCATTGTCGCTGGGAAATCCTCCGTATTCACAGTGCTGCGGTCGCCTGCAAGGGATATCGGGAGAACGGCAGCCGGCCCGGTTCGATCCCGGTTGTCCATATGGACGCCCGGGCCAAAGCAGTTCTGACTGTAGGTCCCGATGAATCATCATACGTGTTGGGCGCGGTGTCCGTTTTCCAGGGCCAGGTGCAAAGTTGACAAGCCGGCCGATAGGGCGGCAGGTTTTTACGGTGCGTGGCTTTACGATAAGGCAGTGCATCCGAAACGGGCGCAGGTTGGCCGCGTAGTGATAGACAGGCGTTCATTCTAACACGCACTCGCGAGGTGGCCGATCCATGAAGGCGAACCGTCGCTCGGTTTTCGCTGTGAAGCTCGTAGGAGGAGTTGGCGCGCTGCTGGCAGTGGTGCTCCTCTTCGTGCCGCTGATATGGTGGCGCGCCGCGCAGGAGGATCCGGTCGTGCACATACCGGCGCGGGTGGTTCCGATACCGAACGCCTTCGATACGTTCCGTTCCGCGACCTCGCAGATAGTGGATGGATTTAAAATCGAATATGCGCTTCAGACAAGGCACGACACCGGGCTCAAAGTCGATCGCGACTACACGTGGGCGGAGAAGCAGACTCTGGTATCAGAGAACCGGGCGGCGCTCGAACTTCTAACAACAGGTTTCGATATGGAAAATCTCTATCCGCCTTCGCCCTCCTACTTTGCTCGACTTCCCTTTCGCGCACGATTCTACAGTGCATTTGAACTGCTTGCGCTGGAGGCGGACGTGCGGGCGCATCAGGGCGACTATGCGGGTGCGGTCCGGTGCAATATGGATGCGATCGCCTTCGGAGGCAAAATCCAGCAGCGCGCTAAGCTGGACGAGTGGATGCTTGGGGCAGGCTGCCAGTCCAGTGGCCGCCGGCCGATGTGGGCTAGAATTGACCGCCTTACCGCGCTGGAGGCCCGGGATGCCGTGGGTCGTTTTGAGCGGATTCGCAGCGCATTGCCGACGCTGGCCGAGACGCTCCAGGAGGAGAAGTGGTGCGGACAGGCCAGCCTGTCCTCGGTGATGAAAAACCCGGCCCTGCTTTACGTGCCGGAACCGGGAGCCGGAACGACGCCTGAGCCGATACCGGCGAACTTGACGACGCTATCACAACTCGGCTTTCTTATCCACAGCAAGCGCCGAATCATGGACGACTATTCGGCGCTTCTGGACGCGCACATTGCGAACGCTAAACGCCCTTACGGCGCGGCCATGCCGGTCTCGCCGCCCAAAGACCTGCTCCTGGAGTTCGTCGCTCCCGGGATCATGCTGCTTGAAAGCAACGGGTTCAGAGCTGCATTTGCCCGAAGCGAGGCACAGTCCGGGCTGCTGGAAATCTCGCTGGCTCTCCGAGCGTTTCGGGCCGAGCACGGCCACTATCCGGCGGCGCTCGGCGAACTTACTCCTTCGATTCTGCCCGCTCTGCCGCCAGATCCCTTCGCGAAGAGTGGTAGTTTCGGTTATGGAGTGATCGGCGTCAAATACGTTCTTTACAGCGTCGGCCCGGATCGAAAGGATGACGGCGGCAGGGCGATCGATACGAGCATTTTGCGCCACGGTCATCCGAACGACCGGTACATCGTCATGGAAGACAGCAAGGGCGACATCGTGGCAGGTAAGAACATCTGGTAACAGAGTGTCGGCAGAGTTCTCATTGCAGCCGAACTCAGAGCTGGCGGCCACTTTGTAGCTGGAAGTTCGCTCATCGAAGTCACAATCGTGAGAGAGGCAGAATATATGGAGACGAATCGTCGTCCGCGGTCCGGCAGAACGCAGGGATGTACAT
>JBBQVV010000478.1:0-4684 GCA_038211235.1 Chthonomonadales bacterium | reverse complement strand
GACGCCTGGAGTGTAACCGAACGCTGCAAGCGCTTTGTCGACGGACTGAACAAGAAATATGGCTGATCAATCCACTCGAAAACTGAGGATTGGGATCGTGGGGTACGGCTTCATGGGCCGCGCCCACTCAAATGCCTATCGGCAGGTCAACCGGTTCTTCGATCTCGGCGCCGAACCGGTCCTGATGGCCGCTTGCGGACGCGGCGAGGCGCAAGTGCGTGGGTTCGCCGATCGGTGGGGGTGGGAGACCATCGAGACCGACTGGCGCAGGCTGGTAGAGCGGCAGGACATCGACGTCATCGATATCGCCAGCCCGAACAACACGCACTACGAGATTGCGATGGCCGCAGCGGCCTCCGGCAAGATCGTGCTCTGCGAGAAGCCAATGGCAATGAACGTCGCCCAGGCGCGCGAGATGACGGAGGCGGTGGAGAGTGCAGGGGTTGCCAACATGGTCTGGTTCAACTACCGGCGCGTGCCGGCGATCGCGCTGGCGCGACAGTTGCTGGATGAGGGACGAGTGGGTCGTCCGTTCCACTATCGCGCTCAGTACCTTCAGGACTGGACGATGAGCCCATCCCTTCCACTTGGCGGCCAAACCCTGTGGCGTCTGGACGCCGACGCGGCGGGCGCGGGCGTGACTGGCGATCTTCTGTCGCATGCGGTCGATACGGCGTTGTGGCTCAACGGGCCGATCTCCGCGGTCACGGCGATGACGGAGATCTTCATCAAGGAGCGCTCGGTACACGACGCTCCGGAAGTCCGCAAGGCAGTCACGATCGACGACGCCTGCCAGTTCATGTGCCGGTTTGCGAACGGATCGCTCGGCCTCTTCGAGTCTACACGCTTCGCCCGTGGACGCAAGAACTACAACACGCTGGAACTAAATGGCGAAGGGGCCTCACTCTACTTCGACATGGAGGATCCGCATCGTCTTCAGTACTATGACCACGGCGACGCCGATCACCTGCACGGCTGGCGCAATATCCACGTCACCGGTTTCAACCATCCTTACATGAAACAGTGGTGGGTGCCGGGAACGACGATCGGCTACGAGCATACGTTTACGAACGCGCTAGCGGACTTTCTGGCAGGACTTGACAGTGGTGAAACTGCCCAGCCTACATTTCGTGAGGGGCTCGCCACCCAGCTTGTACTCGACGCAGTCCTATCGTCGGCGCATTCGGGAATTTGGGTGGATGTGGCGCCATGAGGCTCGGAATCAATATGCTGCTCTGGACGACGCAGGTAGGCGAAGAGCATTTTCCCATACTGGCCGATCTTAAGACGATAGGATACGATGGGGTCGAGTTTCCACTATTCGCACGCGACGACACACGTTACGAGAGGATCCGCGCTGAGCTGGACAATCTGGGTCTGCAGTGCACCGCCGTCACGGTCGCGACGCGCGAGGCCAACCCTATTGGCGCGGATCCGACATCGCGCCGTTCGGCGGTCGATACAGCCAAACAGGCGATACATACGACGAACCTGCTCGGCGGGATGGTGCTGTGCGGACCGCTCCACTCGGCACTTGGCCACTTTGTGGGCCGCAGCCGGACCGCCGAGGAGTGGAACTGGTGCGTGCAGACTCTTCGCGAGATCGGAGATTTCGCTGCGAGCGCGGACGTGACGCTCGCCATTGAGGCACTCAACCGCTTCGAATGTTACTTCCTCAATACCGCGCGGGATACTCGTGACCTGGTGGATGCGGTCGGGCATCCAAACATTCGCGCAATGTACGACACGTTCCATGCCAACATCGAGGAGCGAGACATTGGCGAGGCAGTGAACGCCCTCGCGCCAGTCCTCGCGCACGTCCACATTTCCGAGAACCATCGGGGCACTCCCGGGGATGGACTTGTCCGATGGCGTGAGACCTTCGCCGCGCTGAAGGCCGCCCGCTACGATGGTTGGCTTACCATCGAGGCGTTTGGCCGGTCCCTCCCGGACCTGGCGGCCATGTGCATCTGGCGCGAACTATACGACACGGAGATGGGTCTCGCCCGGCAGGGGCTAAAGTTCATGCGCGACCAGTGGCACGCGTCGTAATTTGCCGTTGGACTCTTAGCGAGGAACCCAGGATTTCTCGCACTATTGGAAATCATCAAATCCTCCTGCCTTGTCCCATGTTGTTACCAGTCGAGCAGGCTTTTAAATTCGTCGGGTAAACCGACTTGCAAGTCGTTGGAAAAGGCCTTGATGTAGTCCGTCGCTCGCAAATAGCACTTGAGCCTCTCGGCGGAGACATCAAAGAACGATGAGAAATAGACGTAGCGAGGATAGGAGCGGCCGTTTTTCGATGCGGAGTGAACGCACATCGGGTTGAACACGATCAAATCACCATCATTCCCACAGACCTCCACCGCCTCGGCAACATGGACGCCCGAACTCTCAATGGGGGCACGTTTGAAGGCGGCGAGGTCCTCGGCTGTGGCGCATTGAGCTGCGGTCGAGTACATGTTGTGGTGGGAGCCGGGAACGATAGTGAACGCTCCCCCATCGGGCTCGACCGTGCTGCACATCTGCACGAGATGGTAGTAGGTCTGGCGCGGCGATGCGGCATATTCTTGCGGGAAGAAGGCGAAGTCGATATGCCAGCTTGTCGAGCCATATGGTGGAGGCGACGGGTCCGTGCGAATCAGCACCTGCTCAAGGAGACGGAGGTTGGCAGCCTGGTCGCACCGAAGGATCATGCGTGCTGTTTCAATCAGGGCCGGCGTAACTAACTCCGCCATAAGGCGCCCCGCAATGGGATGCCGAAGGTCGTGAACACGACGCCTGTCCTCCAGTTCCGCGGGTTCTGGAGGAGGCAGCAGCCCGTCGATAGAGGACCGGATCTCAGCGGTCTTGTCGTGGCAGAGGAACTCCGGGATAACAACGTAACCGTGCTCATCGAGGTACTGAGCGTCGAGATTCGTCATAGCTGGCCTCCTCTCGCCAAGAATACCTTAGAGATCATCGTCGAGTTTCACAGACTTATGTTACGCAACGGCGAGGTAATTGCATTCCGTGGAGTCAATCCTCACATGCGTCGCGCTTCGGACGGGCGACATCGATCATAAAGGTTCTTCAATGGATCGGACCGTTAGTCCTGCACTTCACGCGATCGGGTTATGTTCGCCATAGGTCCGAGTCATGGTGATATCCGAGTCGGGGCAGGAGCGAGCCGCAGAACCCAATGGCGGAAAGTTGACGCAGTACTATAGCTTGACCTGAGCGAAGCGGCGGAAAGGCTCATCGAGATCAGACTGCAAGCAACCACCGCCGTGCCTGGTAACAGAAAGTTGCAATGTCCCACCCATCAATACTATTCCTGGATGTAACGGTCATTCTGTGGCTCTCGATTCCTCTTGCTGCCCTCTTCGATGTCCGTGAGTCGAATAGACTCGCCTGGTGTGTGATGCTTGGCGCCGGCGCGCTCGCGCTTCTAGCGGCCGCGATAGCGGTTCCGGTGGAGCAAGGCGTGGGTTTCGAGCTTCCGAGGCCGTTCTTCCTCGGGAACGTCGGTTTGGCATTTCGCCTCGATATGCTGTCCGCCTGGTTCCTCGCGGTCATCGCGCTGGTTGCCGGTCCGATGGCTCTCTACGTGCCCGCCTATCTGGAGCATCTGAGTGGCCGCTGTGACATGCGGATATTCTGGTTAGCGCTTGCCGTACTCCTGCTCAGCATGACCATGGTAGTCCTCGCAGCAAACTCGCAGACCTTCCTAATTGCCTGGGAGCTCATGTCGCTCAGCTCCTTCGTCCTCGTCGCAACGGATCATCGAGTAGGTTCGAATCGTCAGGCGGCGCTGATCTATCTTGGCGCTACACGCGTCGGCACCGCATTTCTCGCCGCCGGCTTCCTTTATGTGTTTGCACTCACGGGAAGTTGGAGTTTTCAGGACTGGCGCCTCGGTGGGCTGCGTGCTTTGGGGCCGGGGATGCTCGTTCTAATCGGTCTGGGAGTCAAAGCGGGAATGTGGCCGTTCCATCTCTGGCTGCCCATAGCGCACCCTGCCGCGCCCGCTCCCGTCTCCGCGTTAATGAGCGGGGTGATGGTCAAGATACCGCTCTATATGGTGATCCGCCTGTTTCTGTTCTCGCCGGCCTTTGTTCATCCCGCATTCGGTTACACCCTGCTGATCCTCGGCGCCATCTCCGCATCCTGGGGAATCCTGTTTGCCTTGCTCCAGGACGATCTCAAGCGTATCCTGGCGTACTCAACGGTAGAGAACGTCGGCCTGATACTTATTGGGATTGGTGGAGCAATCGCAGCCCAAGTCGAGGGGGTCGCGGGCGCTGTTCAGCTGGGCGCGGCCGCGGCGCTATTTCATATTCTCAACCACGCGCTGTTCAAGTCACTCCTGTTTCTCGGTGCGGGGGCGGTAGACGTCGGCGCGCGCACGCGAGAGCTGTCTCGCCTGGGTGGGCTTGGCCGGCGGATGCCCTTTACGTTCGCCTTCTTTGTGCTCGGCGCGGCCTCGATCTGCGGACTGCCGCCTCTCAACGGTTTCGCCGGGGAGTGGCTGCTCTATCAGGGCTCACTGCGCGTCGCGTTCGCAGGCTCGACCCCACTGCTCAGGTTCTGCGGAATGATCATGATCGGGTGGATCTCGCTGGTCGGCGCGCTCGCCCTGGCGTGCTTTATCCGCGCGATTGGCGTGGCCTTTCAGGGGCGTCCTCGTTCGGCAAATGCAGAG
>JBBQVV010000477.1:0-4706 GCA_038211235.1 Chthonomonadales bacterium | reverse complement strand
ACGACGAGCCTGGGCCGAATGGCTGAGCCTTGACAGCGAAGATCTGTGGTGCCGACTCTCGCGGGCGCGACTCCCTTGCGCCGTTAGAGCATAGGAGCGGATCCGTGAACCGTCTCGAGAGAGCAGAGCTTTCGACCCGCTGGGTTGCGCAGGTGGACGCGGCGGTTTCAAACGTCGTCGACAAGATCCTGGGGCACATCTGGTACCTCGATGACGAGGCGATCTACCAGGTTGCTGTAGCGCTCACTCGTCTGGAGTCCGCGGTCTTTGTGGTACGGGGCGCTTGCGCTTATGTTTTGCGGAACCGGTACAAGGCTCGTCTGGAGAAGAACGGACCGGGCCTGAAGGATCAGATGAGAGCGCTTGCCGGCCGGTGGAATATCTCGGTCGAAACCTTGTACAAGGACCTGGCGATATTCGAACAGCTGGCGCTCCCTGACAGACTGGAGGATCCGGGGGAGCAGTCGGTCGACGAGGCGGAAGCGGAGATAGAGGGCGTGCTTCGTGAACCGCCGGCCCGGTATATTGCCGAGTGCTGCCTGAAGGCGCCGGACCCGAACGCGGTGCTCGCCATGATGGAGCACAAGCGAAAGACCGGCCCGTATCCTCGTAACCAGGCGGTCGCAGACGTCGAAGCGCTCCGCGAATCCGACAGGCTGCAGCGTGAGGGTTTGTTTCCTCGCGAGACGATTGAGACGCTGCGTGAATCGACCTTGCTGAATATCAAGCTCGGTGGCGACGACAAGGTGACGTTGGAGGCGGCCGCGCGGCGGGCGGACTGCTCCGCGAACGAACTGATCCTGCGGTGTATCCGGCAAGGCGACTTCCTCTCGGACGCTGCCACGGACACCCTATCCGCAATGATGTCCTTCGACGAGCGACGCGGTATCAGGCTCGACCGCTCTCGGTACCTGGAAAAGCTGATCGCCCACATGGAGCGGGGATACTGCCAGAGCGGGAGGATGGAAGCGACCTCGCTGACGAGGAAGCGACTGAAAGTGCGGGGCGCAGGCGGCGTATAGGGACAGGCTCCGCATGCCGGTTGAAACAGAGAAATCGGCAATAGAGCGCAGCCGTGAGAAGCGCGGCACTCGAATGTTCGCGCGCCGTCGCCAAGTCGGAGTCCGACAGGATGACGTTGCAAAGGATTTGGGTATGTCCGGCGCCGGATTCGGGATGAAAGAGCGCGGCATCAACGGTATCGATGTGGATGAGATACCCGTCTTTGCCCAACACCTTAATGTACCGATCCTGTGGTCTTTCGAGGAGAATTCGGCGATACAACGCGAAGAAGTCGGCGCATAAGGTAGATAACAGTTTGAGATCAGATTTGATCAAAACTAAGCGGGAGACGAGACTCGAACTCGCGACATCTACCTTGGCAAGGTAGCGCTCTACCACTGAGCTACTCCCGCACAGGAAACAAAATTGGTATGGGCAAGAGGGGAGTTGAACCCCTACGCCTTGCGGCACTAGTTCCTAAGACTAGCGTGTCTGCCATTCCACCACTCGCCCGAGGTGTAGAATACCGGGTATCGGCAGCACGAACAATATATCACAGCCTGGCAGGGTTGTCAAGAGAATTCGACGTACATTAGCACGTCGGACGAAGCACAGCGACATTGCGGGGTCGATCGACTCGCCATCGATCGACCCCGCAATTCACCCGGTTAGCGCAATCATCCCATGCGCTTGTGGATAAACAGCTTGCCCTTATAGTAGCCAGGATCCGGGTCGGACGCATCCGTGATGCGCGCAAACCCAGTAGATGCGATCGTGAATACCGCCGCCAGCAACAGCACGGCGACCGCCAGAAATGCAATTCGTATCTTCATGGATTCAATCTCCTTGCGCGGACCTACTATCGATCGGAAGTGAAGTACCTCTCAAAGTAGCAGCCGCTCGCATCTTGCATCGTGTGTCGCTCCGGATTATTGGAGATCCACTTCACATGACCGTCAAGCATCGCCATGTTCGCTCCTCCTCGGTGCCGGAAGCGCGATTCGCAGCCCAGCAGGATTCCGACGAACGGGTCGCCGCCATTGTTATCCTCAACGGTGAGGCCGTCGCCCACGAACGCGGTTCGGCTGGCCTCCACGATGTTACTTATTGTCTGTGTGTAGAAGTGATAAGTACCGCCTTCGCCCGTCCATCCGCTTCCCGCGAAATGCGCGTAGGGCGCTCCGCCCGAAGTGTCGCATTGATCGCCATTGAAGATCAGGTGGAACCTGATCCCGTAGTGGGAATAGTAGTTGTCGGCGGGCAGAAACCCGGTGGATCCGCTTCCTGGCGATCCATCGCCGTCGCAGTCCGCCTGGTCCATCGCCTTCGCGGTATCCTTGACCACGAATGATGGGCAAAACAGCACCTGGCTGCTCTTAAGGTAAGGCTGAACGGTCGACGTCCAAAGCGTGGCGATCTGTTCGTCGATCGGACATGCGATCGCGCCGTCACGAGTCTGTACGGGACAGTTGCGCCACGGGACGATGGTTTCGTCATAGTCCTGCGCGTACATGAGCACTGCCGCGTCGATGTTCTGGATGTTGGATATGCAGGCCGTCCCGCGCGCCATTTCGCGCGCCTGAGTCAGCACGGGGAACAGCATCGCCGCAAGAACGGCGATGATACCAATCACGGTTAGTAACTCGATCAGAGTAAATCCCAGGCCACGGGGACCGGGTCGTTTAGTTCTCACGTTATCAACTCCTTGGCTGCGGGAAGCTATGTTGCGCCTCCTGCCCGCACGTGGGCTACCTCTGTTTTGCCATATAGCGGGGTATGCGCACCCTGTCAATTTTCCGGGATCAGCACTGACATGATAAGCTGCGCGACCGGTGCTGCCCGGTGCGGATAGGGTGCTGGAACCAGATCAATGGGCCGCAGTATTGTTTACGGCTTTCACGCTAATGTGTGGAATGAGTGTTTAGTATCCTCTGCGTCCGCGGACACAAGATGAGCTAGACGTTCGCGTTGCTGCCCGCATTGCGAGTCGCTGGCCGGAATTATCTTCATTCTTGAGGACCGAATCCATGCAAAAACTTCCCGTACCCGCGCGGCTCTACATTCTGGCCATCTGCCTGGCGGGAATCGTGGTGTGTGTCGGAGTAGCGATCGGCGGCCAGGTAAACAACAGCTCTCCGGTGTGGGAGATGCTCGTTTTCCTGGTGCTGGCAGTATTCTGCGGCGGTAAGAAGATCACGCTGCTTCATAAATCCGGCGTCGAGGATGCGGGATCGATGTCGCTTGGCTTTGTACTGACGTTCACCAGCATGCTGCGATTCGGTCCAGGCCCTGCCCTGTTGATAGGAGGCATCGGCTGCCTCTCCGGCTGCCTTTACCCCAGGCGTCAGCCATTCTTCCAACTCGCGTTCAACGTCTGCCTGAGTTTATTTGAGGTCGGTCTGGCGAGCAGGGCGTTTTATCTGATAAACCGCCACTCACTCAAGATGCAGATGCCCGTAACGTTTGTCGCGATCGTGGTCGCGACGCTGGTGAACTACTCGATCAACACGGGAGGGGTCGCGCTAATCATCGCGCTCTGTACGGGACAGAAGCCGTTTCCTCTCTGGAGGGAGACCTTTCTCTGGACCGCGCCGAGCTACTTCGCTGGAGCGTGCATCTCTAGCTTCGCGGTGGTGGCGGGTGGGCAAAATATCGGCTCGCTCCTGGTGTGCGGCAGCCCGGTCGCCTATCTCATCCATCGTTCGTACGCGGTGTATGTAGCGCGCGCGGAGGAGAAGCAGCAGCACATCGAGGAGCTGCAGATCAGTCAGGCGCACCTTGCCGACCTTTACCTCGCGACAATCAAAAGTCTAGCACTCGCCATCGACGCGAAAGACCAGTACACACACCAGCACATTCTACGTGTTCAGCGGTATGCCGTTGCGACGGCCAAGCAGCTGGGAATAACCGGCGCCGAGCTCGAAGGCGTCAACACAGGCGCTCTACTGCACGACATCGGCAAGCTTGGCGTCCCGGAGTACGTCCTCCTGAAGCCCGGTCGCCTCACGGAGGAGGAGTTCGACAAGATCAAGAAGCATCCGGAGATCGGCGCCGCGATTCTAGACCCGGTCGAGTTTCCCTGGCCGGTTCTTCCCGGTGTAAAGTACCATCACGAGAAGTGGGACGGCTCGGGATACCCGGAGGGTCTTAGCGGAGAGAACATCCCACTGGTGGCAAGAGTTCTTGCCGTCGCGGACGTCTACGACGCGCTTACGTCGTCTCGCTCTTACCGCGGTGCGTGGACCCACGAGCGAGCTCTGGAAGTCATACGAAAGGATTCCGGCACGCATTTCGACCCGGATATCGTCGAGGCGTTTCTGCACGTGATCGAAGGCGTCATCCAGGAGATGGCCGCGCGGGGCGAAGGCCCGCTGGTGGCAAAGAACGTTGAGCGCGAAGTGGCTACAAAGTCGGAGCAGGCAGCGCGGGACATTCAGAGAGCATCCTCGGATCTCTGGGCGTTGTACGAGGTTGCGCAGACGCTTTCATCCAGCCTCGGGCTCGAGGAGACGTTGGACATTCTCGCGCGAAAGCTCGAAGCGATCTTTCCAGGCGGCGCTTGCCTGTTCCTGCTGCATAGTGAGGTCGATGACTCACTTGAGGTTCGTACTGCGGTAGGCGTAAATCGGGAGTTCTTTGCGAACTCTCACTCGATGAATGAGCACTGTCGTTCTATTGAGGTGCTGCGTACGCGGCAGTCCTAC
>JBBQVV010000476.1:0-4720 GCA_038211235.1 Chthonomonadales bacterium | reverse complement strand
CCCTGCCGCCCTCTCAGATCGCTCTGGTAAGGCGCTGGATCGAGGCGAATGCGCCTGCCGGCGGTCCGATCAACGACGCCTCCAACTCAAAACCCTCACCCGACAGCCTGCCCATGCCCGCAAACCGTGCCGTTACGGATGTCTCTATCCCGACAAACGCGGAGCCGCCGCCCGGCTCACTGGTGAAGGGCGCGATCGGTGTCACTCTCGGATTAAGAGTCGGGCCGCTGCCTGCGATCGCCGCACTTGCCTACAGTCCGGACGGAAAGCGCCTCGCGATCGCCGCCTATCGAGCCGTGGCGATATGGGATACCCCTAGCGGCAAGCCCGTGGCTTGCATCACCCATCTGAAAGGGGAGGCTCTTGCGCTCGCATTCAGGCCGGACGGCGGACAGCTTGCTGTGGGAGGTGGGCTTCCAGGCGTTTCCGGAGATGTCCGCATATTCGATACAAAGACATGGTCGCAGGTGGGCCATTCACTTGGAGGGCACGCCGATTCCGTACTGAGCGTCTGTTGGAGCCGTGACGGAGCGCGAATTGCCTGTGGCAGCCAGGACAAATCGGCTCGGGTGTGGGAATGGCCGTCCGGGAAGGAGCTTCACATCTTCAAGGAACACTCGGATGCGGTCAGCCGCGTCTGCCTCTCACCTGACGGAAAGGCTCTATATACGGCCAGCCTCGACCACAACGCGCGCCGATTCGACGTTGACAAGGGCGGACTCGTACGCCTCTTTACCGGCCACAAC
This sequence comes from Chthonomonadales bacterium, assembly GCA_038211235.1. GTDB lineage: Bacteria > Armatimonadota > Chthonomonadetes > Chthonomonadales > Chthonomonadaceae > DATGJU01. Next base: position 3,974 of record JBBQVV010000476.1, on the reverse strand, counting down.
GAAGCGATCAACGCACTGGCGCTGAGCCCGGACGGTAAGCGGCTTGTAACTTCCGGAGGCGAACCAAACCTCCGATGGTGGAATGTGGAGACTGCCGAAACGACGGGCAACAACGGCGGCCACGCAGCTCCTGTGATGGATGTTACCTTCGGAAAGGACGGTTCGCTTGTGGCGTCCGCATCCGCGGACAAGACGGTACGCATCTGGGATGGCGCGAATACCCAGGAAAAGCGGTCGCTGGAGGGATCGTCCGACTGGGTCTATGCCGTAGCCGTCAGCCCGGACAATCGATTTGTTGCGGGAGCAGGGGCCGATGGTATGGTGCGTATCTGGGAGGTTGCTACCGGACGACTTCGGCTCTCGATATTGTACTGGCCGCCCTCGGCTGACGGACCCGCGTTCGACTGGGCCGTGATGACTCCGGAGGGCTACTTCGACGCTTCACCGGCCTGGACAGCCAAAGTCTCCGCCGAGAACGCCGCGAAAGGCGCTGCTGAAATGCGCCTAACAGCCACGGTTCGAAGCCTATTTCAGCCTGCCAGTGTCCTGAAGGCATGGCAGGGCGCATCTCTGGATCCCGCTAAGCAGTCTGGAAAATAGCCCTCTCAAACCTCAATTCCCGCTGTCAGAATTGAGGAACCTTTGCCTCTCGTCCCCGTCATACTCCCGAACAGCGATATCCGCGTTCCCGGCCTAACGACCTGCAGACGGTCCGAATTGGCGTGCGAATCGAGTGTTCACCAGGCACGTTCGCTTTCCAGTTAGTCCCACAAACAGAATATAAGCGGCCGCCGTTCCTGACGATGGCGAGGATGCCGCGGGCCTCGCGCGTCTGACCAGGATATGTCCCGTTGATCGTCTCCTGCCGCAGGCGCGCTTCTTGTTGCGTAGAGTTTGACGTCGCAAGACAGATTTTTGGCGAACATTGGGTTCGCAGCTGGTATACAACCCATGACAATCGTATCCTTGCCGCGAACGCCAAGAACACTCCAGGATGAACGAAGGCGAGTCTGCATTATTGTGGATCGCCCACGAGTTTTATCGCCACGAGAACGCGCTCAGCGAATGCGCGGAGTCGCTTTATCGCTGCTCTCCGCCACCGTGTTATCCGCGGCTGCATATGGTGGGCTAAAGCTCCGTGCGATCGCGCAGAGCCTTCCGCCGATCGCGAAGCTCAGCGAGACGCGATCCCATGCTGTGACAACAGTTGTCAGCAGCGACGGCGTCCTCCTTGCGACATTCGAGACTCAATACCGCAGGCCTGTCAGTCTGGAACAGATCTCTCCATTGTTGATCGACGCGACACTCGCCACGGAAGACGCTCGCTTTTACGATCATGCCGGCGTCGATCCGCGCGGCGTATTGCGCGCGGCCCTCTGCAATTTGTTGAGCAAAAATCCGTCGGGACAGGGTGGCAGCACGATCACCCAACAGCTCGCACGCAACCTCTATCTCTCCAGTGAGAAGACCGTCCGGAGGAAGATCGAAGAGGCCATGCTTGCCGTTGAGATCGAGCACAGGTACAGCAAGCACGATATCCTCGAGGCGTACTTCAATACGATCTATTTTGGAAATGGCTGCTATGGCGCCGAAGCCGCGGCCCGCGCTTACTTTCACAAGCCCGCGCGCGATCTTGACCTCGGAGAGGCCTCTCTGCTCGCTGGGCTACCCCAGCGCCCGGCCGCCTATTCACCCATCCAGCACCTGCCGGAGGCACTACATCGCCGCTCTGAGGTTCTGGCGAGAATGGCCGCTTGCGGCAAGATTTCGCGGCTCGATGCAGACAGCGCGGCGCGGCAGCACGTACGCCTTTATCGACCGCACCTGCAATCCCAGGCGGACTGGAAGGCCCCATACTTCGTACAACACGTGCTCGATTGCCTCCGCGACCGGCTTGGAGCGGAAAGTCTGTATAGCGGCCTGCGGATCGTGACGACGATGAACTGGCGGATGCAGCGGGCCGCGGAAGAGAGCCTGCAGAGCGGCATTCGCCGGCGACTGGGCCCGACAACGGGTGCGGTCGTCTGTCTGGATCCAAGATCGGGGGCGATTCGCGCCATGGTGGGCGGTGCCGATTTTCAACGCGATCAGTTCAACGCCGCAACTCAGGGCGTCCGTCAGCCGGGTTCCGCATTCAAGCCATTCGTCTACGCGGCGGCATTCGATGCGAACGTCGTGGACCTCGCCAGTACACTGGATGACAAGAAGCTTGTCTATCCCCAATATCCGCGTGATTGGGTGGTTCACAACTACGGCGATCACTATAAGGGAACCGTTTCGGTCCTGGAGGCGATTCGCCAATCGATCAACACGATAGCGGTGCAGGTAGCGGAGCAAACCGGGCCGTCGACCATCCAGGCCTATGCCAGACAGTTAGGGATCTCGACGCCAATGACGCCGGACCTTCCGCTATCGCTAGGCGCATCGGGAGTTCATCCAATCGATCTGTGTTCGGCTTACAGCGCGTTTGCCAATTGTGGCGCTCGGTTCGATCCCTACAGTGTTCAGCAGGTATCGGACGCACAAGGGCGGGAGCTCTATGCGGACGATCCGGCGCCGCGCCTGCACGACTCGTTTATGAACGTCGCTACCGTGGATCAGATCAATGTCGCCCTGCGCGAAGTCGTGATAAACGGCACGGCTACCGGTGCTGCCGATGTGCCCGATGCACACGGAAAGACGGGAACGACGACGAGCCACCGGGACGCTTGGTTTGTCGGTTACACGGCTAGACTCGTGACTGCGGTGTGGATGGCACATCCGTCAAGATTGCAAGGCCTAGACGGACGAACGGTCACGAATTATCTCCCGATGCCGGGAGCACCCGGCGGACAGTTGTGCGCCCCCCTTTGGAGACGATTCATGCTGCAAGCACTGCCGATTCAAGCGCATGTGGATCGAGCGCACAATATCGGGGAACCGTTGATAGTCCAACCAGAGCGGAACGCCCTTATGGCTCAGCTGCAGTCGGAAGTGCCGAATACGGGGCTGGAAGAGGCTAAGCGCGCGGAGTCGATCGCGACGTCCGGGGACGACGGCTCCGGACACTTATGGATTGAGGGCGCTTATCCACCGTAATTCGTCAGGTCATCATGAAAACGACCTTACCGCATTGTCCGTCTCTCATTAGATTCATGCCGTGCTCGAAATCCTCGAACGGCAGGCGGTGCGTGATCGCGGGCGCGACATTGAGGCGTCCGGACGCCAGAAGTGAACGCATAGTGTCCCAAGTTTCATAAAGCCGGCGGCCAACGATGCAATGGACCGTTAGACCCTTAAAGATCATGTCTTCCGCCATATCGAGCTCCACTGGTTGGGAGGGAATCCCCATAAGCGAGATGCGCCCACCTCGCCTGCACATCCGCATGGCCTGGCGGATGGCGGAAGGCGCGCCGGACATCTCCAGCACAACATCGACGCCCTGGCCGTGCGTAAACTCGATCACCGCCTTCTCTGCATCTGTGTCCAGCACGTTGACGGTTTCGTCCGCGCCCAGCCGTGTTGCCAGCTCAAGGCGATAGGGACCTGTATCCGTGGCGAACACCGCCGAGGCGCCCGCCGCTTTGGCCACGCACACGGCGAACATGCCGATTGGTCCGCAACCAAGCACCGCCACGGTCCTGCCGATGACCTCGCCGGATAACGTTGCGTGAACGGCATTTCCAAGCGGATCTTGAATGCACGCATGCTCGGGCGGGACCGATCGATCGTTTTTCCAGGCGCTGGCGGCGGGGACAACTACGTATGGAGCAAAGCAGCCGTCCACGTCGACACCCAGGATTCGTGTGTTAGCGCAGACGTGCCGCTCATTTCGGAGGCACTGATGACAGTGCCCGCAGACCCAGTGGCTCTCGCCACTGACATAGTCGCCAACCCGCAGGCTCTCGACCTGGTCGCCAACTTCAACGACTTCGCCGGCAAATTCGTGTCCCATGATACGCGGTGGACTGACCCGGCTGGCCGACCAGCGATCC
>JBBQVV010000475.1:0-4738 GCA_038211235.1 Chthonomonadales bacterium | reverse complement strand
CAATTCCGGAGCATACTTGCTGGGTGAAAGAATCTGTGGTAGCGCCGCCTCCTTACCCTCTTCATCGCTTCCGGCAAGGTCGAACTGGTTGCCCTCGTCGCGGCCGGCCCGCATCGCGAACAGCCGGTCGTAGATCTCGCGGATCCATGCGACCTCGTCCTGACCCATAAGGGACTCGAGCGCCAGATAGCCCTCGCGATGGTAGAATTCGATCTGATCCGGGGTCAATTCTATCGATGGCGTGATACTTAACAAGGTCGTTCCTCCTAGAGCTTCGAGATCAGGAGATCGTACAGGCGATCGATCTCAGCGGTCGCGGCGTCGTCTAGTCGAAACGCGACGGGCCCTCGCACCAACGTGTTCCGGAAAAGTCCGCGCCGCTTGAGCAGGTACTTTTCAATTACCAGATAGCCGTCCAGGCCAACCCCGAGCGCCTGGATCGCACCGATCAGCGGTGACAGGGCATAGACCTTGCCGTCGTCGCCTGCCTCCAGAGCCCACCAGAGTGCGACTATGGCGTCCAGCAGGTCGGTTCCAGGCATCGTGCCGGTAATGCCGCGGCGATAGTTCTCGGCCAGCATAGCGCCGCCGGAGCCCTCGTAGATACGCACGCGGCCTCCCGAGGCGGCATTGAGCGCGGAGATGACCGGCCCAACGGGAGCGGCCTCCGGCTTGAAGGCGATTCGCTCTCCGAATTGGGCAAACAGTCCGGTCTGGAAGGCTGTCGAGAGCGGTGAACCGACATAGGAGGAGGCATCCTGTACCACCAGCGGTAGCGTGGTCGCATCCACTATGGCCGCGTAGTATCCTCTCAACTCCTCCTCACCCGCGCGAGTGCAGAGCGGTGGCGTAGCCATCAGCGCAGTTGCGCCGACGGACTCCGCATGCCGCGCGAACTGCGCGGCGGCGAAGCTGCTCTCAGCGCCAACGCTGATCACCACGCTGCACCGGCCTCTCGCGGCGCTTACCAGAAACTCGGCCGTCGCGCGCCGCTCTTCATGGGTCAAGCGCAGGAGCTCCGAGGCCAGGGCGAACACGATTCCGTCTGCTCCCAGGGCGATGGCGAATTCGACCTCGGCGCCCAGTGTATCATAGTCGATCGTCCAGTCCTCATGGTATGGCATGTGAAGAACCGGCAGAACCCCGCGTACTGTCGTCATCTCTCAGCTCCCATGGTGTCGTTCGGGTCGGGACACCGTCGTCATATCACGCTCCGAAAAAGTTGTACGTCCGCATATTAAGCGCCAGGCTCAACAGGCCCCATAGCGAGCCGACGACGCAGTCGCCCAGGATCAAGCCGAGGAAGAACGGGAGCAGCAGGCGATAGATGCGCAGGCCGCCATAGCGAATCGCGAGTCCCTTGCAGAGCCACGAAATGAACAGCGGAAGCCAGACGATATTGATCGCCCAGGCAGACGAAACGGCGAATCCGATGGGATGGAGCGGGAATCCCGGTATACTCTGGCGCAGCCCCATCAACAGAAGCGTGATTCCCATCCCGGCAATCATTGCAACGGCGCCTCCGGCATTCGGCCGCTGATCCAACAGGCCTCCGTTCCAGCTTGCCATCCGCTCGTAGCTCTCCTGGGCAAAGTGCGTCCCCGCGTTCCACTTCGCGGCAGCGCCCAACTGGTACGCCTGATGCTCATACGCCCAGAACGTACAGAGCGTGCCAAATAGCGTCGCAAACAGAATTACCCTGAACATTCGCTTCGCGTCCAGGCTGCGGAGCTTTGCGATCTGCATGCTCTCGAGCGCGATCGGCATAGTGTCGTTACTTCGAGAATAGGTCAGCGGGTAACTCAAGGAGAGAAACGCCAGGTCGCTCTGGCGGAAACTGGCCGCTCCAAAGGCGCGCGTCATCATGTTGTCCGGCCCCATGAACGTGAAGTCGTGTATCGGCGCCCCGAGTTCCGCCCGTATCCGTGTAACCACGATCAGGAGCGCCAGGTAGAGCGCGAAGAAGAGCGCCGAGACCCACAGCGAGACCTTCGCGGCGCAGCAGAACAGAAGCAGGCCGGCAGTTCCGATGAGGATTCCCAGGAGCGCCGCCCGATCGCTCAGCCCTTCGCTATTTTCGGGTTTCGGTTTTCGGTTCTCGATCGGCAAGTGGTTGTCGTTGGTGGTTCGCATTCGACCAGGTATGTTCTCGCTTTCTGAGTTTGGATCGACCGTCGACCCCTTGACCGCGCGACGCACGATCTCCGCGTAGTGACGCCTTCCCGACCACAGGTAGCAGCAGAAGAGGCCGAAGACCGAGCCGAACCCCTGCTCCCTTATGTACGGAAAGTCTGGTCGCACGTCCCACGCCATCGCATTGCAGACAACCATCTGGCCCTTCCAGAAGAAGTAGAAGAACCAGCACGAAAATAGCAGGTCGAGCGGTAGGAGATAACCGAGTCCAATCGCGATGGGATAGAGCGTGACGGGAAACCAGTCGATTGCGTTCCACGGCTTCGAGGTGAACAGTGGTTTTAGGTCCGTGATTCCTATTGCGAGGGGGCTGAGCATCGGAAACAGGAACGCGATTCCGTTGTACAGATTCAGCGCGGCTGCGATCACAAAGCCCGCCCACATCAACCGGTTCCTGAAGAAGGCAGCGCCTGTTCCCGACTCCGTCATCTGGAGCGGAAGCCAAACGATGGGAAACGTGAGTCGTTCGCGGTCTGCCCACTGGCGTCGCACCAGTACGTTGACGCAGTAGGCGACCGTGAGGAACAGACAGAACAGCAGCGTCCACGCAAGGATGGGAACGGACCAGGCGCGGAGCACCTCGGGTCGGTAGAACGAGCTGTTGCCGAGATAGTGCCCGCGCAGGACATCCCGGTCTCGGATCAGGAGCCAGCCCGGAAATGCGGCAGCGAACTGTCCCCACCCTTTTTCGGGCGTGCCAAACCAGGCTCCGTGTCCGATTAACCCGCAGACGATGTTCAGTCCTGACTGGCCCGCCATTCCGGTCGAGATCGCAAGAATCGTATACACCGTAAGCAATTCGCCCTGGCTGAGGGCGAAACGAGGGGCGAAGCGATGGAGCAGCCGATTGACCGCAATCACCAGGAACAGCACGAAAACGACGTTGGCAAAGAGCGAGAGAAGCGATGGATAGGGCCCGAACATGACCTCTTCCATCCGGATGACCCAGAAGGCGTTGACCGGCGTCAGCACGGTTCCGATCAACACGGCGCGGCCGGTCACGCCGCGCAGGGACCGACTCGCTCCTCGCAGGAGGGTTCCGGCATCGCGCGAACGCGGCGGGAGTGGTTCAGGCCGGGTCTCGATCATGGCGGTTTCAGGAGACGACAAACGGTGGACGGTAGACGACGGACGGTAGGCAGCAGGATAAAATGCGCCCACGGAATACATGCAGATCGGCAATTGACACAATTAGCTGCCTAGAGCAGTCGACCAACCCTCGCGCCCTGATAGGTAGCCTGCTCGCACGTCTGCGGCGCGTTGGCGTCGCCGATGACGTAGATCTCCGCAACGCAGCCGCGCAGAAGCCGGCCAAGCGAGTTGACGGCACGCGAACCGACCGCGCCGACCAGAGTGTCAATGTCGTGGAGGAGCTGCTCCGCGCCAGTTTGGACGTTTCGCAGCACCGCCTGGCCGCTGCCCGACCACTCCGCGACATCTTGACCGGGCCAGAAACGGGCGCCGCGAGCCTGCAGATGCTCAAGCATCTCGTCGACCATCATCCCCTCCACGGCAGGACTGATTTGCGACAGGGGCGTGACGAACTCAACTTCGACACCACGCGACGAGAGGTAGTCCGCCGCAACCAATGGTCGGAAGAAGCCTTCACGGTCCAGGACTAGGACTCGGTGCGCGGCGTCGGCTGCGCCTGCTACTACCTCGTGGACCGTGAAGATCCGCGCCTCTCCGTCCGCGCCTGCGATCTCGGCGCGGTTTGGCAGTGAGCCGGTCGCGATCACGACCGCATCCGGTCGCAGATCCAGCACGCTTTCAACCGTGGCTTCGGTTTTCAGGCGAACATCGAAGAGGCCCTTCGCGGCCTGGCGGGAATAGAACTCGGCGATCCGCGAGAACGGCCTCCTAAGCGGAGACGCCGCAGCCGTCAATATCTGGCCGCCGATCTCGCCGCTCTTCTCGAGGACGATGACCTCGTGTCCGCGTTCCGCCGCGGTAATCGCCGCCTCCATGCCCGCCGGCCCGGCACCGACAATTACGACACGCTTTCTCGAGGCGGCCGCTGGAAGCTGCGACCACGTTGCCTCGCGGCCTGTCAACGGATTGTAGACGCACGTCATGTCGTGCATCTTGCCATGACACGACTGCAGGCAGCGCGTGCAGAAACGGATGTCCTCCAGCCGGTTTTCGTACACCTTGAGCGTAAAGTGCGGGTCGGCGATGTGCGTCTTCGTCATGCAGACTACGTCCGTCGCGCCCTCCGCGAGAGCGGTCTCCGCCATCTCCGGCGTCGCGATCCGTCCCGCGTGCATAATAATGAGACTCGTGGTCGACTTAAGCTCCCGCGCGAGCGGCAGCCACTCCCCCTCAGGCCGGGGCGATGGGCCGTGGTGGTACCTCCCATCTCCGCCAGTCAAGTTCACATAGTCCGCGAGGCCATCTCGCTGGAGCCGCGCGATCACGTCGCGATACTCGCTAGATCCCATGCCGCGCTGCTCCATGTCGTCCGCCTTGAGACGGACTCCGAGAGGCAGGTCGGGGCCGATTGCGGCAGGCATAGCGGCAAGGGTCTGGAGCAGGTACCGCATCC
>JBBQVV010000474.1:0-4747 GCA_038211235.1 Chthonomonadales bacterium | reverse complement strand
AGCCTGATCCACGCAGAGGATGCTGCGTCCGCTATCGTCAATGCAGTCGACCGGCCGGACGCAGCAGCGGGAAATATCTACAACATTGTGGACGATGCGCCGGCTCCGATCGCGGAGGTCCTCTCCTACGCCGCGAGATCGCTGCATGCCCCCGCTCCAAAGCGCATCGCGCCGTTTCTAGCCAGGCTGGCGGTCGGAAGTCTCACGCTGGAGATCCTCGGCGCCTCTTATCGGATGAGCAATGCCAAGGTCCGCGCGCACCTTGCCTTCGCTCCGCGATACCCCACATTTGTCGAGAGTTGGGATCAGATCGCCAACGCGATGTGACAGCAACCTCTGGCCTCTACAACTACCGTGTCAGGCGTGCTTTTGGCTCGCGCGAATGACGCAGGCCCTCGTATACATGCAGACCGACACGCGATCCCAGCCAGGCAAATGCCGCCTTGCGATGCTCAAGTTCGGAGGTCCAGTCGCCGAGGACTAGCTCCGCACCCGCGCCCCTTGCAATCTCAGCGGCGCCCTCCCAGTCACCTGGCTGGTCGTGCCACGGGACCCGGCTGACGAACGCGAATACCTCGCCGGCCGACCGGAACGATGCGATCGATTCTGCGAGATAGTAGTTGTCGTCGTGGACCATGTAGCAACTTGCAATCCTGCTCATCATGGAACTTCTTCTCAGTTGCGCGCTTGCTCCGTCCTATGATAAAGAATAATCTGGGCGAGCAAGCACGCATGCCACTTAACTCCGAGCATAGGAACGGCCTCCATTCCGCCATCACGGCGTCTTCGCAATATCGCGCTCGTGCCACGACGCAACCAGGCTCACGGGGCGTCGGGTGTCTGCGGCAGCGCGCGATCCGGTGCGTATACGAACACAAGGGAACTCTTGCTCCATGTGACCTGGTAGCCCGGAGGTACTCCTATTACGTTCACCAACGTGTCGCCAATGACGCGAGCGCCGACGCTGCTGAAGCCGGTGCGCTGCAACGCCACCTGCCAGGTTGCTGCCTGGTCCACAAGACCGAGCCCTACAAACTGCATTTCGGAATCGCGATCGTTCGTCTTCCATTCGATTGCCACTCCGATACAACCGCGAACGTGGTAGAATGCAATGCCCTTCCGCTTTTCGGCCGGCCAAGAGGGCTTACCTAATCGCTTTTCCACTTCCGCACGACGTTTACCAAGGACTGAGGCGAAGACGGTCGCATTCGGGAGCTGCTTCATAAACGCGGACGGCCGATTCGCGGAAGTCACAGTCGTGGATGCTATGACAAGCACGACCGCGCTGATCAGTGAAACTTGCTGACCGCGCCAGCCCGATTTGTCCATTATCAACCTCCTTGGCATGGGTAGATGATCTCATAACGGCACGTACTATTTCGTTGCCTCGTGACGCGAACCAGGGCTGAGGTTTGCCGCCAATATGCGAAGCATACTTCGTTTGGTGACAACCTGTACTACCGATTCCCCATCGTGCGTGCTCCCCGTGCACATCGTAAAGCAATGTGACTTGAGACCGCTGAAGGCCAGGAAGCCAAAATCTGCTCTTCAATGTTACACCGCTAAACTCTCCGTTTTCCGGACTCCATTCCCGTACAAACGACTGAAAACTCGTGTGGGGACCCCCAAGTGCCTCGGGCGCCGTCATATTGTTTGCGTCTACCAGGTCGCCCGCATTAATGCGGCTCATGAATCGTCGAGCAAGGGTGTCGGCCCGCGTTGTGAGCACCACGCTGCCCCAAAATGCGTAACCTACTATACACGGAGCGACAGCCAGAGCTGCGGCGCATCCACCCGCACACCCTGTCCATTGCCGCCATCCGCGCCGCGGCTCCGTTAAACGATATTCGCCGGCGGGCGGATCGACCAGCGAAGACCGGTCTGGTATGTTCACGCTTCACGTCCACCTTTAATGAGCCACGGGGAGCCGTCTGCACCGGCAATATCTAACGCTGTAGAACGTCAACCATTCTCGGGGATCACGCAGCCACGAAACTAGCCGTCGACAGGGTTATTGTAACGACATCCTACTTCACCAGGATTTTATCCAAGCACGGGGCCAAATTTTCATAATAGTGGAAGTAGCACCAGAACGAGCCCCATAGATTGTTAGCCTTGCAGAGACACTCAGTGAGCTGAAAGTGAACGCAGTCCTGGCAATCGGTCGAAATCGTACCAGCGTCGGGGTTTCAGCATTGATCACTTCCACCGTATTGCTGGCACGCCAAGTAGTGGCATATAATATCCCGAATCCAGTCATTGCCCTTCTTCCCCAAGCATTTTGTTAGACACGCTGCAAAGTCAGGCTTGCCGGTACAGTCCTCAATGCATTTCTGCATCGCTTGAGACAATTTGTTATTATACGAGCAAGGAGGACCTGAGCACGATTTGCCCGTGGTGGCTACAAGGCTGACCGGCCGACATGCGACGTAGCGATACAAGTTCCGGTCCCGTCCGTCGAAACCAATCGGATCTCGCGTCAACGACCGTGCAGTTTGCGTACTCGGAACCCGAGCGCGGACATAATCGCGTGTGCCGCTGTCCCTGTAGTAGCCCCCGGCCCCAACAAACCGGAAAGGTGTCGCGGTAGTGCCGGTCCGCGCATTGTTCTCGCCATCGGGCCAATAACTGAAAGTGTCCGTCTGCGCCTGGGTGCTATCCAGCAGCGCTACGGTCGAATCGAGCGGATCAGGTACATAGTGGCTGCGAACGCCGCCGCGCTTCTCGGCAATGATCTCGCCATCGATCACTGTATACCGCGCCTTCATCGCCATGTCACACCTCCCCGAGATAGTCCGTGCCGTCCCAGATCATTGTCGTGAGCGTTCCGCCCGCTTCGAATGCGCTCCGACGCAAGCCGTCGACGCCAGGCGCATTAGCCGACCGTATGCAGTCGGAAAATCAAACGTTGATCAGCCGGTTCTCGTTATAGTAGACATATGTCGTACAAGCGACTCAAGATAGGAACTGGCTGGGATCGAGCCGCTCATTGTCGCAGGATTCGTCGCTTTCCTCGCAGGGACCGCTCCGATGGCAGCTCCGCGCACAGCTTACACACGCGTGGAAAGCAAGCTGGGACGTCAGGTCGAATCCTGTGTCACATTTCTGATCCCGCAGTGACCGCGCTATTTTGGTACGGTTTTGCCATCGTGGATATTGTGCGCTCGGCCGCGCTCTTCCATCGTGACATAGGCTCGTGGAGGGCGCACGCTAAAGGTGTCGGCCGCCAGCTCGGCATCGAAATCCCAGAATGGGAACTCTTGCCGGTCTCGCTCCCACCAGCTGCCCTTGTCGTCCTGCTCGTAGTCGGAGATCTGACGGAGATACCCTGTCTTGCGGTCGAAGTAGATCTTTTGCTCTAATCCCGGGTGGGCCGGATCGGTAAGGCTGCAAATTACCAATGCGGATGTACCGGCCAGTGAATCAGGAAGTAGGACGTACCCGTCCATCGCGTTGGTGTCGAATATCCATCCCTTGTGTGCTGCCTGCGCCGCGTGGTTCTGGTCCTTGCTCAGCGCACTTATCCCTTTGCCTGTTCGATAGGTGCGGAGTTGTAAGTTGCACGTAATACTCTCAATTCCGTTGTTGATGTACAGCGTATCTCCGGCGTTAAGGAACTCCCTATGTACCCGTCCGGCTTCGGCTACTTCGCGCTCACGTCCAGGAGAAACGCTGATGCGTAGTCGATTTGGGTGCCGAGCCTTAACCTCGTAGATGTTCACCACGTAAAGTATTGACTGGCCCGGCTGAGTTGCTGTCCACGACTCGTGGCGCAAGTTCTTCATTGTGTACGTTATCGTTTTGGCTTTGGCGAGATGCTTCCAGAATCTCGCGACGCTGTCCGGCATCTTCGGCGTGGGCTCCGCCTGGGCCGCCGTTAGTGCCAGGAGCCAGACAATAGCAAGCACGTATAGCAACGATCTTCGCACAGTCATATACCCTTCTGGTCGTTTTCACCCCATCACGCGAAGCCGAGGTACCTCTGCCTGCGCCACAGGGTCGAGAGCCTGCAGAAACAGTGCATGAATTGCCCTGTCGCCCATGGTCGGGATACCCAAAGGATGTTTCCCCGGCGGGCCGTATGGCTTACCGTTCTTCTTCGGGATGTAGATCCGCCGCAAGGGTATGGGGCGGTAACCCCGCACCTGCAGCTGATTTAATCCCGGTGCTTTCTTCTCCGGTCCGGAGTCAGTCAGGTCGCCCCGTCCACCCGCGGCGCTTGCCTTCCGTCATTCTCCGTCACGCGCTCAGCGGTAACAACTCGTGCGCTCTGAGAGCGTGTGAGCAGGTACTGCCCGTACGGGGTTTACCGGCCCGCTTCCTGCGCCTTCACGGCAGCTGGACCGTCCCCTCGCGGTTCCGGCCCTCCTTTCGGACGGGATACGTTGTAGGCGGGCTTCCCACGGCTCGTTGCCTCGCCGCAGTACCGCTTAGGGTACAGGTGATGGGACACCTGGTCACGTTGCCTCTCGACACGCGACTATCATTTGTGCGACCTCGTGTCGCAATCCTAGAGTAAGTGTGATGGAACACCCGGTCATATCGCCAACAGGTGTATGACAATCGTTCAAGCGACATCGTATCGCGGTCACCCATTATAGACACTTAGGAGGAAATTGCAAAAGTCTGGAGGTAGGGGATTTCGGCTCCTTGTTGAATCTTTAAGTGACGAAACCAAAAGATACAAGGAGCCTACATGTCCATTCTATCAGAATACTGGCACAGATTTCAAGTCTCGCTTTTCCCT
>JBBQVV010000473.1:0-4750 GCA_038211235.1 Chthonomonadales bacterium | reverse complement strand
TGACGGAGTCCTCACGGCCAATCTGGGAGGTTTCGTCGGTCGCGTCGCAATTCTGCGTGTCGACGAGATGCCGTCGTCACTGCCCGGCGTTCACAGCATCGCCAACGTGCTCGCGGCGTCGGTCGCGGCGCTCGCGATGGGAGCCTCGGGCGAGGCCATCTCGAGGGCCGTTCAGGGCTTTGGCGGCGTCGCGCACCGCATGGAATGGGTCGCCGAATGGCGCGGGGTTCGCTACATCAACAACAGCATGTGTACGAACGTGGCGGCCGGGATTAGTTCGCTCGAGGCAATGGATCGCCCGACCATCGTCATTGCCGGTGGCGCCGACAAAGGACTCGATTTCGCGCCGCTCGCTCCTGCATTGCGCGCGCGCGCAATGCACGTGATCCTGATCGGGTCCGCGGCTGCCAAAATGGAGACCGCGTTCCGTGAGGGGGGTTACGACGCGATCAGTCGCGTCGAGACGCTCGAGGCCGCCGTAGAGTCGGCATCGGAACTGGCCGGACGAGGGGATGCTGTGCTGCTGTCGCCATCGTGCGCGAGTTTCGACATGTTCCGCGATTTCGAGGCGCGTGGAGCGGCGTTTCGAGATGCCGTACGTCGTTTGGAGGAGCGCATTTGAACATCCACACCGCAGTATATCCACGCCGGCCAATGGACTTCTGGCTGTTCGGGACCACGCTGATCCTTATTGTGGTCGGCCTATTGATGGTTGTCGACTCGAGTTATATCCAAGAGCTCAATCACAACAGAGCTGTTTTTCACTTCCTCTGGCACCAGGCGACGGGCGCGATCTGCGGACTGGCAATCATGTTTCTCATGATGCGGATAGGATATTGGAGACTGCGAGACTGGGCATTTCCGCTCATGGTAATCGGAGTGATATTGCTCGCTGCCGTGTTCCTACCACATATTGGCTATCAGGAGGGCTTTGCAACGCGCTGGATCGGCACGAGGCGCATCCATTTTCAACCGTCGGAACTCGCAAAAGTCTGCCTCATTATCTATGTTGCAAAGCTTCTGGCAATTCCGAGACCGAAGGCTCGCCGGGGAGAGGCGTCCGCTCTTCTGCTCGTCGGTCCGCCGCTAGCGGTCACCGTTCTCTATTTGCTTCTCATTGAGCGAGAGCCGGACCTCGGCACGGCCGTGGTGCTGTTCCTTGCAGTGCTGACACAGCTGTTCATGGGCGGCATGCGAAAACGACACCTTATGATGGTTCTTGGCGCCACCGTCGTAGCGGGTCTCTTGATGGTTTCCGTGTTCAGGCACCGGTCCAACCGGATCGACACGTTCCTTCATCCGGAAAAGGATCCGCAGGGCGCCGGTTTTCAAGTGACCCACGCCAGATGGGCGGTGGGATCAGGCGCCTGGATGGGTATGGGCTGGGGTCGAGGCAGAGAGAAGTACTATCTGCCCGAAGCGAACAGCGACTTCGTCTTCGCGACGATGGCGGAGGAGCTGGGTTTCTTGGGCGTCCTTCCGGTACTTGGCCTGCTCATGATCGTCGGTGTGCGAGGCTTCGTAATTGCACAGGCGGCGCGTGACCGGTTCGGCGCGTTACTTGCGGCGGGCCTTACCGCCCTGATCAGTTGGCAGGCGCTTGTCAACATGGGTGTAGCCACGGCGTCGATTCCCGCGACAGGCGTACCGCTGCCATTCATTAGCTACGGCTCGTCGTCGCTCGTGATGCTCCTCGCAAGCGTGGGAATCCTGCTCAGTATCGGGCAGCATCCGGCGCCTCCGGGTCAGCCTGCAAGCTGAAGTAGGTTGTAGGGACTGGGTTCTGGGGAATAGGTTCAGGCTCCTGTTCCCCGGATCATGTCGCGAGGTAAGCTCGAGTAACGCGAAGAAGGGCGGCAAATGCGGATCGCAGTCAGTGGCGGAGGTACGGGCGGACATATATATCCTGCGCTCGCTGTCTGCGAGGGTCTCCGACGCGCTCGGCCGGACTGCGAGCTGCTCTACTTCGGAAGTGTCACGGGCATGGAATCGGAGATTGTACCCGGAACCGGGGTGCCGTACCAGGCCGTCACGGCGAAGAAGCTGCGCAAGGCCGCATCGCTGTCGACGGTTGGAGTTGTGCTATCGCTGGTTCGCGGATTCACTGAGGCACGGCGCCATATGAGAGCGTTTCGCGCCCAGGCCGTGGTCGGAACCGGCGGGTACGTGGCTGCAGCGGCGCTTCTTGCCGCCATGTCACTTGGGATTCCGACGGTACTATTGGCGCCTGACGCTGTTCCTGGCCGCACGAATCGCCTGCTGGCGCGATTCGCTCGGTGGATCTGCCTCGTCTTCGAGGAGAGCGCAATATGCTTTCCGGCCGGCAGAACGGTCGTTACAGGGCTGCCGCTCCGAGCCGGAGTGATCGCGCCGCGGGACTTAGGTCCGGCCGAGGCCAGATGCAGCCTTGCGAATCTCCGCGCCGACCGGTTCACTCTGCTCGTGATCGGCGGGAGCCAGGGGGCCAGGCGGCTGAATGAGGTTGTGATACAGGCGCTTCCGGATCTGATACGCAGCGGGTCCCAGGTACTGCATCAGACCGGGTCACGGAATCTGGAGGATGTAAAGGCATCGGTCGCGGCTCTTGGACTACCAGAGAACGCGCCATATAGCGCGGTCGCGTTCTTGAACGACCGGCAGGTGCCGCTCGCATACCGGGCCGCGGACGTTATCCTGTGCAGGGGCGGCATCTCCACCCTCTCGGAGGCAATGGCGAACAGGCTCCCCGCGATCGTCGTGCCGCTGCCGACTGCGTATGCCGATCACCAGACCGCGAACGGGGCGGCGTTAGCCAGGTCAGGCGCGGCGCTGCTCTGTCCGGAGCGAGAACTGGACGCGGTGAAGCTTGTACAGTTACTCGATGAGCTCAGAGCGAATCCTTCTCGTCTGGCAGAGTTGGCGCGAGCCAGCCAAGCAGTCAGCAAGCCGTTTGCGGCCGACACCGTGGCCGGACTGATACTCGGGCTGTAGCGTTTCCAAAGCGGGCGGCGGCGCCGCCTGCCAAGTAGTCTAATTTTTCGATTGGATCTCGAAGGCGCGAATGGCGAATTCTGTTCACTTTATCGGTATCGGCGGCATTGGAGTGAGCGCGCTAGCTCAGGTTGCACAGGCGCGCAACGCTCGAGTGTCTGGTTCGGATTCGAGCTCGGACGCGGAAAGCAATCCCGCGCTTGCCCGTCTTGTGGCTGCTGGAGCAACCTTTAGCCGTAACCACCGGGCGGAGAATGTTTTGCCGGACACAACGCTTGTCGTCTCCACTGCGGCGGTACACGAGGATAACCCGGAGATCATGGCGGCGCGGTCGCTTGGAATACGCGTGATATCGAGAGCGGGGTATCTCGGCGAACTGATGGCACAGCATGAGGGAATCAAGATTGCGGTCTCCGGCACGCACGGCAAGACGACAACAACCGGCATGTTGGGAGTAATGCTCCAGGAAGCAGGGCTCGATCCCACCGTTTTCGTGGGAGGAGAGGTCTCGCAGTTGGGCGGAAACGTTCGTGTCGGCAGTCCGCGCGGACCGTTCATCGCCGAGGCTTGTGAGGCCTACGACTCGTTCAACTGCCTAGATCCGGATGTCGCCGTCGTCACCAACGTCGAGGCCGATCATCTCGATCACTTTGGCACGGAAGCCGGCGTCTTCGCAGCGTTCAAGCGGTTTCTCGAACGCCTCGCGCCAGATGGATCGATCGTCGCGTGCGCAGATGACAAGGGTGTTCAAGAGCTGTTCCGATCGCTGCGGCCCGACTTGCGCGCCCGTGCGATCACTTACGGTTCCGAGTCCGGCGACACGGATATTCAGGCTCGATCGCTCATACCCGGGCCTTGCATGGGGTTCGTCATGACGGGCAGTAGAGTCGGTATCGATGCGAAGGTTCGCCTTGCCGTGCCGGGCCGCCACAACGTCGAAAATGCGCTCGCCGCAGCCGGCGTCGGCATGGTTCTGGGTCTGACTATCGAGCAGATATGCGGGGGTCTCGCGGCGTTTCGAGGTGTTGCAAGGCGCCAGGAGCTGCTTGGCACATATGAAATGGATGGGGGGTCGGCGTCCGTGTTCGACGACTATGCGCACCATCCCACCGAGATCCGCGCTACGCTGAACGCGCTTCGGGGCGCTCATCCCGGCCGTCGGCTTGTAGCAGTTTTTCAGCCGCACCTATACAGTCGAACCCGCGATTTTCTAGGCGGTTTTGCTCGGTCACTTTCCAATGCCGATGCGCTCATCGTGACCGACGTCTACGCGGCGCGAGAAGCGCCGATCGAAGGCGTGAGCGTCAGTGAGATCGTCACTCTGGCGACTGCGGCGCGACAGGGTCTGGACGCCAGATATGTTGCCGACCGCCACGCTATCCCGGCAGACCTTGTGAAGAGCTCACGGCCCGGCGACCTGATTGTGTTTATGGGGGCCGGCGACATACGGGAACAGGGCGAGGCGTTGGTGAAGCTCAGCGTTACGCGAAAGGCGGCGGTGTGACCATTCTAGAGCGTGATCCAAAGGGCAGGCGCACGCGAGTGGCTGTATTGATGGGCGGCACTTCCGGTGAGCGCGAGGTATCGCTCGCCACGGGGAAAATGGTTGCCGGAGCGCTGGATCGTTCGCGCTTTGAGATCGTTTCCATGGACACGCGGGACCTGCTCAGGCTGACTGGCGACTCTCCGCAGCGTCTGACAGCAAATTCGACAGGCGCCGGAATGAGCCGGGATGCGGACCTGCCCGGGGCCGCCCTATCTCCAGCGGCCGCAGCGGCCC
>JBBQVV010000472.1:0-4793 GCA_038211235.1 Chthonomonadales bacterium | reverse complement strand
GCGGAATGTCTGGAATCAACAAGGACCTTCCTCCGTATATGACGGCCAGCGGTCTTCCGGCCCAGGTAATTGACGTCAATGTGCGGGGCCTCAGGAGAGCTGGCATCGCGGCCAAGGTCCGGCAGGAAGTACGCGCCGCGTACAAGCTGCTCTATCGATCGAACCTGAACCAGTCGCAGGCACTGGAGGCGATCGAGGAGGAGATCGAGCCAAGTCCGGAGTTGGAGCACCTGCTGAACTTCATTAGGAATTCGCGGGAGGGCACCAATGGCCGCGGGAATACCGCGCCCTCGAGCTAAGATCCGGCGGAGGCTTCGTGAACATCGCGATCTTCTCGGGAGAGGTGTCCGGGGACCTGCTCGGCGGGGCGCTTGCTCGCGAGCTTCTGCGGCTGGCGCCCCATGCAACATTGTGGGGCATCGGCAGTCATGCTATGCGGGCCGCCGGTGTCGAGCTGGTTGAGGATAGCTCGACATGGGGAGCGATCAGCGTTACGGAGGCCATTGCAAAGGTTCCCGGGATGCTGCTCCACATTGCTCCCAGAATGAAAGCGGTCGTTCGTTCTCGTCGGCCCGACGTCGTCATCCTCATCGATTTTGGCGCATTCAATGTGCGGGCTGCACGATTCTGCAAATCTCTCGGTCTCAAGGTCGTCTACTTTTTCCCCCCTGGCACCTGGCGCCGCTCCGGCTCAAAGGGTGCCGAACTGGCATCGCTCACCGATCTGCTCATCGTGCCCTTCACATGGGCCGAGGAGCGTTACCGCCTCCTTGGCGCTAACGTGGTAAACGTCGGCCATCCCATTCTCGACCGCGTCCATTCCGAAATGTCGAGGGCGGAGTTCACGAGCCACTTTGACATGGATCCGTCCCGCCCCATAATCGGCCTGTTTCCCGGGAGCCGGAAGCACGAGGTCGCGCACCTGATGCCGACGCTTCTCGACAGCGCGCGCAGAATTCATCAAGAAGTGAAGGATGCCCAGTTCGTCGTGGGAGTCGCACCGTCGATTTCGCTCGACATGATGCGCGACTATCTTACAGGGCACGCGGATATTCGTGATAGGCTTTCAGACCTGTGGCATGAGTTCGCTCAGGAGGCGGAAACCAAGGTCTGGAGGCCTGTCCAGCGCACCGCGAGCGCTCTCGGTCCTCAGGCTCGGCGCAAGTTGGTCACGGTAGGCGGCGTAATCGTCTCAGAAGACTCCTTCCGTGAGCGCCTCGACATGCAACGTCGAGAGGCTGAGCGAAGAACGAACCTCGGTCTTCCGCCAATCGTCCTTGCGAAGGGCCTTACCTACGAGGTAATGGCGCATAGCGACGTAATCCTCAGTTGTTCCGGAACCGCGACGCTGGAAGCCGCGCTGTTCGAGACGCCGATGGTGATCCTCTACAAAGGATCGAAGATCATGGAGATGGAGTACTACCTGCGGGGAATCCACAAGACCGTACCACACATCGGGCTGCCGAACGTGCTGGCCGGCCGTCGCATCGTCCCGGAGTTGATTCAGCGCGAGGCGACTGCGGAAGCGATTGCGACACACGCGCTCGCAATGCTTAACAACGTCGAAACCAGGCATCGCGTTAAATCGGAGCTTCGCATGCTTCGTCGGGACCTTGGCGAGCCGGGAGCAAGCGCGCGTGCGGCGAAGCTGATAATGCAGGTTGTCGAAGACGGCGCATGAGCCTAGAGGACCTGCTCTCGGCCAGATTTGGCTTTGCCGCGTTCAGACCGGGCCAGCGAGAGACGATCGACGCGCTTCTCGCGCACCGTCGCGCTCTTGCCATCTTCCCGACCGGCGCGGGAAAGTCGCTGTGCTATCAACTGCCCGCGCTGACGTTCGATGGCGTTACGCTCGTGGTTTCGCCGCTGATCGCGCTCATGAAGGATCAGATCGACTTCTTGCGCTGCCGCGGCGTAGCCGCCGCCAGGCTGGACGCATCCGTGACCGCCCAAGAGTGGTTCGAAGTTGTCGACCAGATGCGCAGCGGCGCCCTCAAGCTGCTCTATGTCGCTCCCGAACGATTCAACAACGAGAAGTTCCTTGCGGCGATACAGCGGGTGCCCATATCCCTATTTGCGATTGACGAAGCGCACTGCATCTCGGAATGGGGCCACAACTTCAGGCCAGACTACTTGAAGCTGGCGGACATAGCCGAACGGATCCGCGCCGAGCGAATCCTTGCATTGACCGCCACGGCGACTCCAGCCGTCGCCCTCGACATCCGCACGGCATTCGAAATCCCAGCGAAATGCGCCATTGTCACCGGTTTCTATCGTCCGAACCTCTCTCTTGCTACAACGCCTGTCGCGGTGGCCGCGCGCGATGAACTATTGGCAAAAAGACTGAGATCACGAAAACCCGGCTCCACCATTGTTTATGTCACTCTCCAAAGGACCGCGGAACACATAGCCGCGCGCCTTCGGTCGGAGGGATTCTCGGCGGATGCCTACCATGCGGGCATGGAGGCGGATGAGAGAGCAGACGTACAGGATGGGTGGATGGCCTCACGGGCCGGCATTGTCGTAGCAACGATCGCGTTCGGAATGGGTATCGACAAGCCGGACGTTCGGTACATCTACCACTACAACTTGCCCAAGAGCCTCGAGAGCTACAGTCAAGAGATCGGCCGCGCCGGGAGAGACGGGATGGGCTCCGTTGTCGAGTTGTTCGCGACGCCGGACGACGTACCGATTCTTGAGAACTTTGCGTACGGAGACACGCCAACAACGGCATCGCTGAGATCACTGGTTAAGGAGGTCCTTGGGGGAGGAGAAGAGCTGGCGCTCAACTTGATCGAGCTCTCGAATCGTCACGACATGCGGCCGCTCGTCCTCCGTACCGCCCTGACCTACCTGGAGCTGCGCAAGGTGCTGAGGCAGGGGACGCCGTTCTACTCGGGGTACCAGTTTCGACCGCTTGAACCGCCGGCCGACATTGCGAACCGGTTCCCCGGCGAGCCGGGAGAGCTCGTCCGCGCGATCTTCGAAATCGCGAAGCGCGGGCGAACCTGGTGGTCCATGGATTCCGAGCAAGGCGCCGAGGCGCTGGGTCAGGATCGGAGGCGGGTCGTCCGGGCACTCGAGGTGCTCGAGGAGCGGCAGCTGATTGAGCTAAGGCACGCCGACCTGCGCCACAGGTTTACCTGCGTGATGCCTGGCGTGGACGTTGGCGAGATAGTGGCGGATCTCGGCGAACGCTTCCTGCGGCGTGAGCGGCAGGAGTGGGAGTGCCTCCAGGATGTCCTTGCACTTGTCTCTCATGAGGGTTGCCAGACCGCTTTTCTTGTCGCACACTTCGGTGAGATCCTTCCTTTGCCATGCGGCCACTGCACCTATTGCAAGACGGGGCGGGTTCGTTCACTGCCCACGCCGCCCCCACTCCACGAACTGCCGGGCTCGCTCGACACCGAGAATCTCGAATCGCTTGAGAACATGTATCCCCACGCCCTGTACGAACCCAGATCCGTGGCCCGATTCCTGTGCGGCCTGACAAGTCCAGCGCTCACTCGCGCCCGCCTGACGAGGCACGAGATGTTCGGAGCGCTCGCGAACTACCGATTTGCCGCGGTGCTTGATTGGGCGACGAGTGCACGCAAGCAAACTTGACCCAAACACCTGCGGTGCACCACGTTGTCCGGAGAGGCCACGGGCCTGTCTCGTTAAGGAGAGGAGTTTCGCGGCTCGCCGCCGAACCATTAGCAGGAAACGAAACAGGGGACGCAGACATTCGATGGGCAAACTTAGCGGCAAAGTCGCCATTATCACCGGTGCCGGGCGCGGCCTGGGACGCGCATATGCGCTGCATCTTGCACGCCTGGGGGCCGATATTGTCATCAACGACATCGACCTCGCCTGTGCCCGCGAGTTCGACGAGGAGCTGACGGCGGATACGGTAATGGCGGAGTGCGAGGCGATTGGGGTGCGTTCGATCGGAGTCGAGGCGGACGTGACTCAGCGGTCAGAGGTTGATCGCCTGGTTGCCGACGCGCTTTCCGAATTCGGGCGAGTCGATCTGCTCGTCAACAACGCAGGAGGAGTGCTGCGGCCCGCGGATCGAAGCCAGGCTTCTACTGTGTCCGAGGACGACTGGCGCTTTATCATGGACGTGAATCTGACTCAGACAGTCTTCTGCTGTCAGGCTGCCGCGGTGCCAATGAAAGAGCAGCGGAGAGGAAAGATAGTCAACGTAGCGTCTCAGGCCGGGGTGCGTGGCAACCTGGGGGGTAACATCTCCCACTACAGTGTGGCGAAGGCGGGAATCGTTCACTATACACGACTGCTTGCAGCCGAGCTAGGTCCTTACAATATCCACGTCAACTGCATTGCGCCTGGGCTTATCCTCACCTCTCGTGCCAACAAGCAGTTCAATCGTGACAGCCCCGAGGCGCTCGCCAGCGCCGCCCCCTCTATACCGCTTCGTCGGATGGGACTGCCGGAAGACTGCTCACGCGTGGTCGAATTCCTGCTCACGGACCTATCCGACTACGTTACGGGGCAGTGTATCTGTATCGACGGGGGAATGGTTCTGTCACCGTCGTAGTCGGTACACTCCCGCGCACCGTTCAGCATGAAAGGCCGAAAGTGGCATTTTCCAATCGCGCTCCGTACCTACTTGCCGCGTACGGCCAGCCACACTGCATGGGATACCTGCCCACAAAGTCCGGCGATAAGCTCGCCGCGCCCATGACGCCCATCGACCTGATGAATTTGGCGGAGTCGCTGGGCCTGGCCGGGGTGGAGGTTCCCCTCAATAGGATCGTACCGTCGTTCGACGGCGACAACGTGCAGGTTAG
>JBBQVV010000471.1:0-4812 GCA_038211235.1 Chthonomonadales bacterium | reverse complement strand
AACGAACGACGGAAGCCATGCGCAATTCTCCCATTCCCTACTTCGAAAGCGTGAGGTGGAGCAAGGGCAACAGGCAGACTGATCCGCCCAGATGTGCCTGAACAATGATGTACGCCGAATCGGGCGCTGAGTCGGCAGGCGCCGAAAGCACGATCTTAGCATCCGACTGGCCTGCCGGAATCGTTACAGCTGCTGGGGTGACCCTGCTCGGAAGTCCACGTACGTCGAGCTTTATTTCGCCCGTAGCTCCCGGATGACGCAGGACATGTATTGGGATCTCCACGCTGCTTCCAGCCCTCAGTCGCAGATCCGACACCGTCGCGCTGACGGTAATCGGGTCCGTACGCTCGGTTACAGCGAGCAGGAGCGCATCCCAGATGTGGTGAGGCCTTGTATAGCTGTACTCGACGGAGAGGAGCAGGTCGATCGAGCGATGTTCGTATCGCTCCCACGCGGGCGCCTCGCGGACCACTCGGCGACCGCCGATTTCGCATTCACCGGTAATTCGCACTATCGCAGAGCCGACCGCAGCGTCCGGCGCCGCAGTCAGCGTGGCTTCGATCTCGGTCTTGCCGGGCGCTATCGTGCCGCCACGAAAGGTAACGCCGGGAGGCGTGGCGCCACATTTCAGCTCGACCGAGCCATTGAAGCCTCCAGTGCGCTCGACGGTGACGAGGACGGTCACGGTACCACCGATTGGCGTTGCCAGCCGGTCCGTGGCAATGGTGACACGGAAGTCGGGCACAACGGGAAGGGCCCTCAGCCGGTAGTAGCAATCTGGACCGGTGATCTCCTCGACATTGCGCACTTCGAGCTGATAGTCACCGGTCGCGGGAGCGGTAAATTCGAGGAGAGCATCCTTGCCCAGACCCGGCGCGTCGTCGTTTGCGGCGAGCTCTTTGCCGGTGGAATCGAGAACGCGGAGAGCGCCGTCGATGCGAGATCCGATCCGGCGGCCAAGGAGATCGAACGTAAATCGTCCGCCCGCGGATGCATGCAGCGAGAACCTCGCCAGAGGCGAATGGCCGAACCATCCGTCGATCAGCGCCGGCAGAGGAGGAATGGGCCGAACGGTCCCACCATCGCCCTCGTCCTGGACGGCAATCAAATCGACGATTAAAGGAAGCAGGATCGAGCTCCCGGCGCCAGAGATAACGCTCGCCCAGTAGACGCCAGATGCGTCGGAGGGAATTATGACGGAGGCTCGATCGGTCGGAAGGTTTACGCCCTGCAGTGAAAGATCGACCTGCTGGCCTGGCCGTCCGCCACGAGGCGTGAAACCCGTTACCAGAGGAGACCGTCCTGCGATGAGCCTGTATGTGAAGTTGGCGCCGCCGCTGTATTCGGAATCTCGGACCGTTAAGAAGTAGCGGCCCGCCGTTGCAAAGCGATAGCTGAAGCTCGGATCGCTCTCCCAGGCTCCCTGCGCCAATCGGAGGCTCACACCGGCCTCGTCCTTGAGCTCCAGGACGGGATCCAGTCGCGACCGGATCTGGTCCGCCATGCACTGGAAGGTCCAGATCTCGCCCGCCGATGCCGTGAGAACGTATCGATCCGTGGCGGTCTTTGCAGCGATCCGCGAATTGATGACAACCGGAAGCGCTCCGTCGATCGGTTCCGGCGCGGTGGTTGCCGTCATCGGCCTGTCGATCACCCGATTGGGACGCGTGTCGACCCAGAATCGGGCGCCATTCGATATGCCCCTGGGAGTTATGATGCGGACATCGTGAGGGCCGAGAGGGGCGCCTGGCTCAACCAGGACGTCGGCTGTTACAAGATCTCCGGCAGGCGCGATAGCGATCGACTTAGCCTTCAGCCCGGCGCCATCTAGAAACAGTGTCGATCCTTTCAGATTCTTGCCGTCAATCTGCACTCGGGTGACACTGCCGCGAGGTCCACCCGCCGGCAGCAGCCCGCCGATCTCCGGCGCCTGTCCGGACGCGCTCGTTCCGATGAGACACGATAGGGCGCCCAGGCAGCCAAGACAGACGTTCCTACCTGAGCGATAGTGGCTCACGAAAACAGGCCGGGTATGCCGGGCGAGTCGCGCAGGATCCGTGCCTCGCGCAACTGGCCAGAGACGTCCATATTGAGGATCTTCGCGACCGACATGTAGGTGTCTTCCGGAGAGACGGGCAGCTCGGCGGGATACTTCGCCTGCGCGTCACTGGAGCCGATCACGCGCCCTCCTGGAATTCCGGCGCCCGTGATGAGATAGGAGTAGACGAACGGCCAGTGATCGCGGCCTGCTGCGCCATTCACCGGCGTCCGCCCGAACTCTCCCGTCACCAGTACCAGGGTCTTCTTGCTAAGGCCGCGCTGATGGACGTCGTCGATGAGCGCGGAGACAGACCGATCCAGCTCCGGAAGCTGGCGCTTGCAGCGATTGAAGTTATCGCCATGGTTATCGAATCCCATCTTGTCGACATCGTCATTTATGGGATGCGCGCGCCAATTAACCTGAACGAATCGTACGCCGGCTTCCACCAGTCGTCGCGCCATTAGCAGGCCCTGGCCAAACTGCGTCATGCCGTAGCGATCTCGCATGGCGGTCGGCTCCTTCGTAAGGTCGAACGCCATCTTGGCCTGCGGCGACGTAACGAGCGTGAACGCCTTTTCGTACGCCGCATCGTGAATTCGCGTATCGCTGCTCTCGATTCTATGCTGGTACGAGTCGACGGCCTTGTACAGCTCCTTGCGAAGGTTGAGGCGGTCACCGGTCAATCCCGGAGGCGGAGTAAGCGCCGCAAGTTTGTCCACGGGCTGTGTCGCATCGAGCACGCGAAACGGCGCCGACGCGTTGCCGAGAAACCCGCCGTCCTGCCCGATCGGACCGTTGCCAGCCGTGTCGTACATGCGGGGTCCGATATGTATTGCCGACGGAAGGGCGTTGCGCTGCGGCATGAACTTGCTTACGACGGAGCCGAGGTTTGGCGCCTCGCGTCCCGGAGCAAGTTTATTGCCTGTCAGTGTATAGTGCGCCGCCTGCGCATGAATGGTCTGGTCGTGCGTTGCCGACCGGACAATCGTGTATTTGTCGGCCATTCCCGCAAGGCTCGGAAGGTGTTCGCAGATCTGAATTCCCGGAACGTTCGTCTTTATCGGGCTGAACGTGCCGCGTATCTCCGCGGGCGAGCCGGGTTTCATGTCGAACGTGTCCTGGTGCGGCGGCCCGCCCCACAGAAACACCAGGATAAGAGACATCTCGTTGTCAACTGCGCTGCTCGCGAGGCTGCGCTGTGCCGCGAACAGACCGCTGAGCGACAGTCCTAGAAAGCCGGCTGAGCCGATCTGCAGAAACTCGCGGCGCGATGGGCCATCGCATGTGTGCACGGTCTCATGTCCGAAGTCGATCATCTATCGGCATCCTTTCGCACCGGCAGCCTGCGGCGCGATCTCAGTGATTGAAGAGGAACTCTTTGCTGTCCAGCAGGACCCAGTAGACGTCCTCGAACACCCTTCGCCTTGCGTTCCCAGTGTTAGCCGGCGCATTCGGCTTAGTCCCCAACGAGACGTGGACGGGATCAGGGACCTGCGTCAACGCCTTGTGGATCGTCGCCACAGTCGAGGCGCGCTCCACCGGATGCGGCGGGCGGCCAAACGCGGTCCAGTACATTTCGTCCAGAACGTCGCCGTCGCTCTTGCCTGATTTCACGAGACGATCTACGACGCCGTCGTCGGCGGAGACTTTGCGATTGATCAGCTCACCGTTGATGAACAGTAGTGCCTGAGCCATATTGGGCTCCTGGCTGCGCTCACACTCGCAGGTGATGACCCGTGGGGGACGCCCCAGGATGTCCATGAAGTCCGACTTCACCTTCGTGTCCGGTAGCTGGATCGCCCTGAGGCCAGACGGCATACCCGGAAACACCTCCGGACTCCCGGTCACCTGACTGAGCGCGTCCAACAGCTCCTCGGCCGTCATGCGTCTGACCACGAAGTGGCTGTAGTAGCGGTCATCGCCAACGTTTAGTCGCGTGGACGCGGACGATAGTCGGTAGACGCGCGAGGTGACGATCCGCCGAATAAGACTGCGAAGGTCGAAGTGATGGTCGACAAAGTCACGCGAAAGCGCATCAAACAGCTCGGGGTTTGAGGCGGGGTTCGTCTCGCGGAGATCATCGACCGGCTCGACAAGCCCTTTGCCCATGAAATGAGCCCATACGCGGTTCACAATCGAATGGCTGAAATACCAGTTGTCAGGTCGAGTCAGCCATTCTGCAAGGAATGAGCGCCTTTCGCGCGGTGAGTCCAGCGCCAGAGTCGGTCCGCCGAGAGGCTTTGCCGGCACAGGCCTTCCCAGGCGCGGCTGGATGAGATCGCCCGACGGAGCGTTGTAGACCGTCATCTCGTCGTTGACGTAGATACTCAGGTCCGCCTTATACTTTACTCGAGCGAACAGGTTCGCCATGCCATAGTATTCGTTCTGCGTCCACTTCTCGAGAGGATGGTTGTGGCACTTTGCGCACTGCACACGGATTCCCATGAATCCCTGACTGACGTTCTCAGCAAGCTCTTCCGGCTTGAGGGCGGTCCGAAAATAGTTGGCCGGCCCGTCGAGAAAGGTGTTGCCGCGCGAAGTCAGCACCTCTCGTGTAATCACGTCCCACGGCTTGTTGTCTCGGACCGCGTCATGGATGTAGCTGTAGTAGGCCCACATCCCCTTGTCCTTGAGCGTGCCCCGGTTGACGCGGAGCAGATCGCACCACTTATAAGTCCAGAAATCTATATATTCCGGACGCCGCAGGATGGCATCGACGAGTCGGTCACGCTTGTCCGGCCTTCGGTCGGCGGCAAACGCGAGGGCTTCCG
>JBBQVV010000470.1:0-4817 GCA_038211235.1 Chthonomonadales bacterium | reverse complement strand
GACATTCCAGACATGGCGTGGGCAATGGAAGTCGTCGGCGCTCCGCTTGAGCGCCTATTCGAGGCGCTCAAGGAGATCGCGAATGCAACTACAGTACGAGGTGGCTTCTTCGTCCTGAATAGCAGCGCATACGAGTTGACTCGTCTTGTCACCGGCCAGCTCGCCGCGGTAATCGACGTCCGAAACCGCTTGATGAAGGATTTTCCAGAGACAAAGCCGGAATTCGTTCGCCACGGCGGCGGACGCCTGCTCTGCCTCTATGGCTACGACGTCGCGGCCGCCGCGTTGATCCTCAAGGAGTGCGGTGGCATGGTTACCGATGCCTGGGGGCGAGACCTAGACGGATGGAAACTGCTCGACACATCGGAGCCGAATTTCGGGTCACTGATCGCAGCAGCGAATCCGGCGCTTCACGCAAAGCTCGTCACGGCGGTCGACCAGGGATTTGGCCGCCTGAAGGTCACTGCGGAACCATCGTGACGCGCGCGTGCGCCGGTTGAGCGATTGGTCCGTCCGAGATCAGCCGAAATACGATTAGCTCGCCCGTACACGAATTGACACAGAGGCGTGCCGTTTGACGTGCCGCGACCCAGTCCGATGTCACCATGTTGAGATGTGTTCGAACACTGGCCTCGTGCCACGGGCCGCCGGGCCTCGATCCCACGAGATCGTGCATCCACTGCCGGAGGAGCTTGCGCATATCGGAGCGATTGATCTGGGCCAACGGCGCATCGCCGCTATTCGGGGTTGCGCATCCTGCAAAGATGGATATCAAAGCTCCATTAGACGCATTCCACATAATCGTGCCTGCAGGCGCTCCAAGGGCGTCTTCACACGAAATCTGCCAGGTCGACGGGGAAGACGTGCCCTGGGCGTTCGAGGACTTCACACATTGGCGGACGGAAGTAAGCTCGGGAGTGAGATCGACAATCTGTCGCTCGGGCCACAGGCGCTTCACGAGGCTGCGTGTGGATGCCATGGCTTCGGCCTGCGACACGCGAACCGCTGCCATCGGCCTTCCAATTCGCGGGATCCAGATTGCCAGGAGCCAGACGGCGATAAATGCCGCGATCGTCGCGGAAACGACGAGTCTTGCCCTCCTGCCTTGCCTTTTCATATCGGTGCCTCTCCACGCCCAGTGGATTGCATGGATCCGCCGCGTTACCGAGCCGACGTCCTTGGGACGGTCGGGTGAACGAGGGTGATCCTCCGCTATGCCGGCAAAATGACTCCAGACAGCGTAATTGCGGGCGTACACTTATCATCGGCTGGAAACCAAGAGCGTGATTAGGCATATTTACCTTGGCAAACGAGATTACACTCGCAGTGTGCCTGGAAAATGCGCGTTCCCGCTGCCCTGTTCCGGTGGATCAAACCTGTGAAAGGAGACAGGATGACCCAAGTTGCCATTCGCCCATACACTCCGGAAACGGACGGGGCGTCGGCGTTCGATCTTATGGTCCATTTGGCCGGCTACACGACCCCGGCGGCCGTGATGGCTGCAATGGAAGCGGCGGAAATCCGCATCGAGACTGCGACGCCGCAGGACTCGGCACCTATTCTCAGGTTCGAAGGCCACAACTTTCCGGCCTGGCTTCGCTATTACGAACAGTGGATTGCACAGGGAGGCGTCGAGGACATCGTGCTCGCCCGCGGCGCGGACAACGCTATCTTGGGGACCTCCTTTGCAATGAACTTCGGAGTTCCCGCCAATCGGAATGACTTCGTATGGCATTAATGACAAACCATTCTGCCGTAGATCCCGCGATGTGGAAGATCCGGACGAAGCCTCAATCAGGGGATCTTGCCGCAATCCTGGAGTTACATTCCAGGCTGTACAGCCTGGAATACGGCTTCGATACAATGTTCGAGGGTTACGTCGCAGCAACCCTCGGTCATTTCGCGCGCCCGTCCGATGGGACGCGCGAGCGGCTGTGGCTGGCGGAAATCGACGGCCGGCTGATCGGCTGTATCGGACTAATTCGGCATTCTGAAGACGAGGGACAGATTCGCTGGTTTCTCGTGGCGCCGGAACTGCGCGGTCGCGGCCTTGGACGCAGACTGTTGGCCGAGGCGGTGTACTTCGCCCGGGACCGCGGCTACGCTTCGGTGTTTCTGGAGAC
The DNA here is from genome assembly GCA_038211235.1 of Chthonomonadales bacterium. Classification (GTDB taxonomy): domain Bacteria; phylum Armatimonadota; class Chthonomonadetes; order Chthonomonadales; family Chthonomonadaceae; genus DATGJU01. Next base: position 2,694 of record JBBQVV010000470.1, on the reverse strand, counting down.
CGTGGCAGATCTTACGGCGTCTGCCCATCTCTACCGAGAACTTGGTTTCGCTAAGAAAAGTGAACGCTCAGTGGTTTTGTGGGGCATATTGGTTGTCGAGCAGCGCTACGAACTTCAATTGCAATTTTCGGGCTAAGATCACCACGACCGAATTCACTGGAGACACACATTAAGATGTCGGTTGCATTCTGCTTCCTGGCATGTCTCGGCTTAGTGTTTATGACCAACGTCGCGAAAGCTTTCGGCGTCACGGACTGGCTTATCGATCCGGCGCCGTACAAGGCGACGATAACGCATGACAGCGTGTCAGGCAACATTGTGCTAGACAACGGACTTGCCCGCCGTACAATCCGTACCAAATCAGGCTGCGCCACGATCGGATTCGACAATCTGATGACCGGCGATCAGCTGCTCCGGTCGGTGAGACCGGAAGCAGTTGTCGTCATCGACGGCGTTACCCACGGAGTCGGCGGACTGGACGGCCAGCCGATCCAGAACTACCTCGATCCTAGGTGGCTGAGAACGATGACGCCGGCGGCTGGAGCGTTCCAGTTTGTTTCGATGGAGACAGGTCCGACGCGCGAGCGCTTCCCCTGGAAGAGGCGACCGGAGTGGACGTCGGGCTCCGCGCCATGGCCACCTCCCGGCGTCGCGGTGACACTCCACTTCCGGCCGCCGGAAAAGGATGCTGAGAGCGCGAAACCCTGTGCCGCCCTGGTGGACGTACACTACGAGCTGTACGATGGCATCCCGCTGATCAGTAAGTGGATAACCGTGCGCAACTCGGGCATAACGCCTTTCGTGCTGAAATCCTTCACGTCCGAAATATTGGCGGTCGTCGAAGGTGAATCGATCGTCGACCCCAAGACACCGGATTGGGAATGGCGGCTGCCGGCGCTGCATGTCGAGACCGACTATAACTTCGGCTCCGGTGCAAGTAAGGGTGCGAACCCCGCAGTTTCGTGGGGCCCGGATCCATTGTACGAGACTCAGGTGCACTATGAGCGCCGAACCCCTTGCCTGCTGCAGTGCAAGCCACCGATCGGGCCGGATCAGGTCGTCGCGCCCGGCGCCGAATTCGAGTCCTTTCGCACGTTCGAACTGTTGCCGGACTCCAAAGACCCTGAGCGAGCTGGTCTCTCGGAGCGGCGAATGTATCGTACGATCGCTCCTTGGGTGACCGAGAACCCCATCATTATGCATGTCGTCAGCTCCGAACCGGCGGTCGTTCGACGGGCGATCGACCAGTGCGCCGACGTCGGCTTCGAGATGCTGATCTTGAGCTTTGGAAGCGGTTTCGATTTTGAGAGCCGAGACGCGGCTTACCAGGCGACGATCAAGGAGCTAGCCGACTACGCAAGAGCCAGAGGAGTCGCTCTGGGCGGCTATTCCCTCCTCGCCAGCCGCGGCGCGGCCACTGCGGCAGATAACACCCAGGGCGTGCCCGCGCGGTTCGGCGTAATGCCGTGCCTTGGGGCAACCTGGGGAATCGCCTACCTGCGGCAGCTGCGGTCCTTCATCGCGAATGCCGACCTGGGCGTTTTGGAGCATGATGGCTCCTATCCCGGTGATCTCTGTGATTCGGCGCACCACCCGGGACACCGAGGCCTTGGCGACTCGCAGTGGGTACAGTGGAAAGCAATCACCGGACTCTACCGCTGGTGCCGCGAGCGCGGCGTCTACCTGAACGTCCCCGATTGGTATTTCCTGAACGGCAGCACGAAGACGGGCATGGGGTATCGCGAGACTAACTGGTCCCTGCCTCGCGAATATCAGGAGATAATCGAGCGTCAGAATATCTTCGACGGCACATGGACCAAGACGCCATCGATGGGATGGATGTTCGTGCCGTTGACAGAGTATCACGGCGGCGGAGCCGCGGCAACAACAGAGCCTCTAAAAGATCACCTGCCGCACTTCAATCAGCGACTGGCCAATCTATTCGGCGCCGGCGTTCAGGCCTGCTATCGCGGACCTCGCCTCTACGATGGGCCGGAAACTCGCGAGGCCGTGAAGCATTGGGTCGATTTCTACAAGGCTCACCGCGCGATCCTGGACTCGGACATTATCCATCTGCGCCGTGCCGACGGTCGCGATCTTGACTACATCCTGCACGTCAATCCCGGTCTGAATGAGCGTGGACTGATGATGGTATACAACCCGTTGGATCACGTCGTAAAGAAGAGGCTCCACGTCCCACTCTACTACACGGGATTGTCCGCAACGGCCAGGTTCCGCGAGCAGGGCGGAAAGCCGCGCCGACTCCGGCTCGACCGGTCTTATTCAGTCGACCTTACGGTATCGGTAGCCGCAAGGGGAGTCACCTGGTTTGTGATCAATTAGAACCCTGGGGAGGAGGAATCACATGCCGGCACTGCCGTGCTACACGAACGCCAGTCGGAGCCCTATTCCCTACCGCCAAGCGCGACAATCCCGCCGTCGACGACGATCTCCTCCCCCGTCAGTACCGAGCCGTCCGTAACGAGGAATAGCACGACCGCCGCGATGTCGTCGACCGTGACCAACCTGGCGATATGGCCTGCCACTCGGGCCCTATCGACGTCTTCGCGCGTCCAATCGGCAAAGTTCGTGTCCACCATGCCGGGCGCAACGGCATTGATTCTGATATCGGGAGCGAATGCGCGGACCAGCGCCTTTGTGATGGCGCCGAGCGCAGCCTTTGATCCGGCGTAC
>JBBQVV010000469.1:0-4817 GCA_038211235.1 Chthonomonadales bacterium | reverse complement strand
AATCGCATCGAGAGCACACGATCGTCGGGTCGCTGCCGGACAGCGTGCGGGAGGCAGCCGATGCCGCCGTCGCCGACTGCGGATGGAATCGGCCCTACTTCGTGGATGCCGATCACATCCGGCTGCAGACGGTAGACGGCTACCTGGCGTCTTCGGACTTCTTTACGGTCGACGTGGCCGCCTCGATCGGTCGACCCGCGAGCGCAGGCGATGTGACTGCCTTCGTGCGCCGTCATTCTGAACTGATGCAGCGACAGGCTGTTCCCGGTATCGAGGTGCCGCTGCAGACGACCGAGCACGAGGTGGCAAATGTTGCGGAGCGTTACCTCCTCGCGGTGCGCGAAGCAGGTGTGATCTACCGGCATATCGCTGCCGCCAAGGGCGAGGGAAGGTTCGTTACAGAGGTCTCGATGGACGAGACCGACGCTCCGCAGACCCCGCCAGAGCTGCTGATCATACTGGCCGCTCTCGCGGACGAGCAGATCCCTCTTCAGACCATCGCGCCGAAGTTCACGGGCCGCTTCAACAAGGGAGTGGACTACGTCGGAGACGTCGCGCAGTTCGAGAAGGAGTTCAGCGACGATCTGGCCGTGCTCGCGTTCGCCTCCGAGCGGTACGATCTGCCGAGCAACCTGAAGTTGAGCGTTCACTCCGGGAGCGACAAGTTCTCAATTTACGCCCCGATCCGGCGCGCGCTTGGCCGCTTCGATGCCGGCGTCCATCTCAAGACCGCCGGAACGACGTGGCTGGAGGAGATCATCGGCCTGGCGGAGTCCGGGGGCGAAGGATTGCTGCTGGCGAAGGAGATCTACGGGCTGGCACTGGAGAGCCGCGACGCGCTGTGCGCGCCATACACAGCCGTCATCGACATTGACGCCGGGATGCTGCCGTCGGCGCGAGAAGTCGACGGGTGGTCCGCCGAGCAGTTCGCGGGAGCCGTGCGGCACGAGCCCGGCAACCTCGCCTTCAACCCGTCCATGCGCCAGCTGCTCCACGTCGGCTACAAGGTCGCCGCACAGATGGGAACCCGCTTCCTGGGGCTACTGGAAGCCTGCGAGCCCGTGATCGCGCGCAACGTCACGAACAACCTGTTCGACCGGCACATCGTTCCTCTGTTCCTCGGCGACGGTGAACGGTGATGGGTAGTGATCTCTTCGACCTGGCAGGTGAAGTCGGCGTCGTAGTCGGCGGGACAGGCGTTCTTGGCGGCGTGATGGCGGAGGCTCTGGCGCGAGCCGGCGCCCGCGTTGCGATCGTCGGGCGCAATCGCGACCGCGGTGAGGCCCGCGTTCGGGCGATCGAGTCCGCAGGGGGCCAGGCGCTCTTCCACTCCGTCGACGCGATGGATCTCGACCAGCTGCGCGCCGCGCGAGAGGCGATCGGAGAGTCCTGGGGTTCGGCGACGATCCTGGTTAATGCCGCAGGTGGGAACCGACCGGACGCGACCCTGCCGCCAGGCGCCGATTTCTGCCAACTCCCATTGGAAGCTTGGGAAGGAGTATTCGACCTGAATCTGATCGGTGGCGCGCTGCTTCCGTGCCAGGTATTCGGTGAAACGATGCTCCGGGCCGGGCGCGGGAGCGTCATTAACATTGCGTCCCTGTCCGGAATGACACCGCTCTCACGCGTCGTAGCGTATTCGGCCGCGAAGGCCGCCGTTCTGAATCTCAGCCGGTTCCTGGCACGCGAATGGGCCCCTCGCGGCGTACGCGTCAACGCAATTAGCCCAGGTTTCTTCCCCGCGGAGCAGAACCGCGCGCTGCTATACAATTCGGACGGCAGCTATTCGGGTCGCGGCTCGCAGATTATTGGGCACACGCCGATGGCCCGGTTCGGCGCTCCGGAGGAGCTCGCCGGGGCCGTCGTCTGGCTGGCCGCGGCGAGGGCATCGTCGTTCGTCACCGGGCAAAACATTGTGGTGGATGGCGGCTTCTCCGCGACTACGATTTGACTCCGGGCATCGAGTGCCTGCGGAATGTGAAATTCTGTTCTTGCTGAGGTATGGATCGATGCGGAATCGCTGGCTCGGCTACGTTTTCATTGGCCCGTGGCTGGTCGGCTTCTTGATTTTCACCGTCTATCCCTTTGTTGCCAGCATCTACTTCTCCTTTACCCGCTACGATATCGTCTCCCGTCCCAAATGGGTCGGTCTCGCCAACTACCATACGCTGCTCGGTGACGATCCGCTCTTCTGGAAGTCCCTGTCAGTAACGTTTCAGTACGCGATGATCTCCGTTCCGCTTGGTATCCTCGCGGGTGTAGCGCTGGCGCTTCTGCTCAACCAGAACGTTCGAGGCATCAGCATATACCGTACCTTTTTCTTTCTCCCCTCCATCGCTCCGACGGTCGCAAATGCCATGGTGTTTCTCTGGCTGCTCAATCCCGAGATCGGACTCATCAACGGCATACTCAAGCGCGTCGGGATCGAGGGTCCTTCGTGGCTCCAGAGCACCACGTGGGCGCCCCGCAGCCTGATCCTAATGTCCCTGTGGGGCATCGGCGGCAGCATGGTTATCTACCTTGCCGGGCTGAAGGATATCCCGGCGTATCTGTACGAGGCAGCCATCATCGACGGTGCGGGGCCGCTCCATCGACTTCGTCACGTCACCTTGCCGATGCTTACGCCGGTCATCTTCTTTAACCTGGTCATGGGCGTGATAGGCGCCTTTCAGTACTTCACCGAAGCCTACGTCATGACTCAGGGCGGCCCCGAGGACAGCACGCTGTTCTATGCTCTATACCTCTTCAGGCGCGCATGGCAGTTTCTAGATATGGGTTATGCCAGCGCCATGGCTTGGGTACTCTTCCTTATCGTAATGACACTGACGGGCTTCCTCTTCCGAACGCAACGCAGGTGGGTGCACTATGGCGACTGAGCTGCCTCGACCACTCAAGAACCACTGTCCCCAGCGGCCGAGGGGTCGATCTCATCCCGCTGAGATATGGGGGCATGATAGCACGCGCGCTAACTTTGGAACCGCCTCGGGCCGTGGGACTAAAGTCCTCGGCTCTGGAGGCCTACATGTCCGCCTGCGCGGACGGAAAATGCAGTCCGCGAAGGCGGACATGCGGGCGACCGTAAGGCCGGATTTAGCGTCGTCTCAAGGCGAGGAATTCATTCCCACGCCGTCCCGCTCAGAGATGGGGCGTGATGGCGACTGATGCTACGCGGCCGTCGGACCGCCGGGGATTCATTCTGCAGGCAGCCGGCGTCACCGCCGCGCTCGGCGCAACGGCCGCGCTCGCGCTAAATGGCCCTGCACTGCGCAGGCGCACCGGACGCAAGGCGGTCCGAATCTGGCATCAGCTTTCCGGCGAGTGGCAGGAGCCGATGAATCGGGCGGTCGAGCGGTTCAATCAGAGTCAGGGCCGCTATGAGGTCGTTCCGCTTCTGCTGCCGGGTACGGAAGGCGACGCCAAGGTGCTGCTGTCGACGGCCGGAGGCGACCCGCCGGATCTTGTGCTCGTCTGGTCGCAGATCACGAGCGCATGGGCTGCCTCCAAGATTATCCAACCCCTGGATCCATTCATGACTCCGAGTGAACGGGACCGTTTTCTCCATGCCACCTATCCTGTCGTTGCCAGAAGCGGATGGCATGAGGGCAAACTCTACGGCATTACGATGGGTTTCGACCTTTTCGTTGTGTACTACCGAGTAGACTACTTCCGCGAGGCCGGACTGGACCCGGATAACTTTCCCGAAACACTGGAGGAGATGACCGCCCTTAGCGATAAGCTCAACCGATTCGACTCGGCCGGCAAACTGACCAGGGTCGGACTGCTTCCACAGACGTTGACTTACTTCATGCCCCTGTTCGGCGGCGACCTTTACAACGCCGAGACGCGTCGCCTGACTCTCAACACGCCGGAGAACCTGCGGGCTCTAACTTACATAGTGGAGCAGCGCAAGAAGCTCGGCCTGGATAGACTCCTCCGGTTTCAATCCGGCCTGCCGTCCGATAGCGGCGCGTCGTGGGGCTTGATCACAGGGTCCCACGCGATGATGGTCGACGGAGAGTGGCGCGTGGAACAGGTACGACGCTATGCGCCGCAGATCGAGTATCGAACGGTGCCCGTGCCGCCGCCAAAGGGCGGCAAGTCGCTTGCGAGCTACTCCAGCGTAAACTATCTGGTGATTCCGAATGGCGCTGCCGAGCCGGAAGGCGCCTGGGAGTTTTTGCGGTTCTGGACAGGCATCGCACAGCCGGAACGGGCCGCCGAATTCTTTCCCTGGTACGGCTGGATGCCGGTGTTTCGCCAGTCGGAAGATGCTCGGGTCTACCAGAACTGGCTCAAGACGGTGCCCCAATATCGGACGTTTCTACGCGTCGCGAAGAGCGACAACATCATGACGACGCCTCCGGTCCCCTACCAGACATTCCTCATGGATCGAGTCACCCATATAGATGAGCTAGCCATGCGAGGCACGGTCACGCCGGAGGGCGCGCTGACGATGCTTGAGGCGCAAGTCGCGAGAGAGCTCGCTCGGCGGAAGGCGCTGGGATATGCGGAATAGGAGCCCGATCGGCATGTCGGCCGCTCAGCGGCTGGCGGTACATGCGGTTTTGATCCTGCTCTGCTTTCCGGCGCTCCTACCGATGTGCTGGATGCTCTCGACATCGTTGAAGTCGGACGCTCAGATCTTCCCGGTTGAGGGACACGGCGCGAGCGCGTTATCGCTCAGGACCATGATCCCTTCTCCCGTACTATGGTCGAACTATCCGAAGGCACTGGGTGCGATTCCGTTCGTCGTATACCTCAAGAATACACTGTTCCTCTGTATCGTCAATGTCGTGGGCGCGGTCCTCTCAAGCGCC
>JBBQVV010000468.1:0-4818 GCA_038211235.1 Chthonomonadales bacterium | reverse complement strand
CCTGCAGGTCTACCTGGCTATACCGCTCGGAGTAGAACATTTCCTGCCACTGGCGCACCATTCCGAGGGACTTGTTGTTGATAATCACCGTCACTACCGGCAGGCCATAGACCGTTGCCGTCATAAGCTCCTGGGCCATCATTTGGAACGAGCCGTCGCCGGACAGGCAGACGACACGCTTGTCGGGGTTCGCGAATTGCGCTCCGATCGCGGCGGGCAGGCCATATCCCATTGTACCCAATCCACCCGACGTGATCCACTGGCGCGGAGCTCGACATTTGAAGTACTGAGCGGCCCACATCTGATGCTGTCCGACGTCGGTTGTCATGATACAGTCGTGATCGAAGATCTCGCTCACCTGCTCGATTGCATATTCAGCGTACAGCTTGCCGTCATCCGGATAAATAAGAGGAAACCGCCGCTTCCACTCCATGATCGTCTCGTTCCAGGCTGCCGCCGGCTTGGGCGGAACATACTTTAGAAGCTCGGCCACAATGGTCTTCACATCGCCGACGATCGGAACGTCCGGCTGGACGACCTTGCCTATTTCCGCCGGGTCGATATCGATGTGGATGATCTTGGCGCCCGTGGCGAACTTGTCAACGTTTCCCGTGACCCGATCGTCGAATCGCGCGCCCACAGCAATCAGCAGATCCGCCTGATTGACCGCATGGTTCGCGTAGGCCGTGCCGTGCATTCCGAGCATACCCATCGACAGGGGATGTGTCTCATCGATCGCGCCCTTGCCAAGAAGGGTAGTTGTCGTCAGAATGTTCGTGCGCTCTGCCAGCGCCGTAACTTCGGCCTGCGCATCCGAAGCGATCGCGCCGCCACCGACGTAGAGTACCGGCCGCACGGACTCCGTGATGAGCTGGGCAGCCTTTCGCAGCTGGAGCTCCGGGATGCGGCCGCCGGCGCCTGCGGGCTTGTAGGATGGGATCGAGACATTCTTCGGATAGTCCGTCGCCGCGTCGAACTCGATCATGTTCTTACTGACATCGAGAGGAACATCGACTAGCACTGGCCCGGGACGGCCCGTGCGGGCGATGTGAAACGCCTCCGCCATTGTGGCCGCCAGGTCTTCGACACGCTTCACGAGATAGTTGTGCTTCGTTATCGGCATCGTGATTCCGGTAATGTCCGCCTCCTGGAAGGCATCCTTACCGATCGCAGTCGTGCGGACCTGACCCGTGATGGCCACCATCGGAATCGAATCCATGCAGGCTGTCGCGATACCGGTAACCAGGTTGGTTGCGCCCGGCCCAGAGGTTGCCAGGCAGACTCCGACCTTACCCGTAGAGCGCGCGAAGCCGTCGGCCATGTGGGCCGCGCCCTGCTCGTGCCGAACGAGCACGTGTTTGATGTCCTTGCAGTCAAATATGGCATCGTAAATGGGAAGGACTGCGCCGCCGGGATAGCCGAAAATATGCGTGACCTGCTCCTGTCGCAGGCACTCCAGCAGGATATTCGCTCCAGACATTTTCATGGGATCTCTACTTTGCCTCCTGGTGGCTTTTCAGCCGGCCGGTCGATTGCGCCTCAGTCTACGCGCAGCCAATCCTTAGACGACAAAAGAGTCCCGCATCCGCAAGGGACGCGAGACTCTCTCACGTGGTACCACCCTTGTAATCGGCGCGCGTTGACGGAACGCGAACGATGCCCGTACGGGCCGCCGACCACTCTTGGCGCGATATCGGGCGCGAACCGGGAAACCTAATTCGCCAACGACACTGGGTTCAGATGGGAATCTGCCGCTTGTCGTACGGTTCAGAGTCCTGCTCAGAGGGGAGATTCGGCATCGCGCCCTTACTGCCTCGCACCAGCCGGCAGCTCTCTGTAAGTCGCGCAAACACCTACTGGCCTCGTCAAAGCATTACGAACGAAAATAACATAGTTATTATGACATATTGGACAAACGGATGTCAACGCCGTGGCGGATAATCGAAACACTGTTCGCGTCACTACCACACCGAGAAAGATGACTCCTTTAACGTGATCCCATAGCACATCATATGGACGGCGGTGAGGATTCGCAACTCGCCTTGTTAAATGGAGACTACACGTCTGAATGCTAATGCCGCGCATCCGTTTCCGAGATTGGCGCGGCTTCCCAGAACCGCAGAGAGCCATCGCCGTGCCCCGTCACAACTAGGTTTCCATCTCGCCGCACTGCCAGCGAAGTGACGCCCGGCGCGGGCGTGTGTAACGCTGTGACCTCCGCCATGGTGTCCAGGCTCCAAATTCGAGCCGTCCCGTCCCACGATCCAGTTACAATGTTTTTACCGTCAGGTGTGAACGCCATCGCTACCACCATGCCGACATGGCCCTCAAGATAGCCGCGTACCCGTCCCGTGGCGATCGTCACGACGCGGATCCCAGGACTATCGTCGTACGCCAGCACCGTTCCATCCGGAGAAAAGGCGATACAGTTACCGCCGCCTAAATAGGGCAATGACGAGGCCAGCCGCATCGACGCAACGTCCCAGATGTCGAAGTGGTCTTCCACCGCGTTCGACATGACGAACTTGTCGCCTTTAGGTGAGAAGAGCACTTCGTTCTTCCAGGCCCGCGGTCCGCGCATGCTGGTGATGGGTCTCCTGGAGCGCGTGTCCCAGATGGTAACAGCTCCCTCGTTACTGCCGCACGCGAGGAGGAGCCCGTTACTCGAGTAAGAGAGTGATGTCACCGCACCCGTGCCTTCAACCAATCGACCCAGGGATCGGACCGGAAGGGATGAAATGTCCCACAGCAATATGCGACTCCGCGCATCGCTTCGGTCCCACGTTCCCGTCCCGGCGGCAAGCGTCCGCCCGTCCGGAGAAAACGCCACGGACATCACACAGTTCGTGTCCGCGTGGAGGGTCGTCGTTTCCTCGCGCGTCGCCACGTCGATTAATTTGCACGTCCCATCAGCGCTTCCTGTTGCTACGCGCGAGCCATCCGCGGAGAATGCGATCGAATAGATCGTTCGCTCATGCGGTTTAAGACGGCTTTTGTCCGCCGTCGTATCCCAAACTCCTATAGTTCCGTCAGCGGAGGCAGTTGCGATCTGGTCGCCGCATGGCGAATACGCCGCGAAATGAACGGCCGACTTATGTCCCAACAACCATCTTATCGTATTGCCGGTTACGGCATCACACAGTGTCACTGTGCCGTCGTCGCTCGTCGAGGCCAGCTGCTGGCCGTTTGGCGAGAACGCGACACATGCGACCTGGCCAGATTGACCGTTGTGTACGGCCGTCGGCCGTCCAGTAGTTATGTCCCAGAGCTTTACAACCGTGCTGAACTCTCCCGTCGCGAGCGTCCTGGCATCGCGCGAGAAGGCCACCCAATAGACCGCTCCTGCAGTGCCTCTAAAAGATCGGACCTCACGATGAGTCCGCCTATCCCAGATCCTGGCGAATCCGTCTCCTCCACCGGTGGCGATCAACGTTTCATCCGGTGAAAGCTGGACGCAACTTGCGCCGCGTGCATGGGCAGGGAAGTGATCGACTATTGTGTGCGAGTTCACGTTCCATGTCTTGATCTCGGAGCCGCAGGTCAGGAGCTCACCTCCGTCCCTGGTAAAGACCACGTTTCTCGCCTCGTTACCATCGGCAAGAAGAGTCCCGACCTCTGCGTGCGATTGCGTGTTCCAAAGACGGACGGTGCCGTCCCAGCCGCTCGACGCGAGGAGGCGACCGTTCGGAGAGAACGTCAGGAAAGCGCGGTCCGGGCTGCCGCCCCGATCCGCGAAGGGTCTCCGCCAGGAGGCAATTGCTCTTCTAGCAGCGATGTCCCAGAGCTGAATCAGGCCATCCTGTCCCTGGCTGGCGAGAATTCGACCATCGGGTGAGTAGGCGATCGCGAGGATGTCCCGTGAAGCTCCCTGAAGGAAGAAAAGCTGGTCCCCCTGGCACCTCTTCCAAAGGTAGCGCCACTCGAAGCCGCGCAGGTCCTCCGCTCGACCCGGTGTGGGCCGATGTGCCTCTACAAGTTCACGAGCACGCACGAGATTGCCCTGTTGGATCGCAGTGCTCGCCAGATTCATGTCCGCGACATAGAGACTGTGGTTCGCGTCTCGTTCCCGCTGCTCTGCGAGGTGAGCGCTGCGCATCGCCGCGAGGGCCAGCACGCCTATGATTGCGACAATTGCCGCGGACGCTACCAGCGTTCGCGTGACTCCACGCCGGAACGCATTGCGCTGGCGCTGCAGCTCGGCGTTTGGCACATGCCTTCGCACCCAGCTCCTATCGAACACGCACTTATATATCCGGTTGCGTACTCTAAGCCGCCCACCTTCGTTGCGCACGACACCCGATAGGCAAAGCACGCTCGCCATCTGATCGGTCTCGTCGTCCGGTATGCGCTTGCCCAGCCAGATCCCTTCGTAGAGCTCCAGAAGCGCCGCGATGTCGCCTTCACAACGCAGGATGCGCTCACGGACGAAAATCAGGTTGTCATCGCGCTCCTGCGCTCGATGGGAGAGGAAGAGATCCGAGCAAGCGTGGTCCACGTCACCCGGTTCGATCGGCAACCGCAATCCTGCCACGAGCGAACGCGGCCGTTCAGTAGCCGATCGCTCACCCGCCATGGCCGCGACGCACCGTCGCTCGGATTCTCTCGCGATCGCGTTGCACAGTCTCTGCGTCAGGTAGGGATGCCCGCCCGTCCAGTAGAGAATCCGCTCAAGGAGTTTTCGAGTATAGATTTCTGAGTTGCAATTTTGTACCGATGTGTGCTCCTCCGTTATGTCAACCGCATCCATCTGCGAAATCTGCGAAATCTGTGGATATAGCCCTTTCGCCAACGGCGCCGCCTCATCCTCGGTAAAGTCGG
>JBBQVV010000467.1:0-4890 GCA_038211235.1 Chthonomonadales bacterium | reverse complement strand
GGATCTGAAAATACTCCATGCCCTGCGCTTCGACGATTTCGCGTTCACGCGGCACGGTATCCGAGATAGGGCGTAGGTTTATGACGACTTCGAATCCCTCTTCCGCAAGGCGGTGGAGCTGCTGCGGCGTGGGCTGTCCCGCCGTTCCGGTCCCGTCCGGCATCCGCAAGTAGTCCTGTATACTGTCGACCGATGAGCCGTCCATCGATATACCGTCCTTGTCGAGCGATCAGAAATCTCTCATCGCTTCATGCCCTACCGTTGACCGAGCGATCGTGCTTCAGTAGGTCATACTATCCGGAACCCAGGCCGACCGCGGCGCCGATTGGCCCCCCTTCGAACTCGGCGGAGGAGCAGTGGTCCCGTCCGAGGACGTCTTTGACGTACCGGGGCCACCAGTCGATCTGTTCGACGCCCCGGACTCGTGCCGCGAGGTTCGGGGTGGGCTTACTGTTGATCGCCGCCGCACTCGCCATGATGGTTTTCACGTCGCCCGCGTCGGGCTTCAGCCATCGACGCCCGATCTGTGCATGAAGGACTTCATCGGCCCAATCGTAGTCCTGCAGGTACCCTGCGATGGGATCCTTCGCACGCAGCGCGCCCAGCCACTCGGCTCGTTTGCCCGTCTCCCCGTCCATCAGGCCCTGCTCGATTGCGTAGAGAACGATGTGCCGCTCAAGAGGCGTCCTGTCCATGTTCAGATGGAGCGCCCATCCGACGTGATTGTCGTAGCGGCTCCAGTCGACTCCGCGAGCCGCAAACCAGACCTCACCCATCATGGCGTGCCGGGCCTCGTCCCAGAGTTGGCGCCCCATGTCGCGGTAGTATTCCCAGGGCTTGCCCTTCGTCTGGAGCAGGATGCTCGCCATCATCTCGGGCACGTCCATTTCGTGGAGCCTCTTGAACATGAGCGCGAGCAGGCGTTCCTGATCGTCGGCAGTCTCATCGTGCCAGACCGGGCTCGCGCGATACGCAAAATTGTAGATATTTCCGGATCGCCAGTCGCGCCGAGGCTCGATATCGGGTGTGAACGGCGTCGTCGCGCGCGGAGTGGGCAGGCGGAGATCGGGCGGGACCGTCTCCTCGCCGGTGACTCCGCCCGCCGCGAACAGATAGGCGGCGACATGATCGGCCCACGAGTCCGCTGCCTCGCGAGTCGCGTCAGCCGGCGTCAGCGCCTCAAGCGCCCGGACGCCCCAGTCGATCGCCTCCTCCTCTTCAGCGATCGCGATCTTGAGGATCCGGCACGTTGGGAAGTCGAACAGCGGATTCGTTTCGGCAAGGTGTCGGCGATAGGCGGCCAGAAGCGCCGGGCGAACGACACGGAAGAGTCCCGCCAGCATTTCGACGGTTCCGGCCGCGGACAGCGCCTCGTCTAGAGCCGATTCAAGGCGGGAGTCCGGCGGTCGGTCGAGCTGAAGCGGTGGCAGTCGCAGCTCGCCGACCCGTTGCCGCAGCGCCTGGCTGTGCTCGGAGTCCAGATAGAGGTGCAAGCTCAGCGCACACTTGACCTCCCACTCCGGCGCGGGGTTGATGAAGGCCGCGCATATCTCGACCAGTCGCGTCTCGACGTAGTTAAACCGGCGAAGCCGATCGACGTTGACGGCAACCGAGTAACCGGGCCGTGCAGCCTGCTCGTACGATGCCAGGCCCGCGAGCTGCGGGAGTCCAATACTGGGTATGGGCATCTGATGGTCCTCCGAATCTATCCGCTACCGGCATTCGGTGCCCGGCGCCGAGATCGAAACGGTCCGTCCTTCGCCGGGTTCTCGTTATCACTCACCAGCACAACTGATTATGACACTACCTAGTCCATAATCCCAGTGCTGAGCCAGCTTGACGTCCCGGTTTGCATGTGGTAGTATATCCGTGACGGATATACAGAGAAGGGGCGCTATCGATGAGTCGGATCTCTTCGCCGCAACCAGGCCTGCCGCTTACGCCGGCTGTGTTTCATATATTGCTTGCGCTATCCGAGGGCGAGCGGCATGGCTACGGAATCATGCGAGAAGTAACAAGCTTGAGCGGCGGCACGCTTCGAATGGGGCCGGGTACGCTTTATGGCACGATGAAGCGGCTGCTCGCTTCCGGCATTGTCGAGGAGGTCGAAGAGCGCGCCGATCCCGCGCTCGGAGATGAGCGGCGGCGATACTACCATTTGACCGACTTCGGTGAAGCGGTCCTTCGGGCTGAGGCGCGGCGGATGGAGAGTCTCGTGGAGAAAGCGCGCCGAAAAAGCCTGCTTTCACCACTGGGAGGCGGATAGTGGCGGCTAGCGGACTCGATCCGCCCGAGAGGCCCAGGAGTTCCGTGAGTATCTACCGGCTGCTGCTCCGCATCTACCCGCGTGATTTTCGTGACGCTTATGCGGACGAGATGGCGCAGGCGTTTCGAGACATGTCGCGGGATTGGGAAGAGAGCCCTATGGCCTTCTGGGCTCACGTTGTACACGATACGCTTGTGAGCGGCTTAGCGGAGAGGCGAGATAAGATGAACAGACAGACATTGGGCGTTCTGGCGGCTGCGGCTGCCGTTGGGGTCGCCATTGCCTGGGTCGACTCCAGGCCGAATTGGGACGACACCGGAATATCGGCGGGCGCGCTGCTGCTCAGTTCCGCAGTCTTTGGCGCTGCTGCTCCGCGGACGCCGTGGCTCTGGGCGCTGGCGGTAGGGCTGTGGATCCCGCTGTTCGGCATTCTCCGGGATCACAACTACAGTGTGATCCTGGTTCTCGCGTTCACCTTTGCAGGCGCGTATATAGGAGCGGGACTACGAAGACTATTCGCCCCGCCCGACGCGCCGCAGGGTGATCGGGGCTAATCTGCCTGTTCAGCCAATGACTTCAGGCGCGCGCTGACCCATACAAGAGCTTCGCGGAGAGTCATCACCAGCAAGCTGGTATCGGGTGGTCCAATGAGTGGGTTTCCCAAGATATGAACTTTGTCATGCGTCATGAGTACATTGGCGTCGCATTCGATAGCGGCGGCCAAGACCCGTGCATCCGGTTCGTAGCTGGTCATCTCGATACACGTGTCAATCGTGTCCCGGTGTGAGTCCGTCGTTGCCGTTATATTGGCCTGGTGACGGACCAGAGCCAACTGTTTCACACGTTCCGGGTTCACGCGGCGTAGGACTCGCTCGCAGTCCTGTGAGCACACCTTCGAGCGTCGCCCCATCCTTGAGAAGGCCGTCGCGAAGCTGGTTTGCCAGTGCGTCAATCTGCGATTCTCTAGGACACATGACGACTACGCCGTCGAGATCTAGGACGCTGAACTGCTGGACCGGATCCCACTTGTGCTGTTCGCGCAGGCTCTTCGGAATCGCGACCTGCCCACGCTGCGCTAGCTCAACTCTAATTGTTGCCATATTACCGCTCCGCTATGCAGTAGGTGTTACCCTATGCGATCGGCGAGTCTGAGTTTCAATATGTCCGGGTTTCTGCGCCATGTCAAGCAGTCCGAGCCAGTGAGAGCGGTCATTCATGATTAAACCTACGACGCCGACCCACTCATATCTGCGATACATCGCGCCGACTCCACTCGTGCCGGTCCAGATTGAGCCTGGCGATGCTCCGATCTGGTGCAAGCTGGAGTTCCTCAACCCGAGCGGATCGACCAAGGACCGCATCGCCCGTTACATTCTCGAGAAGGCGTGGAGGCAGGGACGGCTTAAGCCGGGCGATACGGTCGTCGAGGCATCGAGTGGCTCGACGAGTATCGCGCTCGCGCTTGTGTGCGCGCAGATGGCGTCTCGCTTTGTGGCCGTGATGCCTGACGGTGTGAGCAGCGAGCGTTCGCTCATCATACGCGCATATGGCGGTGACGTTATCACGTCGCCGCGCGCCACTGGCATTGTCGGCAAGATCGCTCTGACCGAGCAGATCGCGGCCGAGACGGGCGCGTTCCTCCCGCGCCAGTTTTCGAATCTGGATAATGCCGAGGCGCACCGCGTCGGCACCGCCAGAGAGGCGCTCGACCAGATACCGGGCGGCATGATCGATGCCGTTGTGAGCGGAGTAGGAACCGGCGGTACACTCGTCGGGCTATATCAGGGCCTCGTGGAGAGCGGCTGCGACGTGACTCCGGTAGTGGCACGTCCGATCAACATCACGCACGTTGAGGACGCGGAGTGCTGCTCGTTCAGCGCCAGCATTCCCGGCGTGGTGGACAGCATTTCTACCATCTTCCGCGACGCGGACCTGCCGGGTCTGACTACGTTAGAAGTGAACGACGCTCTCGCTCTGGAGACCACGCGCCGTCTGCAGAGGTTGGGATTCCCCGTCGGGCCGAGCTCGGGCCTGAACTACGCCGCAGCCCAGGCCGCGGCCTCAATGCTCGCCCGTCCGGACGCGCGTATCCTCACCGTCTTCCCGGATCGCATGGAGCGCTACTTCACCACAGAGCTGTTTGCGCCGATTCGCGAAGCCTGAGACCTGATCGTTGCCGCTCTGATCGGTTGAAACAACGGCACGGACCGCGCTTCCAGTAATTTCATTTCATTTCACCAAGTGGGGATATCGAGGGATTTGAGTTGAACTGCCGCAACAGGAGGAACGTGAGCGCCGCAGCCGTTGGGGACGAACTGGCCGAAATTCCTGTGCAGAAATGTATCGCAACGGCCCTGTTTTGATGACGATTCGTGCAGATATGGCCCTGTTTTGCATCTAGTTCTTTGTGGATTCCAGGTGAACGTACGGGTGTCGATGTGTTCAAACTGGCTGGCAGTGAAATGAATGGTTGGAGGCGTCGTGAGGGGTGGTGTGGGGGAGGAGGCGCGGTACGTGGGAGGCGGAGGTGCGTGTGACGAAGTCGATGGCGTGATAACCGGCGGCAGAGCGTGGGAGCTGGGCAGAGCGTGGGGGTCGGGAGTGCGTGGGAGCCGGGATTGCGT
>JBBQVV010000466.1:0-4893 GCA_038211235.1 Chthonomonadales bacterium | reverse complement strand
CAACCAAGCTGATCGATATCGTCGCGATCGGCAAGCAGCTACTGATCACGCGTGGCTCGTTGACGACCTTCTCGATCGCCAACGATGTGGCGAAGTACTTCGCCATCATTCCCGCGATGTTCATGACCACCTATCCTGCGTTGGCGGCCCTCAACATCATGAGGCTGACGAACCCAAACTCGGCGGTCCTCTCCTGCGTCATTTTCAACGCGCTGATCATCATCGCGCTGATTCCACTGGCGCTTCGAGGCGTGCCTTACAAACCGATGGGCGCGGGCGCGGTATTGCGACGTAACCTCCTGATCTACGGCATCGGCGGCATCATCCTGCCGTTTCCGTTCATCTGGATCATCGATCGCGCGCTGGTCCTGATGCACCTGGCGTAGGAGACTGGAATGTTACAACAGATTCGACCTGCCGTGATGTGCGTGCTGGTCTTTACAGTTTTGACCGGGCTAGTCTTTCCGGCGGTCGTTACCGGGATTGCGAAAGTGATCTTCCCGCACCAAGCAAACGGCAGCCTGATCGTACAGAACGGCATGGTCATCGGCTCCGAGCTCATCGGACAGAGCTTCGCCGCGCCGGGGTATTTCCATCCCCGTCCGTCGGCAGCCGGCAACGGCTATGACGGGGCGAACTCGAGCGGCACCAACCTGGGACCGACAAGCGATAAACTGATCAACGGCATCCACAAGAAGCTTCCGGACGGCAGGGACGATCCCGGCAACTTCGACGGGATCAAGGACCTGGCCGTCGCCTACCGCAAAGAGAACAGCCTGGCGGACAACGCGCCGGTGCCCGCGGACGCGGTCACCCGGTCCGCCAGCGGCCTGGATCCGCACATCACGCCATCCAACGCCGATCGACAGGTGAAGCGCGTGGCAACGGCTCGCGGCCTGGCGGAGGAGCAGGTTCGCAGCCTTGTCGCGTCCAATTCAGAGGGCCGCCAGCTGGGGTTCCTCGGCGAACCGTGCGTGAACGTGCTGAAAGTAAACATTGCGCTCGATGCGGCCGCACCGGGTAAATCCGGCGCGGCGCCCGCGGCAACATCCACAAATGCAGATGGAGCGAGTTCTGATGAAACCCGGGCGACGTTGCCTTGAACATTACTGTACGGTCCTGCAGCATATTGTGCCTGCTATGACGAACATCATCCTGGCTCGCAAGCCGCGGATCGCGACCAGTGCTGATGCGGTAACTAGATCGGATCGCCCCTGTTATCATGAACCAGAGTGGATTGAACGTCACACAGATCTTCTGGCTGCTGCTGATTGCCTTTGTCGTGGCGTTGATCGCGCGTCGGGTAAGAGTTCCTTACGCCCTGGCGCTGGTGATGACAGGGCTTGCTTTGGGCATCCGGCACGTCCTGCCGCAGGTACACCTCGGGCCGGCGCTTGTGTTCACAGTCTTCCTGCCGCCGCTGCTGTTCGAGTCTGCAATCAATCTGCGCGTGCCTTTACTCCGCCTCGACTGGAAGCCCATCCTCATCTATACCGTTGGCGGAACTCTCCTATCGACGTGGATCGTGGGCGGGCTGGTCGCCTGGGCGATAGGAGTCCCGGTTCCCGTCGCGATGGTATTCGGCGCCCTGATCTCAGCGACAGATCCGATCGCAGTACTGGCTATTTTCAAGCGGCTCGGCGCAGGCAGGCGGTTGACGCTCATCATGGAGGCCGAGAGCCTGTTCAACGACGGAGTAGCCGCAGTCCTCTTCATCGTGGCGCTGACAATCGCGGCGGGCGGACATGTCTCCATTGCCGCAAGCGTCTGGCAGTTTATCGTGCTGATTCTGGGCGGAGCCGCGGTAGGGTCAGCTATTGGCGCAATGGCCTCGCGTATCCATTTCGAGGTGAACGATCACCTCATAGAGATCATGCTGACGACCGTTGTCGCGTTCGGATCCTATCTATGCGCGGAAGCCGTGCACGTCTCCGGCGTAATGGCGGTGGTCGCGGCGGGACTTGTGATCGGCAACTACGGAATGCAGACGGCGATGTCGCCTGGGACGCGACTTGCCGTGACCGCTTTCTGGGAGTACGCCGGCTTTGTCGTGAATACGCTGGTGTTTCTGCTGATCGGGATCGAAGTCGCTTACGTTCGCTGGACCGACAAGCTCGGCATCGTTCTATGGTCCGTCATTGCGGTATTGGTCGGACGAGCTGCCATATACCCGCTGTCCCTTCTCGTCAACCGCCTGAACGGAGGAGTTCCTCGGTCGTGGCAGCACGTTCTCTGGTGGGGAGGTCTCCGGGGCGCGCTCTCCATGGCGCTCGTCCTCGGTCTGCGACAGGACTTTCCGCAGCGCGAAACCCTGGTGGCCGCGACATTCGGCGTCGTGCTGTTTTCGCTGTTAGGACAGGGATTTACCATCGGACCGCTGATGGCGCGGTTGGGCGTTACGGAAACAGCGTCGACCGAGCCGCCGGACAAGAGGCGTCTCATGAGCGACCTGATTGCATGCCGCGCCGCCCTGGTGGAGCTAGAAAAGGTACGGGCCATGGAGTCCCATCCGAGTTGGGCCGTTGAGATGATGATGAGAAAGTATCTTGATCGTCTGGCGAGCATGGAAGCGTCACTGGACGCGGCTCAGCCAGATTTCAAGACCTCCATCGTACAGCACGCCAATTATGCCGGTCGCCAGGCTCTGTTAGGCGAAAAGAGCGCATATCAGGAATCTGCCCGGCTGGGATGGCTCGACGACGAGGACTGGCATGAGATCGCGTCCCGCATAGATGCCGAACTGCTTGCCCTCGCAAAGCACGCGCCGGAACATTAGGAGTCAACCAGCTTCAGCGGAGCGATACGGGCCTGCTGGTTCGCGCTTCTTGATAATACTGGAATTGCTCCGTGACCGTGACGGGACCTATGGGAAATCTGCGCGTACAACTGCTGGTAAGCCACCTGGTGCTGGTCTTCCTGATGTTCATCGTCATGGTTGGAGCAATCGTAAATTTCGCCCGTCTCGGCGGCTCGATCCACCGGATCCTGAAGGACAACTATGCCAGTGTGGTCGCCGCGCAAGATATGAAGGAGACCCTCGAACGACAGGACAGCGCCGCGACGTTCTTCCTGACCGGTAACGCGAGGAAGGCGCGCGACCAATATGAGGAGAACCGGCTCAAGTTCGAACAGGCATACCAGGTGGAAGCGCACAATATAACCGAGCCTGGAGAGCAGCAGATGGCCGACGATATCCGCGATCGGTTCGCCGCTTATTCACAACAGATTCAAAAGCTGCTCAGCTCCGAACCGCCGACGACCAAAGAGCAGGCCGACGCGTACAGCCAGACGTACTTTGCGACGCTTGAGCCTGGCTTTAAGGGCGTGAAGGATCGCGCGCAAGACGTCCTCAAATTGAATCAGGATGCAATCAACAGAGCAAGCGTTCTGGCGGAAAATGAGGCCCGGGGTGCGACGCTGACCGCGGTCGTCGTGACGGTAGGCGCTCTGCTTCTCGCCATGTTCGCCGCGGCGCGCATGACCCGCGCGGCTCTGATTCCGCTGCGGTCACTGGCCCGGCAGGCGGAAGAGATCGGCGTTGGACATCTAAATCAGCGTATCGAGCTCCGCCGCAGCGACGAGATCGGCGTCCTTGCCGACGCCTTCAACCGGATGAGCGAGAAACTTCGCGAGGCCTGGCTGCTGGAAGAGCAGCGGCTGCATCGCGCGGAGCGGATGTCGGACGCGGCCCTGGAGAGCCTCTACGATCCGGTCGTCGTGACCGACGCCACTGGAGTGATCCTGCACTGGAATCGGGCCGCGGCCTGGCTCTTCGGGCCGGAGGAGCATGGCATCGGACGTCCCGCATCGCAGGCGGTGCGGGAGGCGCGAATCGTGGAGGCTATAGATCGCGCCATTCACCAGGAGCGTATCTCGGCGGAGGAAGATGAGGCAGGGTTCGTTACGCTGCAAACCGATGGCGCGCCGCGGACCTACCGTCTGCGGGCCACACCAATGCGTGATGATGCCGGCCTGCTGGGTGCGGTAGCAGTGCTCGAAGACATCACCCACCTGCGAGAACTGGATCGCTTGAAGACCGAATTCATTGGCGTGGCATCCCATGAGCTGCGGACACCGGTCACATCCCTCCTATTGTCCGTACAGCTGCTTCAGGAGGGCGCGGTTGGAGAGCTGACGTCGGAACAGAAACAGGTAGTCGACGCGCAGAAAGAGGATTTGGACCGGCTTGAGAGGATGATGCGCGATCTGTTGGATATAACGCGCCTCGAGGCGGGCGTAACCCCCCCGAGCTTTGTTCTTGTATCTCCCCGAGAGCTGAGCGACGCGGCGCTTCAGGCCGTAGCCTCTCAAGCCGCGGTCAAGGGCGTCTTGCTAGTGAACGAGGTACCGGATGACCTGCCCTCGATTCCAGTCGATCGCGCGCAGATCGTCCGCGTGCTGGTCAATCTGATCAGCAACGGAATCCGACACACGCCACAGGCAGGGCACGTTATCGTACGGGCAAGTCACGTGGGCGACGCGGTTGCTTTTGAGGTACAGGACACGGGCGTCGGGATTTCAAAGGCCTACCTGGACCACATCTTTGAGCGGTTTGTGCAGGTTCCCGGAGCCACACAAGGCGGAGCGGGTCTGGGGCTTTCTATCGCGCAGTCGATCGTACGCGCGCATGGCGGCAATATCGCGGTTATAAGCGAAGCCTCACGCGGCAGTACGTTTACATTCGCGCTTCCAGTCGGGCATGAGGTTGAAGGAAAAGAGAGGGATCACTCGGATGGCGCGCATTCTGGTAGTGGATGACGAACATAACATACGCATGATGATCCGGCTGGCCCTGCAGCACGAAGGACATAGCGTCGAGGTCGCGGCCGACGGCAACGAAGGTCTGGACGCTTTCGATACCGGAGCAGACTGGGATCTGGTGCTGCTGGACCA
>JBBQVV010000465.1:0-4902 GCA_038211235.1 Chthonomonadales bacterium | reverse complement strand
GGAACGCTTTTTCTTGTACTCTAAAACATCAACGTACACAACAACCGCTTGGCGCTTATGGACACTCCCGCCAGCGCAGTGATGATATGCTGTCTCTTTGCGCTGGTTGGTGGACAGCCGAGCCCGAGCAAAATCGACTCGGTATCAGGTCCAGATCTATGCAGGATTCGCAACAGCCAGCTCGGATGGACGTTCCTGTGTGGATGTCTCCTGGGATTGACTTATGCAACGAGAGGTCTGACCGCACTCGTGATACCGTGCTTCGCGGTCGCGGTATGGAGAGGTGCGTCTGGCCTCACCATCGAGTTGCGGCTGCAATACCTGATGGCGCTTGCATCTGGAATCGCAGTAAGCCTCGCCGTCTTTTTCATCGCCTGGTACCAACCGCACCACTCCGAGATCGAGCGAATCAATCGGTACTATGTCATTGAGTTATTGCTTCCGGGGTCTGTGCTGAGACTGCAACACAATATCCAATCGTGCCTGTTTGACTACCAGCGTGGGGCGATGCCATATCTCATGAGACACTCTCCAGTTCAGTTCTGTCTCGCTGCAGCATGCATTGCGTGGACCGCCACCACAATCTCTCCGTGGCAGAATCGTCCGAATTCGGGTCCGCTTGTGCGGACAGCGGAACGATCTCGTCCCGTGTTAGAGCTAGTCGCTGGCTGGATGGCGGTCTACTTTATCTTTTTGTGCTGCGTAAACTACGGCCCGAGCCGCTATTTCGTTCTGTTCTATCCGGCAATGGCCGCTCTATCCGCCTACGCTCTTTTTGAAACACCTCGAATATTATCCGGCATTGTTGACCGTAAGGTCGCTCTCGCATTGCTAGGCAGTTACCTGATCTGCCTGACGGGACAGGCCCTGCGATCGCGTCTGGTCCTGATTAGCGCAAGAGACATGTATGTGCTCTTCTGTGGCATCGCGGCCGCCCTCTATATTGGTTCGGCGCTTCAGCGCGTAAAGCCGCGGCCGCGTACTCACCGGTCGATCCATTCCGTGCAGCAGCCAGGTGTGTGGATCGCAGGGTTACTACTCTGGGCCATCGTCAACGGATACTGGTCCTCCGACTGGCTGCTGCATTTGAGCTACCGGCAGAAGCAGGCGGATCGATGGCTCGCGGCCAATCTTCCCGCGCACTGTACATTGATCGGAGCACTAGCTCCTGGACTTTGCTTGAACAACCGTTTCAAGGCAGTAAATGTAATCTCGTCTCTCTGTAATGACGGCCCAGTCGTGGAACAGGCATCGCCTCCTAGATATATTGTAATGCTCGACGGAGGCGACTGGCGCGAGCACTGGTGGGACGTAAGGTATCCCAGCCTGGTATCACCCCTACGTAAAGTCCACGAGTTTCCACATCTGCTTCGCCCGTTCTTCCATGTCAGTCTCTACTCTGTAGACGATTCACGCGGACAGATACGTCCGTCTCTGTATCTCAGACGTTAGATCCTTCGCTGCGACAGATCGAATGTTTGCTCGAACGGTGCTGCGTGAAGAGGCATGGCTCGGTTTTTGTGCTATTCTATTCGGTGAAATGCAAGCACGGAACCTGATGAAGACTCACGTTGTCAAGACCACGCCCGAGGCGTCGCTGGGTGAAGCCGTCGATCTGATGGATATCTATCAGGTGGACAGTATGCCGGTCGTGAATTCCGAGGGCCGTTTGTGCGGAGTGATCGCCGAAACCGATATCATCGAGAACGTTTTTGGCAAGCCAGCACCTGAGCGTCCTGCTCAACAGGACAGCGATTCGCATTTACCGCGGCTGGATTCGGCCGATGCAGCGACGCGATGCGTATCCGCCGCGATGCAGGGTCATGTGTTGTCTGTCTCCGAGGACGGTGACGTCGAAACAGTTGCTCGGTTGCTTTTTGTCAACGACTATACTCGCTTGCCAGTAACAAATGAATTCAGTGAGGTCGTTGGCACCCTCAATCGTATCGACATCTTGCAGGCGATCTTCGAGCGGACCCTTGCGGGAATATGAGTTGAATGCCTCTGTTATCCTCTGAACGATTCTGGGAATTGACGCGCTCATGCCCTCCACTAGTCTCCGATGGAGGGTTCGGTAGTGAACTGATAGAGCTTGGGGTTCCTCCAAACGAGACCATGCGGGCGAACCTATCGCGACCCGAGATGGTACGCGATATTCATGAGGCTTATATCGCGGCGGGCGCACATTTCATCTCCACGAACACGTTTGGCCTGGACTGCGCTGCGGACTGGTTATCCGCCTTTCGTGCTGGTGTGGAGATTGCAATTCAAACGGTGCTTTCGTGTGACCGCGAAGTGGGGGTGTGGCTGTGCATACCTGGACGAGTGTTTCCGAAAACATACGAGACGTCGCCAGATTTACCGGTACGTGCCGGTAGTCGGCCCACTTCCTTGCTTGTCGAAACATGCACAACAGTCGTGGAAGCGCAGTCCGCAGCAAGGTTCGCGATGCGGCTTAGTCCACAAATCCTTGCAATTACAGCTCATTTCGGCGATGGCTGCATCATGGCGGACGGGACGACCCCGGAGGAGTTTGCTGTCGTAGCTGAAAGCCTCGGCGCGCAGGTCATTGGCGCTAACTGCGGCCAGGCGCCCGAGCAGTTCGTCTCGATTGCCCGACGAATGAGGCGAGTGACGAGTTCGCCGCTACTCATCCAGCCGTCGGCCGGCACTCCAAAACGCGCCGGCGAGTTCCGCTGGCAGTATCCGGTCGATCCTGGGCGCTTCGCGCATGTTGGCGCCCGAGTTGCAGAGGCGGGCGCAACGATTATCGGAGGCTGCTGCGGAGCGTCACCCGCTCACATCTCCGATCTTTCAAAACGGCTGCGTACATGACTCCGACCGCAAGGATCTTTACGCTTCACATCTGTTGGGAGGACACCGCACATATGGCTCACCTACATTCACCTGCCTCGTTCGGGAAGACGCTCGAGCGCGCGGCGGCGGTAGTCTTGCTTGGTTGCACTACGCTGTCGCTGGTTGGCTGCAAGGACAAAACAACCGCAAACCCAGCATCAGCAACAGAAATCAAGGTGGGCGAGTATGCTTCGCTGACCGGAGACACTGCAACGTTTGGCCAGTCGACGCACCAAGGCATTCAGATGGCCATCGATGAGGTGAACGCCGCCGGTGGCGTCGCCGGGAAGAAGATCGTGCTCACTACCGAGGATGACGCGAGCAAACCCGATCAGGCCCAATCCGTTGTTACAAAACTGATCACGCAGGACAAGGTAGTAGCCGTGTTGGGCGAGGTCGCAAGCACTCGCAGCATGCGTGGAGGCGCGGTTTGCGATCAGTACAAGGTCCCGATGATTAGCCCGTCATCCACAAACCCAAAAGTAACGCAGAACAGTAACTTCGTATTTCGTGTATGCTTCACGGACGATTTTCAAGGCGCGGTGGATGCAACATTTGCTCACGACCAGGGATACAAGCGTGTTGCGCTCTTCAAGGACATTAAGAGTGACTACAGTGTGGGATTTTGCGACGTATTCGCCCGGGAGTTTACTAAGATAGGTGGAACGGTGACGAGCGTCCAGACTTATCAGAGCGGAGATACCGACTTCAAGGCGCAGCTAAACAGCCTTAAGACAGGGAACCCCGATGCGGTCCTTGTTCCCGGCTACTATACTGAAATGGGGACAATTGCCCGGAACGCGAAGGACGTGGGACTCAACGTCCCTCTGCTCGGCGGAGACGGGTGGGACTCGCCGAAGCTGATTGGAGGCGCTGGAACGGCTCTGGAGGGCTCCTTCTTCGCCGATCACTACTTCGCCACGGAGCTTAAGGATCCAGCGACGCAGGCCTTTGTCGCGGCATTCAAGGCCAAGAACTCGCAGGATCCGGACGCTCTCGCAGCCCTGGGATATGATGCGGGTAAGGTGTTAATTGACGCCCTCAAGCGCGCAAAGTCACTGGACGGTCCGGGTATCCGCGACGCGATAGCCGAGACGAAGGACTTTCCGGGGGTCACGGGAAAGATCACGATCGACGCAAATCGAAACGCCAGGAAGTCCGCGCTTGTCTTTCAGATTAAGGGCGACGCCTTCAAGGTGTTCAAGACATACACTCCGGAGCAGGTCGGGCAGTAATGCAGGCTGCCGTTCAAAACCTCATCTACGGCATACAACTTGGCAGTCTATACGCGCTGATCGCCCTCGGCTACACCATGGTCTACGGCGTTCTGCGTCTGATCAACTTCGCGCATGGCGATGTCTATATGGTAGGCGCGTTCATGGGTTATTATTCGTGTTCGCGTTGGCTGCCGTTTCAGGATCTGACGACGCATCCGGAGTCCGCAGGCAGAAACGTCGCACTTGCCTTCGTATCGTTAGTAATGGTAATGGTCATTTGCGCTGTGCTTGGCATCGTGATCGAGCGCTTTGCATACCGTCCCTTACGGAACGGACTAAAGACAGCCGACGCGCACTTCTGGGGTCTCGGAGTCGCATTGCCGGTGGCGGCTCACTACGCGCCGCTCACTACACTAAAGGGGCTGGCGATCTGGGCCGCAATCGGCCTCGTGCTCGGGTTTATACTGCGACCGCTCTTTTCATGGCTCGCCAGTCGTATCGTGCTGACATCGTCACGGCTGAACGCTCTCATCACCGCCATCGGGGTGTCCCTGCTTTTAGAGAACGGTGGCCTTCTAGTCTTCGGAGCCAATCCGAACTTCGTCGGCAACATCGTTCCAGAGCGCAACATCGCGCTGCCCGGCGGTGTGCAGGTCGGAACGAGCCAACTTGCGATTCTTGTGCTTTCGCTGTTGTTAATGGCTGCCTTGCGATATGTCGTCCTTTTTACGCGAAGGGGCAAGGCGATGCGAGCGATCTCCCACGACATCGAAGCGGCCAAACTAATGGGCATCGACACAGATGGCGTCATCTCCTTCACATTTGCACT
>JBBQVV010000464.1:0-4909 GCA_038211235.1 Chthonomonadales bacterium | reverse complement strand
CCTGCCGACCAAGTTCTCACCGACCAGCCTCGCGCCGAATCCGAACCTGGACCGAGAGGCCGCCGCGCTTCAGGATGCCGTCCGCAGCGGCGCGATCGTGGTTTTCCTCCCCGGCGAGCCTCATGCCTACCTTCTCAATGTTGGCGACCTGGAGCGGACCTATCGCCTGCCGCTACTACGCCGCCTGCCGGACGGGGTAATATTCGGATATACGCGGCGGCACCGGGCCGGCCAAGTCAGTTCGCGATAGAGCCAGTATAATGTAGATACCACTGCGGTCGAGGAGTTCGTGAAGGCGTGGTTACAGCCGATTAATCCGCCGATGGAGCGCATCCCTTACCGCTCCTCGCGCGTCACTGGACCCGGCTTGATAGTGGTTACGTCGAAGCGGGGAATATCTACCGTCTCGATTCGTCCGTTCCAATTGACACTGACCGCGCGGCCTCCTGGTACCCATTGTACATCGTCCGGAAAATTGATTGGGCGTCTCTGATGAGAGTAGAGGGATTCGCCCCCGTCAGGAACCGGAAATGAAATAACCGCGCGCGGATGTTGACCGTTCGCTGACGTGACCCAGATCGTTGCCGCAAGCTTCCGAATTTCCTGACCGCTATCCTTGTCTCGCGTCGTCAATACAAGCCAGCATATCTGTGTCCCATCTTGCGATAATGCGGCAACGGTGAGCAGGAGTAGATTAGGTACTTTGAACGGGATGTCGCTACAAGGGTGAATCGACGGTCCAATCGGAATCGTCCGAACCTTGAGTACCGTGCTAAGCGCCAAGCTCTGGTATTCCGGAGTGACAAATATGGCTCGGCTGCCATTGGTCATGCCGACTACTTACCACTGGCCGGGCATCGAGGCGTCAGTTCGGTGTACAGCTTTGGATATTCCGGCGCCTGCCATGTGGCAGATGCGGTATACCGTGCCTGCATTGCGGCGATCCCATTCAATCCAGCTCAGATTGTCCGTAGACCATCTGGCTTGATAACCTAGACTCTGTGAATGGGCAACCGTTTGTCCGTCCGAGCCCACGACTATCCGCTCCCGGCCTAATCCCAGGAGCAGGCTGCCATTTGGAGAGATTCGCCACGCTTCGCTAGCGTAATGGAGGATGAGGCCCTGGAAATCGTCGGACAACGCGGTGTTCGTTGTGGCTTCAGTTCTCACATTGTAAAGGACCGTCTTCTGATCGGCCCCAGCGTATCGACCGGCCAGAAACGCGTGATCGAAGGCGGCCTGGAGGTCCAGGATCACATCCGGGTCTCCTGGCAGCAAGGGCACCTGCAACTCAGGCTGCCTCTCAGACAGGTAGACCAGCCAGTATGGGAATCGGGAACGGTCCAGAGCCCGGTACAGCGAGACAATGTAGTCCCATTCATCGCGAGACGGCAGGCCCACCAGGGGAGCGGCGACCGCATGCGCCCCGTTCCTGAGCAGATCGATTTCCATCAGGTGGACGTCGCTGTAAAGCACGTCGCGCAGCTAATGCTTGTAATCTTTCCAGCCCCAACTCCCCTGCGCCTTGTTCGACGGGCTCAACACCTCGACGATGGTGACGAGGCACCACTCCGAACCGACCGTGCGGATCTCGACATACTACTCGTAAACGTCCGCGGAGAGCGCGCGGGCAAAACCAGTGGGCGCTCCTCGTTCCGCGATTGCCGCTCCTGCGTCCGATGTTTTGCGGTCCGATGTCCGACCCGTCACAGCGATATCGGCGCGAATGGTGTTGTCGACGGGCAATATCGCAAGCCTATGCTCTACCGAAGAGCGATACCCCGGCGGCAGCGTCGCGCTCAACTCCTGCTGGCGGCTCGTCGCGCAGCGTGAGATGTTTCGCGAGCGCCGCCTCTACGAAGGCGGGCGCACCACCTCGTTCCCAACGGGAGACGTCCCGATCGGGGTCGAAGCCATCCGGCCAATGGAGGGATGTCATCTTCACGCTTCCCTCACCCGGCCGGCACAGCCTCCGGCTCGGACAATTCGATATCCTGGAACTGGACCGAGTAGAGCTGAGAATAGACTCCCTCCTGTGCAAGCAGCGCCTCATGAGTGCCGCGTTCCACGATGCGCCCTTTTTGCATGACCAGGATGAGATCCGCGGACAGAATGGTCGATAGACGGTGCGCGATGGCGAACGTCGTTCGGCCGCGCATGAGGGGCTCTAGCGCGCTCTGGATCAATCGTTCGGACTGTGTGTCGAGCGCCGACGTGGCCTCGTCGAGGATCAGGATCCGGGGATTCTTCAAGATGGCGCGGGCGATGGCGATCCGCTGCTTCTCTCCGCCGGAGAGCTTGTATCCTCTCTCTCCCACCACGGTATCATAGCCCTCCGGCAGCGAAGCGATGTGATCGTGGATCGCCGCCGCTTTCGCGGCGCTAACAAGATCCTCGTCGTTCGCGTCCGGACGGCCGTAGCGCAGGTTAGCTCGGATCGTGTCGTGGATCAGGTAGGTCTCTTGCGTCACCACGCCCACCAGGCCCCCCAGCGAGTCGAGCCGAATCTTACGTACGTCGACGCCGTCGATCGTAACGCTGCCGGCCTCCACATCATAGAGTCGCGGGATCAGGTACGTCAGGGTCGTCTTGCCCGCTCCCGAGGCGCCCACTAGCGCAACGAGCTGCCCCGGCAGAGCGGTAAACGTGATGTCGTCGAGGCTGGGCGCCTCCTGTGTGGACTCATAGCGGAACCGCACGTTCTCAAAACCGACCTCGCCGCGAACCTTATCCGGCGGTAGCGAGATCGCGTCCGGCGAATCCACGATCTCCTGCGGCAGGTCCAGATACTCAAAGATACGGTCGAACAACGCCAGCGCGCTCGTCACCTCGACCTGCACGCTGAGCAGCCCCGTGAGAGGAAAGAAGAGCCGCGACTGCAGCGCGGTGAACGCCACGATGGTCCCCAGGGACAGGTGCTGGTCGCCGCGCGCCACGAGCAGCCATCCCGCCAGCCAGTAGACCAGCGCCGGCGTAAGTGAGAACGTCAGCCCGATCAGATTGAAGAAGTAGCGCATGATCATCGCCTGCTGGATCTGCAGCTCCGTCAGCGCCTGGTTCTCCCCGGTAAATTTTTGCAGCGCGAGAGCGCGCCGTCCACTGACTTTGGTCAGGAGTATTCCGGACACCGAAAGCGTCTCCTGCATCGTAGCGCTGAGATCGGCCAGCTTTGCCTGCGTGCTGCCGCGCACGCCGCGCGCCATCGCGCCCACTTTGGTCGCAATGAACGCGAAGAACGGCAGGACTCCCACGTAGAGCAGAGTCAGCCGCCAGTCCATGTAGATCATCGCCGCCAAAGTCGATACCACGGTTGTGCCGTTCGAAAGGACGTTCGCGGCGGTATCGCTCACAACAGATTGGATGCCGCCGACATCATTTACCAACCGAGACTGGATCTCCCCGGTCCGCGTGCCGGTGAAGAAACGAAGAGACATGCCCTGGACGTGCTCGTACAGCTCGTTGCGCAGGTCCCGCATGATGCGCTGTCCGACGACGATGCTCAGATAGCTGTATCCAAGCGCGAATGCCACCGAGAGAATCGTGGCGAGCAATGTCCAGATCGAATATCGGGTCACCACGTCCAGACTGCGGCCAAGCAGGCCTTGATTGACCATGATCCGCAGGAAGAACGGCGGCAGCAACCCCAGCGTCGCGGACGCCAGAACGGCGAGCGTCGTCCAGACCATCTCCTGTTTATATGGAACAAACGTCCGCGCGATCCGCCCCAACGTCGTCTTCTTGATCGGCCTTGGCGGTCCGGTCGGCATGCCTCGCATCGGTCCCATCATCTTCGTCTATAATCCCCCAACTCGTGGACGAATCCGTATCTCGCTCTGGTTACGTTTGTCCGGCTGAGAATCCTGTAAGCTGGACTCGACAGCGGAAATATGCTAGAATTTCGTCGGCATGTTTCTCATGCGATTAGCTTGTCGGCGCGGCCCGAGGATAGCAGGAATGGACCAGAAAGTAAGAAAGCGATCGGGTAGTACAGGCAAGGGGCGATCGCCGCGCGACGCCGGTGATATCGCCACGGCAGCCGCTAAGGAGGAGGAGATCGCGGTCTCCCGACTGGCCACAATGGAGTCGCAGCATGAGAGCCTAACCGGCCGGAACGTGATCCGGATCCGCGGCGCCCGACAGAACAACCTCAAGAATATCAACATCGATATCCCGCGCGATAGGCTGGTTGTCATTACCGGCCTGAGCGGATCCGGAAAGTCCTCGCTTGCCTTCGATACTCTGTACGCGGAGGGACAGAGGCGCTACGTCGAGAGCCTCTCCGCCTATGCTCGCCAGTTCCTCGGGCAGCACGACAAGCCGGACGTCGACCAGATCGACGGGCTCAGCCCGGCGGTCTCGATAGATCAGAAATCGACGAGCAAAAACCCCCGCTCCACCGTCGGCACGGTTACCGAAATCTACGACTACCTGCGCCTCTTATTTGCGCGCATCGGCGTCCCTCACGATCCCAAGACGGGCGAGCCGCTGATCAAGCAGAGCATCGAGGAGATGGTGGATCGGGTCATGGCGCTTCCGGAGGGCACACGCTTTCTGATCCTATCGCCGATCGTGCGAGACCGCAAGGGCGAGTATCGCAAGGATCTCGAGGACATTCTCAAGGAGGGATATGTCCGCTCGCGCATCGACGGCGAGATGGTGGATCTAAGCGAGCAGATTCCAATGCTTGAGCGCTATAAGATGCACACGATCGAGATCGTTATCGACCGCCTCATCATGAAGGCGGACATGAGCCGCTCTCGCGTCGCGGACGGCCTGGAGCAGGCCCTGAAGCGCGCGAAGGGTCTCGCGGTCATCTCCGCGCAGGCGCTCGGGCAGCAGCCGGACCACGAGCTGCGCTTCTCTGAGAACTATACGACAGCCGACGGAGATTTCAACTTCGAGGAGATCG
>JBBQVV010000463.1:0-4930 GCA_038211235.1 Chthonomonadales bacterium | reverse complement strand
GGACGGCCATGAGATATTCATGCTGGCGGAGCGCCGGCTGGTGAACCCGCGCTGCGCGACGGGGCATCCGAGCTTCGTGATGTCCAACAGCTTCTCGAACCAGACGCTGGCGCAACTTGATCTGTGGAAGAATCGCGACCGATACGAGGTGGGCGTATATACGCTTCCGAAGCACCTGGACGAAGAGGTGGCAAGACTGCACCTGGAGAAGATCGGCGCAAAACTGACGACGCTGTCCCGGAAGCAGGCCGATTACATCGGCGCGTCGGTCGAGAGTCGGTACAAGCCTGAATAGTATCGATGTTAGGTTGTAAAAGGCGTGAGGCGTGAGTACCAGCCCGCGGTTCCGAGAGGAGATGCGGGGTTGATTCTTGTTACCTTGCGTTCTGCTTGACAGTGCGCTGTGCCGCGTCCATTAGCGCCCGAAGCGCGGCATTGACTGAGTCCGAATCCGGGAACAGCGCCGCAACATCGGGGGCGAGTACGACCACATTGCTGCCTTGCTTCATCCGTTCCGAATACTTGTCTCGTGTACCCTTGCTGAAGTCGTACTCAAGAAGCATGTCGGGATCAGTGTTGTTCATAGCCTTCTTCATAATTCTGCCGTTCACGTCGAGTCGCGATACGCGCGCTGATGATTCGGAAGGTATCGCCTCGTTCGGTATGCACCACAACGATTAGCCTTCGATTAACGGACGAGCCCAAGAGTACGAACCGCTCTTCATTATCGGAGTGCGACGGATCTGGAATGGACAGCGATAGCACGTCGTCAAACACGGTTACGGCCTCTTCAAATGGGATACCGTGTTTGGCGACGTTACGTCTCGCCTTATCCTCGTCCCATTCGAACTGGACAGGCATGGTAAATTGTTTGGGAAAGTTACACTGTGCAATTGACGAATTCCGATATTCGATTATACCGCAATCCAAGTCGTGGCCAAGCTGGTATCCGAGATTCGCGCCCATCGAGGATACGCTGGGCACGGCGGACCTCTATGTGAACTGCACGGGCAACGTGGACATCATCACGCTGGAGCATATGGCGAAGATTAAGGACCAGGCGATTGTCTGCAACATCGGCCACTTCGAAAACGAGATTCAGGTGGACCGGCTGAACAACGCGCCGGGCGTGGTGAAGACGAACATCAAGCCGCAGGTGGACAAGTACACGTTCCCGGACGGCCATGAGATATTCATTCTGGCGGAGGGCCGGCTGGTGAATCTGGGCTGCGCGACGGGCCATCCGAGCTTCGTGATGTCCAACAGCTTCTCGAACCAGACGCTGGCGCAGCTCGACCTGTGGAAGAATCGCGACCGGTACGAGGTGGGCGTATATACGCTTCCGAAGCACCTGGACGATGAGGTGGCGCGTCTGCACCTGGAGAAGATCGGCGCGAAGCCCACGACGCTGTCCCGGAAGCAGGCGGACTACATCGGCGTGCAGGTGGATGGTCCGTACAAGCCCGCTTCGTACCGGTATTAAAGGCAGTCGTCAGTGGTCAGTGGTCAGTGATCAGTGGTCAGTGATCAGTGGTCAGTTGAACGGGTCCGCGATTCCGAGAGGAGTCGCGGGGCTGATTCTCTTCGCCCGCGCGTTTATGGGTCGAGAGCATTCGCGAATCAATGTCTCATTTCCCGCAGACGCCAGCCGATTGGCAGGTTGCTAACCGTCTGTCGATGGAACTATTTCAAGCGATTCTTGTGATTTGTCCATAGTCTCAAGGAACTGGGCACCGTCACCATCCTTGCAGTCAACATCCTTGCAGTCAACATCCTTGAAGTTAAGAACCGATCGCCACCGATCTGCGCCTATGGTGAGGACGTTGGTGATTGGAACCGTCATGCTGAAGGATCGGTTGAGGCCAATGACCATGAGCATGCCATATTCAATCGTGCCAGAATCCAGCACGCCTTCGATGACAAAAGTTCGCGGGTCATCGCCAATATGGACGGTCTCGGATTGAAACATTGTCGACATTGTTGCGGGAGCTGCCGGAGCGCTCGACGCCGGACTCCGAGCGTTGCCTCGAATACGTGCGCGCTTCCGTCGCGGACCTCACCTCATTCGACGACCTGATTCCGGTGCCGCCAAGCCCGAGCAGCTTCATAGGAGCACGCTGATAATTGGGCTTGATGTTGCATCGCAGGTCAGATCATAGAAGTGCGTTGCAGCCAGATTGCCCATGTCGACTGCGGTCCGCAAGTCGCCGGTGGCCATACTGACCGTGAAGGTTTCCCCATGAAGGTCTCCCTCTGAGCAAACCTCTCTGCGTGCGGCAAGGGCGCCTGGATCAACGCGGCAGGTTTACCTTGGTGAAGCGGGCGGAATCTTCTCGGCGATGAGCCGGGCCAGCCCTTCATTAATCTGCCCCGCGGGCAGAATTAGGACACGGCCGTCCTTCTGAATCAGTAACCAATAATCCGGCCGCCAGCCTCCGTTCGCTGGAGCGCATTGTTAGGCGCATTGGGTTGGGGCTTGTTCATGGTATCGGAATAGTCTCTCGGCACTTGGGGTAATTTGAGCATCCGTAGAACTTGCCGCGGCTGCCACTGCGAATCACCAGCGGAATACCGCACTTGGGGCAAGTCGGTGCAGAAGTGGTATCCAGCGAGACCGACAGTGGCGGCGGGGCGGCACCTCCGGCAGAGAAAGGTGACAGACGAGATGCAATCTCGGCAATGTTATAGGCACGCTGCACAGGAAAACGTAACAATGGCAGCGCGGCTGCATCGAAGACTTGCTGGACAAACGCATCGCGTGTCTGGCGGTCCTCGCGAGAGTGGCTGGAATCATCGAGCTCGATTCCGACTTGAGGGCGCATCGAGCGGCTGTCGCACAACAAGAAATCAACGTGTTTGCGGGAAATCCGGTTCCGCGCGGCTTGGTTCTGGTCGGGACGAGAAACAAAAAAGATGTCGTTGAGATTGACCTTCGGGCAGACGGTAACTCCATCGCCTGCTGAGGATAAAAGGATGTGATAAAAGGAAATCTCGGCAGGGGAGAGAAAATCATCGCGCAGACGGAACGGCAAAGGCCCCGGCGCAGACGATGACGGCGCGATGCCAAAAAGCCGTAGAAGCAAACCAAGGCAGCCTGACTTGTCGTTGGATGCGTTACTCATGGGGAAAAGCGTCTCATGCGCCTAACGACGAAGTTCAGCAGCGGGGCCGGCTGCCCAGACATCGTACCTCGGAAGGCCGAAATGCCGGCCCCGTCTGCTGCAACGGCTGGTTCGGCGGCACTCACTCCGCTTCGCCGTAGAAATAGTACACAGCCTTGTACGCGACTCCGACTTTCGTACCGGCTCGCTTCGGGAGCTCGGCCGGCGCCAGGCCTCCCTCGGTCTTGAGCCGTTGGATGTAGGCCGCAGGGGTAAAGATGCCGGCTCTGCCCTCCTCCGCCTTGACCGTGACTAGCAGCCAGGGAATATCTTTCTTCGGGTTAGGCGCCAGGACCGCCTTCGCCTCTCCGCTCTTGACGACCTTGCTGCCGTCCGCTGCTTCCCATGAGGGTGGGTTGTCATAATGAGAACCAGCTTTCTTGTCGCCGTCAAACAGGTCGGCCAACGGGGCCTCCAATACCCACTTGAGCTTGTCAGACTTGCCCTCCACGGCCTTGTAGATCTGGACTCCCTTGGCTTCGACTTTGAATAGAAGTTTGTGACCCGGCGGAACGGCGATCTCCTTCGGTACGTCTGGAGCAGCCGGCTGCGCGGAGAGCGCTGACGGAAACAACAGAACCACCGCCAGCAATGCGACACCGAAATAGCGACTCATAGATGCCTCCCATAAGTTAGTTGCCCCTGATTCGATCCTGACCGACGGTGTCCATTCACTCCCTGCGAATCGAGAGGCTGTACTCGTGGCGAAAGGGGGCGCGCCGCGTGCCCCTCTCCCCCCATCCAGTCCCCCCGCTGTGGACGATCACGCGGTAGGTGCCGTCTGCGGGTGCCACAAACTTGGTCTGCGCTCCGTTCGACTTCGCCAATTCTTTGCCCGCCCCATCCACCACGACCAGAGGCAAGATTGCTGATTTCCGTTTCTGGTCCACTAGTTCCGCCGTGAATTGCTGCCCCTTCTCGGCCGTCAGGAGGTAGGACTTCTGGACAGATGAGCCCATGTAAAGCCCGTCGGCCTCGTTGAGATTGTCGGCCCGCGCGAACTTCCCGTCTGTGAGGGTGATGGCCTCGGGCTTCGGGGCCGGCCGGGAGGTCAGGGTGACCGTGAACTCCGCGCCGACTACCTGCCCGCCGGTGTGGATGCGAGCGTAGACCACGGTCTTGGCAGTGACTTGGAAGTAATGGCTCCAACTCAGGGGAGGCAGGCGGTCCCCGTTATGCCCCCCAATCTGAAGTATTTTCCCGTTGGTGTCGAGGAGGTACTGCCACACGTGTAACCCCTCCCGAGTGAGAGTGTAAACCTTGTCCGGCTCGACCGGGATCGCAAACTCCTTGTAGGGCATGCCCGACTTCTCCTGCGGGTCGTTCGCAGCGGTCTTGGCCGTGATGCTCACTTTCGCATCCTTCTCATCCTTCAGTCGCAGCTCGGGGGATTTGGGGTTCGGATCCTGCTCCTGCGCCCAGATTGGAGTTGGCGCGGAGGCGGTTAACGCAAGTACCGCAAGGTAGACAGGCATCCAAGTCGTCTTCATCATTGGTCTCCCGGGTTAGGTTGATTGGGCGCCGTAGTTGGCGGGCCGATCAACGATCAGGGCTTGCAGTAACACACCAAGGCGCCGAAAACGACGCCCCCGAAGACTTCTACCGACATCCTGGGCAATTCCAACCTCTGCCGCCGAACTAGTGATTATACCGCACGATGCGGTATAATACGGTTAAGCGAGTACGCAAAAGAGTATTCCCGTACCCGCATTGCAATGCCAAATTTTACCATAACGAGCAAACGATGTCAATCGCAACTCCTGCGGATC
>JBBQVV010000462.1:0-5006 GCA_038211235.1 Chthonomonadales bacterium | reverse complement strand
ATGGCACAATGACGCTCAACAGCAGCCAGGTCGCCCGAAACAATGCCTCGTATGGAGGCGGAATCTTCACCATTACCGGTCCGCTTACGCTCACGGATACATCGGTCACCGCCAATAGCGCATCCGAGGGCGGCGGCATTGACAACTATAGTGGCAATGTCACGCTCATGAGGAGTCCCGTCACAGAAAACAGCGCAAACAGCCCGTCCTCCGGCGGCGGCGGCATCGCAAACGTTTATGGCACTCTGACGATCGACGCGAGCGACTTTAAACACAACAATGCTATATACGGTGGCGGAATCTACAACTTTTACGCCTCAGCGACGCTCACGGACAGTCCCGTCACCGACAACACCGCCTCCAGCGACGGTGGTGGCATCGTCAACTTTGGCACATTGACACTTACTAATAGCCGCATCGCCGGCAACAATGCTCAACTGGGTGGCGGCTTACTAAATCGTACCGGAACAGTAACACTTATCAGAAGCCGAGTCGCCGGTAACAGCGCTGCCGTCGACGGCGGTGGAATCTTTAACTGGGACGTACTGATGCTGACGGACAGCCCTGTCACTAACAACAGCTCTCTCAACAAGGGCGGCGGCCTCTACAACTACTTCGGAAACCTCACGCTCAACACTAGCAATGTTACCAAAAACAGCGCGGGAACTCAGGGCGGAGGCATTTACAACTCGCCTGGCACGTTGACGCTGAATAGCAGCCTCGTCAAGGAAAACACGCCCGACGACATCGCACCGTAGTCACGTACCGGCGGCGAACCAGGCCCAAAGGAACCGCAACACGCGCCATCTCGTTACTCGAGATGGCGCGTGTTGTTGGACTTTCATCAGGGTGCTTCCTCGCGGAGGAATGCACGACCGCGCTACTTCCTGACGTCCAGGCGGTGGAACACATCCATGATCTCGGCCAACTTTGAGTTGCTTGACTGGATGATCAGCGAATTCGTGCGCTCAATGGGGACTATCTTGACGTTGCTGGGCGCCTGCTCTGCAAATAGAGTGTTGAGCGTCTTCGCGACCTCAGCTGCCTCCGCGAACTGAAGAGGAACGATTCGGATCCTTTCCGCTTGCACGACATCAGCCTGCTCGACATCGAGTTCCCGCAGGATGAGAGCGATCTCCTCGGTCTTCTCTGGACCAGCCCGCAGGATGATCGACTTCGTTCGAGGATCAGGGACCAGCCTGAACGTCTTCCCCATCTCTCCTTCAAACAACGTCGACAGTGTCTTGGTGATGTCGTCGGGTTGGGCGTAGTTCAGCCGGAAGATTCGGGTCTTAAGCTCCGACTCCGGTCTTGCCACACTCGTGGTGAAATCGAGCGTGGTAGTTGGTGAGCCTGCTAACGTAAGCCTCGATGCGGTCATGCTGGTTGCAAGTGCCGCTCTGTGACTACCCTTGGGATCGGTCTTCACGCTACTGGTTGAAGGCAGTCCGGCGGGAATGCCGCGTGACTGTGCCCCGCCTTTACTCTCTGCCGTGGACTGCTTCAGGCCGCTGCTCCTTACGGTGGCTGAAGCGGCCGCTGCCGAACCGTGCACGACCCGCTCGGGGACGTCCGTTCGGCCGATCGTGCCTGACGTAGCGCCGGCCGGCTTCTGATCGGAATTCTGCGCGCTGACGATGGTCCACGGCACGATTAGCGCCGTTCCGACCACGCATGAAAGCAGAATAATGCCGCGTCGAACACGGCGCGGGGAGCCCTCGGTGACATGCTGCAACATTGAAATCCTCCTATGCAAGAGTCGAAAATGGGACGATACTCCCGGAGCGCAGAGCGGAATCCAGGGTGAGTGACGTGCTCCAAGCTTGAGCAACAGACGGGCATAGACCTCGGCGGGCGAGCGCAGTGCGACGAGAGTCTGCTCGTCGCACGCGGCCTCTCTCGCCAGACAGAACTCACGGCTCGCGAGCCATGCGAGCGGATGGAACCAGAATAGGACTTGCGTCAGCTGCGGCGCCAATCCGAGACGGATATCACGTCGTCGGACATGCGAGAACTCATGAAACAGCACCATTCGCAGTTCAGATGGCGAGCAGCAGGCCAGCGTTTGCCGCGAAACCAGCACGACCGGACTCCAGATACCAAATGTCAGCACGCCGAGGTCATCAGAGGTAAGCAGGATGCGGGGAACGGAGCGCAGGGACAACGCCTCCGAACAGTGTCGCGCAATCTTCACTATGTCGGGGTCCGACACGGGCGTCGAACTCCGCACGATTTTGTGGAGACGGTAAAACGAAAGAGCGGTAGCCAGGCCGAGGGCGCAGGCGCCTGCGATCCAACCGGCAAACAACCAGGAGCAGACGGACAACAGGGGAACCGTGGGGGCGAGTTCGATCTCGGCGCGCGGCAAGGAGACTTCGAGCGGGCCGACGACGTGGCTCACAGCTGCCGGATTACGGCCCGGCCTAGCCGCGTTCATTCGCGTCATTGCTCCTGTACCGGAATGCGCGGGAATTAGCGGCAGGGCAAGGAAGATCGGACACAGCCCCACGAGCAGTTTCAAGCAGACAAGCCACCAGAGCCTGCACGACCACGCCGAGGGAAAGTGCCTCCAACGACAGCAGATCGCCCGAAGCGCCAGAGCGAGCGCCGCGGCAAGCGCTCCGCCCTGCCAACTGGCCCGCCAGATGGCTTCCGCCCATCCGGCCGCACTCTCATTCAAGAGTGCGATCGACGTCGCGCTGCCCATGATCTGCCTCCGTATTGGGTGATTGCAGCTTTTCTACCAGCCGCTCCAACTCCGCCATTTCCGCTGTAGAGAGTCGATTCTGCTGTGAGAAGTAGGTGACAAACGGCAGAAGCGATCCCGCGAGAGTCTGGTCGACAAACTGCCGCACGAGTCCGGTCATCAGCTCGTGCGGCGCGACGGTCGCGGTGTAGTGGAAGATCCCGTCCTGGCGCCGCCGGGCCAGATAGCCTTTCTTGCGCAGGCGCTCCATCACGGTGTCCACCGTCGAGCGTGCGAGCCCGGTGGGCTCGCCGAAGCCCGCCACCACCTCACCGACCGTGACCGGCGCGTTCTCGGTAATATAGCGCAGCAGAGCCAGTTCCTGGTCTCCCAGAGACGCAGTGCTCATCGTGGTCCCCTCGTCATGTCTCTACAACTGTAGGTACGACAATTGTACAACGAATAATCTCCTGGCGTCAAGAGACCACGGGAACTATTTTGAGGTTTTCTACCGACCGCCGGGCAGTTCGTCTATAAGACCCCTAACTGGGTAAAGCATGGTCGTTCTGGGATCAAGCAATTCGCGTGAGTCACTGGCGCGAGCGAGCCATGCCCGTGGATGTGGTTCGACTTATCGACGATCACGCCCCATGGGTCCGTTCTGGGCCCATTAGGGGGCGATCACGTCGTCGGTCGCACGGGGCGCTTCTGGGTAGAGGCCCAGCGTTTTCCCAGTCCGCCCATCTGACGCTGGCGAGATCGGCGACACCGAAGAAACTCCACCGAAAATAGGCGGCGTTTCGTCACTTTTCCGTCATTTTTCACCGGTACCATAAGGTCAGCGGTTCGGCTCACGGCAACACGCCGTGGGGAGCGCGGGCCGCTGGAGCCGGATCCGCCGGTCGGAGAAAAATCATGTTGCTGTTCGCTTCCGTTCATCGGACGGGGCCGCGCCGTCCGTCCGCCCATTCCGGCATCCAGCCTGTCCGTACGGGTATGGACGCGTTCACCCTCATCGAGCTGCTGGTGGTGATCGCCATCCTCTCGGTCGTGGTCGCGATCCTCTTCCCGGTCTTCGCGAAGGCGCGCGCAAGCGCCCGGGAGTCGACTGCCCTGAGCAACCTCAAGCAGGTCGGCGCCGCCCTGCATATGTATACCGCCGACTACGACGAGCATCTGCCGGATCGGTGGCCGCTTTGGCCCGGATACAGGGAGTTCTACTGGAGGTTGGAAGGCGGCGATCTTCCCTCGCACCTGAAGCCGTATCTCAAGAACTCGGTGGTCTGGCACAGCCCCGAAGACCGCCTGTCGAACGCCGGCGCGACCAGCTTCGCTCTGAACGGCGAGCTGGCCCCCGGATGGCCTCTGTCGAAAATCGCAAGGCCCGCGGAGGCGATCTACCTCACCGACCGCACCGATCTCGATGCGCTTAAGATCGGCCCGGTCCAGGATCCGCCGGAAGTCTACTTCTGGTGGAAGTTCTGCAACCCGCCGCTTGACCGGGGACCGGCGGATCTCCCCCGGTGGTACGACGACCTGATGGTCGCGGTCCAGATCTCGCCGCGGCGCTACGTGGGCGACGTTGCCGCCTATCAGTTCCTCGACGGCCACGTCAAGACGCTGCCGTTCGCGGGGACGTGGGGCAGCGCCTCGACCAACCTGCACTACCCGTTCAAGTAGAAGCGAGGCTATTATGTATGTTATCATGCGTGCGTGGATGCCGCGCGTGGCGGCGATTGTTCTGGGCGGAACGCTCCTCGGGGCGCTCTCCGGCTGCGGGCATGATCCGAACCACGACATCAATATGCAAAAGGCCCGGGCGGCCGCCGACCGGGTCCATGCGCCGCCCGCGCCGGGCGTCAAGATGATGCCGGGCGGTGGAGGATAACTGCGGGGAATCCGGATGCGTCTATTACTCGTCGAAGATGAAGCGGCGATCGCCTGCCGGACCCGGGAGACTCTGGAAGAGGCGCGCTACACCGTCGATTGGGCGCGCGACGGCGTCGAGGCGCTGGCGCTGGCCGGAGAACGGGAGTATGCCGCCATCATCCTGGACCTGATGCTCCCCGGCGTCGACGGCTGGGAGGTGTGCGAGACGCTCCGGCGGCGCCGCGATCCGACGCCTATCCTGATGCTTACCGCCCGCGGCGCACTCGAGGACCGGATCCGCGGATTCGACCTCGGCGCGGACGACTACCTGCCCAAGCCGTTCGAGATGCCGGAGCTGCGGGTCAGGGTGCGGGCGCTCATCCGCCGCTCGGCGGTCCACCGGACGCGGCTCATTCGGATCGATGATCTGGAGATCGACACCGAGGCGCGA
>JBBQVV010000461.1:0-5036 GCA_038211235.1 Chthonomonadales bacterium | reverse complement strand
CACGTTCAGCCGCATCAGCGGGGCTTCAGCCAGATCGAAACCCCGCGCGCGGTCCTGGTGGAGGTACTTCGTCCAGCGAGCATCTTGCTCAGCGGCGTCAGTATTGCGCCAATCGTGAAATGTGAAGGGAACGCGCATTCTGGGAACGACCTGTTGAAGTGGCTCTTCGAGGCCCTCCCATTTGAACCGGGACCGCAGGATGGTATGGCGGTTCGCTACGCTCTCCCACGATCGGATCAGCGTATCGACATCGAGGGCTTCGGGCAAGGAGATTATGAGCTGCTCGATGTTGACGCCCGAACCCGGGCTCATGACACTCTCGACCAGCATTCCCCGCTGCATTGCAGAAAGCGGATAGGATCTATCCATCGGCGTCAGTGCTCTCAATCGATCGATGCGCGCGCTCGATACTCCGATTGAGCTCCCGCACGAGGGTCCCTACATGCGGCTCGTAACGCATATTGGCATGATCGCCTGGGACAGAATAGACCTCAAGGCCGCCGGTGGTGACTTCGCTCCAATCGAGTCTCCTGTCGGGCCAATGGAGTAGTTGCGATATGGACCAGTCGGTCGCCCAAAAGAGCGTCACTCTACCCGGGTAGGTCTTAGGCAGATACAACTCCTCGGAGTGTTGATTTGCGGCCCATACCTTGACCAGCGTCGGAGGCAGATCAACCCAAGCGTCAGGATAGCGTGATATAGCAGGATCGCGCATCTTGCGGATTCGTAGCGCCAGGCTGCTTCTAATGTCAGTGAACCATGCTCGCATACAGGCACCTAGCCCGGAACGTCGCCGTGCCATTACGAACTGTTCCAGACCTTCCACTACAGGATATATCGTGTGCTGGAAGCGCCAGTGATGGTGCGGAAGCGCCCTTTCACGCCTGGGAAAATTCGTATCAAGCAGCGCCACGAGCGCGGCGTTCTCACCCATTCGATGCAGCTGCTGGGCCATCTCAAATGCGATGACGCCTCCGAGAGATAGGCCACCGATCAAATAGGGTCCTCGCAGCTGCACTCTACGTATCTCCTCGATGTAGTGGGCCGCCATCTCCTCGATGGTACGCAAGGGTTCTCGCTTTCCATCCAGTCCCTGTGATTGAAGGCCATAGAACGGCTGTTCCTCATGGACATAGGCGGCCATTCGCGTGATGTCAAGCAGGTTTGCGCCCGCACCGTGGACACAATAGAATGGGCGGCGGCTGCCGGTCGGCTTGATGGGAACTAGGGACGGCACGCTCTCTGTAGACTCGTCGCGGCGCAGGAGCGCTGCCAGCTGTCGAATAGTCGGCGCCTGTATGAGTGTGGATATCGGAATGGTCCTATCGAACATTTCCTGAATTCGCCGGAACATTGTGGCTGCCGCCAGCGACGTACCGCCCAGTTCGCGAAAGCTATCAGTAACTCCGATTGGGCGGATCCGCAGAATCTGTTCCCACAGACTACACAGAGTTGCCTCAATTGCGCCTATCGGCTCGACAACATTGACCGCCGTAGCGGAACGCTCCAGGCCGGGCGCCGGCAGGGCTTTTCGGTCCACTTTTCCATTGGGAGACAGCGGAAATGCCTGGAGTCGCACAAAGCGTGAGGGATGCATATACTCGGGCAGCTGCTTTCCAAGATACTCCAGCAGATCCGCGTCCGCGGAACTATGGTCAGCTGCTACGAAATAGGCGACCAACAGTGTCTGTCCCGGTTCGTCTTCACGCGCCGTGACAATCGCATCCTGAACGGCCGGATGACGCCGCAAGGCGCCTTCGATCTCTCCAAGCTCTATACGATGGCCGCGTATCTTTACCTGGTGATCCAATCGCCCAAGAAATGCAAGAGTGCCATCCGCCAAGTATTTAACCAGGTCGCCCGTCCTGTAAAGCCGCGCGCCGGGCTCCAGCCCGTAGGGATCTGGGACGAATCGTTCGGCGGTAAGGTCGGGACGGTTTAGATATCCGCG
The DNA here is from genome assembly GCA_038211235.1 of Chthonomonadales bacterium. Taxonomy (GTDB): domain Bacteria; phylum Armatimonadota; class Chthonomonadetes; order Chthonomonadales; family Chthonomonadaceae; genus DATGJU01. Next base: position 3,085 of record JBBQVV010000461.1, on the reverse strand, counting down.
CGCCAGGCCGTCACCGCCGATGAACAGCTCGCCAGGCACGCCGATCGGGACCGGCTGAAGCGCGCCATCCAGCACGAATACGGTCGTATTGGCAATCGGTCGTCCCAGGTGGATGGTCCCATCCACTGCAACGATCGGCTGGAGCGTCGACCATACCGTCGTTTCCGTTGGTCCGTAGAGGTTCCAAAGCGAACCGCAACGATCGACCAGGTATCTTGCCAATTCCGCAGACAGGGCTTCACCGCCACACAGCACCTTGAGCGTGGGAGATCCTTGCCAACCCGAGGCTTGCAGCATCCGCCATGTGGCCGGGGTCGCCTGCATCATCGTGGCACCGCAACGAGTCTGAAGTTCCACGAGGCGGACAGGATCTAATGTCTCCAGCCGATTGGCGACAACGACGCATGCGCCCGCTATCAGGGGCAGAAAGAGTTCGAGCCCGGCGATGTCGAAGCTGATCGTGGTTACCGCGACTAGGACATCATTCGACCGGATACCGGGCCTGAGCGACATCGACACGAGAAAATTGACCAGGGCGCGATGTTCGATTTGAACGCCCTTTGGGATCCCGGTGGAGCCTGAAGTGTGTAGAACATATGCCAATTCAGCTTGATCGACTGGAATGTTGAGGGAGTCCTCGCTTTCGCGCTGAATCGCCTCCGATTCCTGGTCGATCCAGATACGGCATTGAATGGCGGGAGGAACGATATCGCTTAGATCGGAATGGCCGACGACGATGCCTGTCCGACTGTTCAATGCTATGAGACCAAGTCTACCGGGGGGCCAGGTTGGATCCAGCGGCACATAGGCGCCGCCGGCCTTTAACGTGGCGAGCAGTCCGACAACCATCTCAATCGAGCGGTCGAGACAGAGGCCGACCAGAACTCCAGGACCAACGCCGAACCGCCGTAGGTAGCGTGCGAGTTGGTTCGCTCGGCCGTCCAGCTGGCGATACGTTAGCCGTTCACCTTCAAACTCTAACGCGGCCGCGTTCGGAGTTCGCTCCACCTGGTCTTCGAAGAGCGTATGCACGCATCTGGTCGGATAGTCGGATTCGGTCGCATTCCACTTTTCAAGAATCGTCCCTCGCTCCGAACAGGTCAGGATCGGAAGCCGTGAGACTCTCTGAGCGACGTCCGCGCTCATGCCCGCTAGGAGCGTTCTGAAGCTACCCAGCATTCGATGCATCGTTACCGCATCGAATAATTCGGTGTTGTAGTTCAGATCCACTGTCACCGAACTGCCATCAATAACTGTCATCATCACGTCGAGATGAAGGCTCGCCGGGCGATCACATTCCGAGCCGGCGAACGGCGCAGTCGCCGTTGGAAGATCCACGCTGCGACCCAAATAGGCATATCCAACCTGAGCGATGGGCGCGTAACTGGGATTGTGGTCGATCTGGAGGTCGGCCGTCAGACAGTGGCTTGATATACTTTCATGCTCGCGAGCGCTCATCAGCACGTTTCGGACTCGGGCCAGCAGCTCGCGAACGGTAGGGTCACCTGAGAGATCCGTCCGGAGCGGTAGCGGATTGTCGGAGGGTACCGGCAGCAGATCATGCCCTGAAGACTTCGGGCCGCTCATCCGGCAGCCGACGACGATGTCCTCCTGGTTACTATATCGGGCAAGGAGAATCGTAAAGGCGCATAGCGCGGCAACGTCGGTGCCCACGCCCTGTTGACGACAAAATTGACGAATTGATGTCGTCAGGTCATCAGGGAAGCACTCGCTGACCGATCCGCCTCGGTAGGTCTGGGTCGCCGGCCGCGGTCGGTCCGTGGGAAGTTCCAGCAAAGTCGGCGCACCGAATAGTCGCTGCGCCCAATATGCCTTTACAGCCGCTGTATCGATGCGGTCTTTATCGATAGCCAGTTCGGGGACGCCAGTTGCGTCCGCGTTTTCGAGGTTGACGGATGGCGCGGATTCTGTTTCTAACATCGGCAAAACCCGTACGGCCTATCTGGCGACTGCGTAATGCCGCCTCTTGGCGCCCTAATTGTTGTTACTGATAACAGAGCTCCACGTCGAGCGGGCGATGCAGACACCCGCCGACGCGCCTCTGGCGTTACCAAATGCATCGCCGTTGATCACCGTAAAACTGATCGCTCGGTCTACTTCATCCAGCAACTGATCATTGATGTAGATCGCCAGACCAACCCAGTACTCGCCAGGTACGAGCGGAAACTCGGGTATCTGGCATTCAATATGCTGCCGTCCTGACTTAGGGCTGAATCCCGCAGCCGCCACGGGATTCTTGATCGTCATCATTCTCTGGTCATTCGGATCGTCGATCCGAATGACAATCTCGGGCAGGTCGCCACCTGCCGGCAGATTGAGTCCGATCAGTGTACGGAAGGCGCCACCAAGCGGAAAACAGCGGGTACTTTCTCCAGAGTCATCAATGAGCGATACAGACGTGAACACGCCACTGCGGCGGTGCCCACTGTTTATTTCGGTCAGAGAGACTGAAGCACCGTCGGGCTTGTCTTGCATTCGGCGCCGGTATTCGCGTGTGATGTCTTTAACCGGACCCACCTGGACGAGCTTACCTGCATCCAATAAGAGGCACTGTTGGCATAGCGCTTCAATCGATACAAGGTTGTGGCTCACCAGCAACACTGTGCGACCCTCCTGGCTTACCTCCCGCATTCGACCGATGCATCGACGTTGGAACGCGATATCGCCGACCGCGAGGACCTCGTCCACGAGCAGCACCTCCGGGTCGAGATGCGCGGCAACGGCAAAAGCCAGTCGCATGTACATCCCACTCGAATAGCGCTTTACCGGTGTATCCACGAAGCGATCCACGCCGGCAAACTCCACGATCCGGTCAAACTTACTCAACGTCTCGCTGCGCGTCATACCGAGTATTGCGCCATTCAAAAGGACGTTCTCACGACCCGTCAATTCAGGATGAAAGCCTGTACCTACCTCCAACAGCGATGCGACGCGCCCGCGAACCGCCACTCTGCCTTGCGTCGGTTGTGTAATCGACGAGAGGATCTTGAGGAGCGTACTTTTCCCGGCGCCGTTGACGCCGATTACGCCCGTGACAGTCCCTTCCGAGATCTCGAAATTGACG
>JBBQVV010000460.1:0-5097 GCA_038211235.1 Chthonomonadales bacterium | reverse complement strand
GAGCTAAATCCCAACCACGAGGAGACAACCCACCAGATCGCCAACCTCACCGCAGCCGTAGGTTCGGACTCCAGTACCGGAATGACTGACGACGGACCAGGGAGATCGGCAGGGGACGGTGCCCCTGCCCTACGCGCTCCGTGCTCGTTGGATGAGGCAGTAACGCAAGTAGCCGCCGATCTCGGCCTGGATCGAGATGCGCTGTGGAGTTACACTCAGGAAGACACCATCGGCGGGTACGGTTCAGAGGAGTCGCCCATCGCGGCACCATGCCCTAACCCCTGCAACCTATCCCTTGCAATTGGCCGGGCGGCTCCGTATGGGAAGACGAAGGTAGGCTGCTCTACGGACTGGTACGAGCGCTGAAACCGGAGCGGATCGTGGAGGTCGGCTCGCTGGTCGGCTGCTCCACCTCGCACTTGGCGCTCGCCTGCCAGAGGAACGGCAGCGGAACGGTATACGCGGTCGATCCAGCCCTGGAGTTCTCGCGGGTTGACAAGGCGCTCCTCGATCACATCGTGCCGGTCCCGGAGGATGTCTTCGCCTGGCAGCCGCCGGAGGAGCCGGTCTCGTTCGTATTCGAGGACGGCGCCCATTCACCCGGGTTCACTCGCGCAACGCTCACGAAGCTCCGTCCGCACCTGGCTCCCGGGGCAGTTGTCGTGTCGCACGACTACCTCCACGCGCGGCTCGGCCAACACGTCTCGCGAGAGTTCAATGAAGTGCTCGCAGGCTGTGGCGAGCTCGTCATCGGCTCCGCGAGGATCGCGCCGTCCGACTGCGGCCTGGGCTATGCGCGGCTGTCCAGGGCGGAAACGGAGTCTGGACAGGATTAGGAGGACTTACAGGAATCAATAAGAGCGAGATTCCCTTGAGTACACGTCCCATAGGGGTCCCGTACGGATGCATGAGGATCGCTGGGCAACTATTGCTACAATTAGCAGCCATTGCAGGTTCTCTGCGGCAAATCACCGAGATGGACAACAACGAAAAGCACGCTGAATCGTCTTCGTATCGATACAGATCGGCCGACCGCTCATCGACGCGACTGGCCGTAAGCTTGTACCGGTAGCGCCGGGAATCTATCGAATCGATCCTTTGGAGGGCCAGGCCCGCATCACGGCTTACCATTTTGATGGGTTACGCAAGCGTGCACGGCCGGCTACAAACCGCACGACGGAGAGCTCTCCACAATAGCTCTGGCAGAACTGTTGCTTCGAAGCAAGGCGGATATTAACGCGCGGAAGCCCGACGGAGAGACTTGCTTGATGTTCGCTGTCGAGGTGCAGCGAGACCAGGTCGTTGCTTTTCTGCTCGCTCATGGCGCCCGTGCTTCGATTCGTGATCGTCAGGGAAGAACAGCGCCACAGTCTTCGCCTCAGTTCTCGGCTTGACCCGCGAAGGCGGGTTTAGTAAACTTCGACCGGGGTTTCAACCCCGCGTACCCTGTAAACCCGTATCCGGACCGGCGCACCTTCACTCAACCCGATGTATAGTGTACTGCTCTTCATCGTAGCTAACGCCGTGCAACCCACGGATTCGTTAATACGCGCCTTCGTCTTCAAGACTGAATGGCGGCGTTGCGTCCTCCGCCAAGAATCTCCGTACAGGAGAATTGGGTTTGTTTCGTAAAAACGGTGATTCCGACGAGAGTCCATCCCGACTGCCCTGACGCGATCCGTTTACGGTGCATCATGCCGACGCCGCTGAACAGCGCGTGCTCGCGCAATCGCCCGGCGAATCGGCTATAATTGGGATCATATTCGTTCGGCGCCTCTGCGAGGCGCGATCTCCTCATGCTCAGCAAACTCAAACAGATTACAGACAGCCGGAATCCACTGCGGTTCGTGGCATCGCGAATTCTCTGGGCTTCGAAGCTCTCATCGCTGCTTACCATCAAGCGGCAGGACTACAGGTTACGGTTCTACCCCACTTCATTCTCCGCCACGCTCTGGTCCGACCCGGGCTATGCGGACCAGGATGAGCAGTTCCTGCGTCGTTACCTGCGGCCCGGAGATCGCGTGATCGACGCCGGGGCCAATATCGGGGTCCTTACCCTCACCGCGGCGGCGGCAGTCGGCTCTCTCGGCAAGGTGTACTCGATCGAAGCCCACCCCAGGACCTACCGGTACCTGGCCGGGAACCTCCAGCTGAACGGCTCGAAGAACGTAAAGGCGTTTAATGTCGCGCTGGGAGCGGCGGAGGGCACTCTCACGCTCACGAACAAGCGGGCGGACGATATGAATTGCGTGGATGCCGCCCGCGACGGACTTTCCGTACCGGTCTCCAGGCTGGATAGCATCATTCCCGAGTCCGACCCGATCGACCTGCTAAAAATCGATGTCGAAGGCTACGAGCGGTTTGTCCTGTCGGGGGCCGCACGTGTCTTGGAGCAGACGGAGTGCGTCTTCTTCGAGTCCTGGAACGAGCAGTTCCGGAAGTACGGGTACGGCTGCCGTGACCTGTTCGCGCTGCTGAACGACGCCGGATTCTCCGTTTATCGGTTGATCGACGGCTGCCAGGCGCGCGCAATCGGACCTGGATATCAATCCATCGTATGCGAGAACCTTGTGGCCGTTAAAGACCTGAATCGGTTTCTGCTGCGAACCGGCTGCACTCTTGCCCCAGGGCTGCCTGGAGGGGAACGGAAGCAGGCGACGCCTGGCGGTGAGAACGGGTCCAGGGCGGGGCTGGAACGGGCACGGCCATAACTGACGGCGCTCCACCTATTGCCCGCCGGACCGCGTCGGGATCGCGCGGAGCCGGCATGTCGCAGGTAGCGCGCAATGTCGCCGCGAACTACGTCGGGCGGGCCTGCTCGATCGTATCGAGTATCGTCTTCATTCCGCTGTACGTCCGAATGATGGGGCTGGAGGCGAGCGGCCTCGTCGGATTTGGCGTCATTATGCTGACCGTGGTCCAGCTGATGGACATGGGCCTGAGCACCACGCTCAACCGTGAGATGGCGCGAATCTCTTCCGATTCCCATGATCTGGGCCAGGCCAAGCACCTAGTCCGTACCCTGGAGATCGTCTACTGGCCCATCGCGCTCCTTATTCTGATCACAATACCGCTGCTTGCCCCCTGGATAGCGCGCAGCTGGATAAAAACGCAGATGCTGCCGGCGGCATCCGTGCAGCACGCGATCATGCTCATGGGCGTCTCTCTCGCCATCCAGTGGCCGTACACACTCTACGAGGGCGGGCTTATCGGCCTTCAAAAGCAGGTGCTGGTAAACTCGATTACCGCCTCCGTGGCAGTACTGAGGACTCTTGGATCTCTGCTCGTGTTGTGGCTGGTGGGGCGCACGGTCGAAGTCTACTTCGGGTGGCAGATCGTCATAAGCGCCGCGTCGACATTGGCGGTGGCCCTCTGCCTCTGGCGCAGCCTACCGCGCACGGTGAGCCGCCCAACGTTCGACAAGCAAATCCTGAGGAGCGTCAGCCGGTTCGCGACCGGCGTCATGGCGTTCACAATAACGACGGCGATCATCTCGTACGCCGATAAGATCATACTCAGCAGGATGGCGCCGCTGGCCATCTTCGGATGTTACACCACGGCGCTGCAGATTTCGGGAATGCTTGTCTCCGGGGCGGGGCCGATGTATACTGCGCTGTTCCCCAAGTTCGTGCAATTGGCCGGCGGGAACCGCGAAAGCGAGCTGTCCGAGCTCTACCATCGCGGCTGCCAGATGGTCTCTGTCCTCGTCATTCCGTGTGCGGTCGTTCTCGCGCTCTTCGCGGCCGACCTGACGGGCGTCCTCGAGACATGGACGGGGAGGCCGCTGCACATAGGGCATACCGATCTACTGCTGATGCTCATCTCCGTGGGCGTCGCGGCCAGCGCGCTCATGTATCTGCCCTACGCACTGCAGCTGTCTGCCGGCTGGACGAATCTCGCGACGGTGCAGAACGTCGTGACGATCGCCATCCAGATCCCGTTGACGATATGGCTGTGCACGCGTTGGGGAGCCGTCGGCGCGGCGTCGGCCTGGATGGTGGTCAACTGCAGCTATCTGTTCATACTTGTGCCGCTTATGCACCGCCGCCTGCTGCCTGGCGAGGCGAGACGCTGGTACATCGAGGATCTCGGTATTCCGTTGATCGTGTCGCTTTCATTCGCGGGAATCGTTCGTCTGTGCACGATCGACGGCGGCCCTCCCCTCGTAGTTCTGCTCCGGATTGCGGCGACTGCCGCCGCGGCCATCGCGATAAGCGTCATCGCGGCTCCCTATACGCGTCAGTCTGCAATTCAGATGTTAGGCCGGGCGCTGCGCGGTCGCGAACGGAGATCCGTAGAGGTATGAGCGTCGAATGAACCAGGACCAGCTCGTCCTACTCATCATTGTTCTCGCGGTGGGATTTGGGTGCCTGCCCCTCATCTACTGCTCTGTCCTGAGCGTGCGCCAGTGGGGCGCCGGCCCATGGCTCTTCTCGCCACTGCCCACGTTTATGTTCGCGTATCTTGTCGCGTTCGGATTTGTACCGTTTATCCAGGAGGCCTTCTCGATAAACGTCTACGCGGAGTTCGACAGCGATAACACGGGCCTCCCGCTTGCCGAGATACTCGCGAGCGTCTCCTGCTGGGCTTTTGCCGCGGGCTACCTGTTATACAATCGGCGTTTTCCCGCGGCGATGGCGGCAGGCGATGGCGGGTCGCTCTCCCCGGCCGCGCTGCAGCAGGCGCACGTCGCGCAGCGAATGGCCTTCACCATCGCGATCCTGCTGCAGGTGGTGTTCATCTGCTTTCTCATTCCGGCTCACGCGTTCTCGATCAACCTGGAGGAGAACAGGCGCTCATTTCTCCTCTATGTTGTAGGAGCAGGGTACGTGAACCTGACGAACCAGATCGCATTGAACGTGCTGGTTATCGGCCTTCTGCTCTTCCTCTGGACGCGGAAGATAGGCGCGCTCGGTATCTCCTCGGTCCTTCTGTTCCTGGCCCCTAATCTCCTGGTGACCAATCGCAGTGCGCTCACCTCGCTCTTCTACCTGATTGTGCTCTTGTATCTTCTTGCAAACGTCCGCAAAGCGTCGAAAATTAAGCCCGCCCGGCTCTTTGCAATGCTAGGAGTCATCGTGGCCCTCGGTGCGGCGA
>JBBQVV010000459.1:0-5113 GCA_038211235.1 Chthonomonadales bacterium | reverse complement strand
GCCCCCGCGGTCCCTCTAAGGGCGGTCAAGACCCCCGCGGCGTGGGTATTTTTGGCGGCCCAACCCGGGCTGTGGGGGGCGCCGGACGGCCCCGCCACGCTTGCCGCGCTTCATCACCTTCTGGCGCGCGGTCTCGTAGAGCGCGGCGAGCGCATCGTCCTTTTCAATACGGGCAGCGGCCTGAAGTACACGGAGGCGTGGTTTGCAGGCGGAACGACGCCGGGCGAATCGCATCAAGTGAACGAAGGACGACAGTAATGAGGTTACGACCCTGTCCGTGACGAAACAATCGGTTCACTACGCTCTCCGCCGGCTTGGACTGTCGGGCTATCCTGTTTGCTTGCATAGCTCGCTTCGTTCGCTCGGGCCGGTACCGGGCGGCGCGGAGGCAGTAATCCGTGCGTTTCTGGATGAGAAGTGTACCCTGATGGTTCCTACGTTTTCGTGGGGCTTTGCTGTGCCGCCTCCAGCATCGAAGTGGCCGATACGCAATGGCTGGGACTATGAAGCATATTCGGGACCAACCGGCGGCATCGGCCGGATCTACACGACGACTACTGCTGAGGTTGACGACGCCATGGGCGCGATTCCCTCTGCGGTGGTTACCACGCCAGGTTATGTACGCGGCGACCATCCGCTCAATTCGTTTGCCGCAGTCGGCCCCCTTGCGCATGACCTGGTGGATAAACAGAGCCCGCAGGACGTCTATGCGCCTCTGCGCGAGCTTTCCGACAGAGCCGGATTTGTACTGCTGATGGGAGTGGGAGTACGTGTGATGACGCTGCTGCACCTCGCGGAGCAGCGGGCGGGGCGTTCCCTGTTTCGGCGCTGGGCGAACGATGGGTGCGGGCAGCCACAAGCTGTTCAGGTGGGAGGCTGTTCCGACGGCTTTGACAATATGTCGCCGGTTATGGAGCCGGTTATGAAGACTGCGGCGGTTGGCGACAGCGTCTGGAGGTTGTTCATTGCCGATGAAGTATTGCGCCGTGCAACGGAGGCGATTCGATCAACGCCTACACTGACGCGCTGCAGCAACCCGATCTGTGAACGCTGTATCGACGCCGTGGCCGGGGGTCCGGTGATGCACAACGTCGAGACAGGCTGACGAATCGCTGCAGCGGACTACGTCAGGTTTGGCAGCGCCCCGTCTCCACAATAGTCCGGGTTGCCGAAACGAGAGATATTATGTCCCATGCCGTTAGCGATCGAGATGAGGAGCCGGTTGTGATAGACGTTCGCATATTTGAGCGATCGGCCCATCTTGAAGCCAAGGCCGTTGCCGACCAGGACGAATGGAATGTTATTGAGGGTGTGCGAGTTGCCTTGTCCCAACTCATTGGTCCAGATCAGGGTCGTGTTGTCCAGAAGGCTTCCGCCACCGCCCGGCTCCGGCGTCTCCGCAAGGCGCTTCGCAAGGTACGCCATCTGTTCGCAGTACCAGGCGTTGATTCGTGTAAGCTTGTCCTGCGAGTCGGCGTCGCTGTCCGGTTTGTGTGATAGATCGTGCTGGCCCTCGTTGATACCGAGCCACCGCATGCGCGCTTCGCCGACCGAATTCGTGAACTGCAGAGTCGCTACGCGAGCGAAGTCACCGGCAAAACTGTTGACGAGCAGGTCGATCTGGAGTTTGCTGATCTTTGGAATGCTATCGTTGTCCTTGCGCACTCCAGGCTCAATCACAGGCACGGCGTGACCGACATCCTTCCCGCTCGAACTGCGAAGTTCGCCCTCCATCTCTCGAACGAGCGTCTCGTGATCGTCCAAGATCTGCCGATCCTCCGCTCCGACGTGCAGCCGAACCTTGTCCATATCGACCTTCAGGTCGTCCAGAACGCTCTTGAGCGTCTCCTGATCCTTGACGCGGCCGTAAAGCTTGTTAAACATCTGGTACGGATCGTCGATTGGGGCGATCGGCTTGTTTGGTCCGGCGTAGGACATGCGAGTCCAGGTGTCGGCGCGCTCCGGCACCATGACACCGAACTCCAGCGAGCCAAATCGCGTGCGAGTTGCCGGATCCCTCTGCAGGTAGTTCTTGATCTCCTGGTCGATCGAGATGCCGCTCGACCAGCCCGCGGGTGTGTCTGAACCGCCTTGAACATTGCCGGGAAACAGCTCGGCTCCGGTCAGCAGGCAACCGATTCCTCGCATGTGATTGTCGCCGTCGCCGCGTACCTTATCGCACACGCCGTGGAGGACCAGCGTGCGGTCCTTAAATGGCTCCAGCGCTTTGAGGCTGGGCTTAAGCTTGAAGTTCGCTCCCTCCTCGTCCGGCCAGAATGTTGTCGGGACGACGCCATCCGGACTGAACATCACGACCAGTCGCTGCTTGCGACGGCCCGTGGCGCCCGCTGCCAGGCACGGCAGGTTGGATACGAATGGCAGGAGCGCCGCGCTGACACCCAGGTTCCGGAGAAATTCACGGCGTGAATTGCTATATTCCACGGTCACACCTCTTGATTAGCTTATGTTGTGAAGATGCCCTCACCCTGACCCTCTCCCCAAGGGAGAGGGGACCGGGCTGCTGGTCGTTCGACCCTCCGCCCAGTCAGAGGGAATCGTAGCCCTCACCCTGACCCTCTCACTAAGGGAGAAGGAACCGGGCTGATGTACCTTCAGTTTACCGCTTGAGAGCGGTTTCCGCCATTATTTCCACCATGAGCTTGCGGATACTGAACTCATTCGCTTCAAAGGATCGTTGCAAGTCGTTCAGGGCCCGCGGACCATAGGCCCGCACCGGCTGCTTGACGAGATGCTGGAAGAGCTTTTCGACAAACGCCGCGTGGGCTTCGCTGCTGCCTACAAGGTAGCGCCCGAGGTCTCGCGCTCCGGTGAACTTGACTTCCTGTCCGGTGCTCGAACGATAACTACCCGAGCAGTCGATAGGCTGTCCGTTCTCACGTTCACGGAGCCTCCCGATCCCGTCGAAACGCTCCAGCGTGAAACCGAGCGGGTTGATCATTCCGTGGCATGAAATACAGGCTGCCGGCTTTGTCTGAAGCGTTACGCGCTCGCGAATTGTGAGATTAGGATGCATGCTCGCGGGAAGCGGCGTAAAGGCCGCGGGCGGGGGCCTCAGCGTTCGGCCAAGCAAATTGCGCACCAGCAGCACGCCGCGGTGGATCGGTGAGCTATTGTCGGCGTATGCAAAGCTTGCCATGATGTACGGCTGGGTCAGCACCCCGGACCGCTCGTTCGTCTCGATCGATACGGGCTGGAACGGCGCATCGGCCGGAAGACTGGCTCCGTAGAGTTTAGCGAGCCGGCCGTTCAGGTACATCTTGTCCGTGAGGAGGAGCTCTCGGAAGTCTGATCGGTCGGTCCAGACGCTGTTCTCCAGAAAGAGCTCCAGCGATGTGCGCAGGTCCGATGCCGACGCCTCGTCGAATCCGGGATAGGTCTTCGGGTCCTTGGCCAGGTCGGGAACCTGATCGACCTTAAGCCACTGAAGCAGGAACTGGCGCAGCTTAAACCAGGCGCGCGGATCCTGCGCCATCCGCTGTGCCTGCTGTACAACCTGGTCGCGTGTCGAGAGCAGTCCGGCCGCGGCCGCCTTGAGCAGTACCTGGTCGGGCAGGGAGTCCCACAGGCCAAACGAGAGCCGGGAAGCGATATCGTATGCGTCAGGATTGCCGGATCCGATCTCACGATAGAGGAATCGCGGCGACATCATGGCCAGGATCACGACGCGCTTTACTGCAGTCGCCGTATCCGGTCGGGCCGTTAATTGGCGGGTGACGTAGAACTCCTCCAGATCGTCCGTAAGCGGGCGCCGGAACGCCCGCTCGACGAACTGGCGGCAGAACGTGTGTATCTTTGCTTCACGGTCAGCAGCGTTGTCGGCGGTGCCCGACAGCTCCGCGAGGTGCGAGACGACATAGGAGCCTGTCTCCAGTGCCGCGGAAGTCGTCGCTTCGTCCCACGATTTGGAGACGGAGGTGCCGCGTTCGTAGCCTATGCTGCGATCGTCAGGCGGAAAGGGAGTAGTCGTCACGAAGGCGGGAGCAACCTCGTCCGGCACCAGGCAGCGCTGCGGTACGACTTCGACGGCCTGTTTTGGTCGTCGCCATTCCAGCGCGATCGACGCCTTCGGCGCCGGCTTGCCTTTCTGCTTATCCGTGTCATCGACGCCCTGCGTGGACTTCGAGAACTCAAGTCGGATGGGATAGACTCGGCCGCCCAGAAGGGAGATCGATCCGCGATACTCATTGTCGTTGCCCGACTTCACCCATGCGTCGATAAGAGGCCGCTTCTCGTCGTCCACCCAGAGGCGGCAGGCATGTTCCGTCCGAACGACAAACTCGTAGTCACCGCTGTCCGGTGCGAGCACCCCGCCCTGCCACCGAATGGAGAACTGGTGAGCGTTGAACTTGCCGGGGGCGGGCACGTCCGTTCCGAAGTCGAAATGGACCTCCGGGTCGACACGCTTCACGAGTCGCTCGTCGTCGTCGAAGTTCTTCGCCTGAAAGTATTCAGCCCGCAGTCCTCGTTTCACATCCCGCGGGTCGGGCTGGCGGAAACTGCCGATGAGGTCGGCAACGGCGTTGCGGAACTGTCGCACGGTCAGCCGGGAGAGAGCGATGCGAGCGGGCTTATTGCGCGCCTGTGCCAGCGACGAGTAGAACGCATCGTAGATATAGGATGCAACCTTTTGCGCGTCCGGAAGTGCGCATTTGCGCGGGCCGGGCGGCATCGTTTTGGCGATAAATCGCGTGAGCTCTCCTTCGGATCTTGTGCCGGCGAGCGGATGCTGGTACCGCTTCGTGCCTTCACCCTTTTCGCCGTGGCAGGAAGCGCACTGGCGGCGAAAGATCAGAGATCCAGCCGACCTGGTGCCGGCCGGCACGGCTTGCGCACTCATTAACGCCGAAAGGGAGATCAATAAGCCCGATCCCGCGACCGCGCACCCTACCTGTATCGAAATTTTGTTGCTATTCATATCTTATCAATGGGCCCGGCAGACGTGGTCCTCATGGTCGTAGAATCTCATCTCAACCGGCCCGTACGCGGCCGGCTGCACTCCACGCTGCACAGGTAGTAGGACACCTGGGAGCGCTAAAAGTTGCATCGATTCGCACTCTGGAGCGGCCGGACAGTGGCCTGCGGCGGGCAATTC
>JBBQVV010000458.1:0-5123 GCA_038211235.1 Chthonomonadales bacterium | reverse complement strand
GCCGCGAGCGATAGTTAAGTCCGAGTTCTCTTCGCTCACCATTCGGATAGGTAGAGGCAAAGGTCGCCACGTTGGCTGGAGACGCTCCACGGAATCGATAGATCGTTTGCCGCTTGTCACCGACGAGCCAGAGACCAGTCGCGCCAGGTCCGGCTAGAAGCGCAAGTAGCCGGGCGGACCCGGCGTTAACGTCCTGGTATTCGTCGGCCAATACATGAGGATACTGGTTTCGCAGGTCTTCGAGCACGTCCCCGTGGGCCTCGAGGATTCGTACCGCCGTGAAGATAAGGTCACCAAAATCCACAAAGCCATTTTCGTGGAGTAGTCGCTGATAAATCGCGTAACAGCGGGCCACTTCGCCAGCTCGCTTAGCGTCCGCGATTTGGCGCTCAACAGTTGTCCGCTCCGAGATAAGGGGCTTGCCGGGCTTAGCGGCAAACGCGAGAGCGGCCTCCTCTGCCCGAACTGCCATGCGTGCCGCTAGATTGGCATATACAACTGGCCCGCAGAGTTCGTCCTTGGCACGGGAGATCTGGTGGAGTATCCCGGGTAGTTTGAGCGCAGGACGGTACAAATTATCCAGCGCACTTAGGTGTAGTTCATGAAGGTGGTTTTCTAACAGGGTGAAGGCATCCAATGTGGTCAGAAGCTTGAAGCCGAGCGGCAGGCCGACGCGCGGAGCGCAGCGCCTGATGATATCGAGGCCGAAACTATGAAATGTTCCGACCCATGGTTCTTCTCCCTCGCCGCCTACGCCTTCCGCATGCAGGCGCTCGCGCATTTCATCTGCTGCTTTGTTGGAGAATGTGAGGGCGAGAATGTTGTGGGGCGGGACGTTGAGAGCCTCTGTCAGGTATTTGCAGCGGCCAACCAGCGTCTTGGTCTTACCGGTTCCGGGTCCGGCACCAAGCAAAAGCGGTCCACCGCTCCACTCGGCGGACAACCTCTGCGTGGGATCAAGCGGCGGCGTGGCCTTCCGACTACCTGTATCGGCGAGGTTGTCGCGCGGGTATACTTGTACCAGCGAGCGAACTTTGCACACTGTTACGCGGTTCATGTCCGCGGGGAATTATGTGCATAGAGGTCGATGAGCGTGTTCGCAATGCGCTCAGACACATGCCACGCTGGCTGAATCCTCACACTCGATCGGAACCCTACAATCTTGGACCTTGAGGCGCCGGGTATCATACCTGGCATTTGGAACATCCAGCTGTTTGGGCGCTTGTCCGCGCAGCGCGACGAGAGACAGATATCCCGCTTTCGAACCCATAAGACCGGCGCTCTGCTCGCGTGCCTTGCACAGGATCCTGATCGGGCTCACCGTCGGGACGACCTCTGCGCTCTGCTTTGGCCACACTACGAGCTGGCTAGCGCACGTAACTGCCTCCGTATCGCATTATCCTCTCTGCGCATTCAGTTCGAGCCGAACCCGGCAGAACGCGGAAAGGTCATTATCGCGGATCGGCAACAGGTGCATCTCGACCCGGGACTATTCATTACGGACAAGGCCGTTTTTGAGGGTTGCATATCCCAGGCGGCAGTAGCACGCGACAATCGTTCCCGCGCCGCCTTCTTACAGCAAGCGGTTGACCTATACCAGATCGGTCTCCTTCCAGGCTTTAATGAAGGCTGGATCTCAGCTGAGCGGCAGCGTCTCGCGGACTCCTATGTGCTGGCATTGCGGCAACTGGTCCAACTGTACGTCAATCTGCGTGACTTTCAATCGGGATTGAACGCGGCCCAAAAAGCGGTCACTGCGGACCCGTTGCGAGAAGAGTCACGAAGGCTGCTCGTTGAAGTGAACGCAAGATTGGGACGGCCAAGTGCCGCCCTTCAGTCGTACCGCGATATGCAGAAGGTGCTCCCGCCATCCCCGCCGATCCTGCCCGCAGTCCGGCCGGGGCCTGATCCGTCAATTGTCGAAGAAGCGAACGGCCCTGCGGAGGCCGCGATAGCTCCGACAACGGATTCTCCGGCTCGCTCCATCCGAACCGCGGTGGGAGCGGTACACCGTTTGGTGGCTCGCCTCTCGCCGGCGCAGCGGGTGTGCGGGCTTCTGGATACCCCTGGCACACGCCTCGTAACCATTACTGGGCCGCCAGGCATCGGCAAGACGAGGCTCGCGCTCATCGTGGCGGAGCGTCTGGCCGCTCAGAATTCAATACCAGTCTGGTTTGTGTCGCTTGAGGACGTGATCGACGCGTCGCTCGTTATTCCCACGATAGCTTCAGGTCTGCAGTTGCCTCGATTTACGCCGCTGACACGCTGGTACCAACTGCGTGATGCGCTTGCGGCCCAGCCGAGCATTCTGCTCCTTGACGCTGTGGATCACCTGGTGGATGAGGTCCGCAGTATAGTGACAGATCTGTTGACGGCGGTACCCTCTCTCCGGTGTGTGACTATTTCCAGGCACCGACTGAACCTGGCAGACGAGTATGAGCATGCCGTTCGCCCGCTTCGCGTACCAGCGGCGGGTGACATCGATGACCTCAAGACGATCCCAAGCTGCCGGCTCTGGCTAGAGCGCGCGCAGGTGGTGCGGCCAAATCTGAAGCTCCCTCCGTCAAGGAGGAAGGCGGTCGCTGCGCTCTGCCGTCGGCTTGAGGGTGTGCCGCTTGCTATCGAGCTGGTCGCTGCGTGGACCGGCACGTTCAGCCCGGCGCAGGTGCTCGATGCTATTCTGAAGCGCGACGACGTCTTATATATGGAAAGGCGCATTTCCGACAGGTTCCAAACCGTATACACCGTTCTCGATTGGTGTTGGCGAAGACTACCGGCGGGAGGTCAGCGGTTTCTAGCCCGCCTTTCTGTATTCCGAGGCGGCTGCACCGTTGAGGCGGCCGAGATGGTATGCGTTGAACCACGCGCTCAGGAGCATCTCGACCAGTTTCATGAGAGGGCACTCGTTTCGAGGATCGAGGTCGATGGCGAATGGCGATACTCCCTCCGGTCATGCGTGCGCGAATTCGGCGAGTCACACCTGAGCGTCAATGAGCGCACGGAGTGCCTTGAGCGCCATCTAACCTGGTTCTCACAAATGGCAGAGCGTGCAGAAGCCGCTTCTGCGACAGCGGAGGCCAATGTCTGGCTGCATCAGCTTCGGCGGGAGCAATCTAATCTCCGGGTCGCGTTGCGCTACTGTCTTGTCCAACCGGACCGCCCTGAGCTAGCATTGTCGCTAGGTACCCGCCTGTTCTGGTTCTGGTACGCCATCGGCGATCCGGCCGAAGGACGCCAGTGGTTAGCTGAGTCACTTGAGAAAAGTAGTGGGCCGGGATCTCTCGAATTACGGGAAAGCGCTTTGGCGGCGCTCGACACGCTCGCCTTTGCGAACGAAACCTGAAGTCTGGTTACCTGACGGAATGCAAGCGACCATGGTCTCACCGTCGATCCTCCATCACCAACAACTTCCAAATGTCCCTAATCCGCAATTCGCTCCGTGGCGGCCGGTGGTCGGATCATAACTGTCAGGTCGCGACATGCAACATATTGCGGTAATTGACCGGCAAACCGCCCAAAGAATACAGAAAATCGTTTCAGGCTAGAGTTGGATCACGCCCATGCACATTCTGGCAGATTCTCTTCCGATCGTGCACAGAATTGAAGCTCTGAACCTCTGTTGTACTTGTTTCACGAGACAATCCACATTTTGCTCGCTGTAGCAACCGAGCCGCCATAAGTGGCTTGAAAGCCCTCCAAAAAAAGCAAAAATCGTATCAAATCGAACGAATATTCCTGCAACCTAATGCGTCTATATACGTAACATGACGTGGGCGCTTCAGCGTCCATTCTCCCATCTGTGAACATAATCGTCATCCGCGAGCCTTTTCACCTTCACAACCCGAAGGCCGACAGGCAGTTAATTGCAACGTTCTAGGTCTATATAGTACTAATTGCTACAAATGCCAACTAGTTGCGTCTGTACATCACCTCGGTTCTGCCGACCTATTTTGACTACAGAGGTGTGTCATTGGTTGCTTGAGGCCACAAAGCTCTTTCTTCGCATAGGCGCTTAGGCCGGAAGGCGGGGTAGCGCGCGAAAGGTGATCGTGAGAAAGTCATCATTAGAATCGCTTGGTGTAAGTAAGGAGTCGGCACATGGAAGCAGCCGCTCGCCGGTGGGAACAGCTTTATAACCAGACCCCGCTTTGTGAGGTCCCCCGCCACTACGCGGGAATGAGTCATTCACCGTTCTTGCTGGAGTACCTGACAACCGCGTTGCGTTACTGCCCGGACGGCGGCAGAAGCTGCGAGACCGGGATTGGCTCCGGCTATGGGGCAATTTGGCTTTCGCGTCGGGGCGTGTGCGCGGAAGGGATCGACTACGCACCGGGAATTGTCGAGCGGGCGCGCCAGATAAACAACATCCTTATCGGAGATGCACTCTTCCGGGTGGGAGACCTGTTCGGATTCCACCAGGAGGGCTGTCCTCACTATGACGTGATCCATCATCAGGGTGTCCTGGAGCACTTCACAGCGCCGCAGATTCGATCGGCGCTGGCGCAGCAAGTAGCCAGCGCCAAATGGGTGGTCTTTAGCGTTCCCTCTGTTTACTACCCGTTCGAGCCGGAGTTTGGGGATGAGCGGCTGCTTCCATTGGCGGAATGGGAACATCTGCTGCAGCCTTTCCAGATAGAAGAATTGCGCTATTATGGCGATCCCCAGCTCGGCGGAAAGGAGCACGTGCTCTGTGTGCTACGCGGGCAGGAGGTAACCGAGACGCTGCATGCGATGATGCGGGCGCAGCCGTACCCCGATGGCATTTCCGCCATCGTGCATACGCGCAACGAGCAACGCCATATCGGCGAATGCCTGGCAACGCTTCAAAACTGGACGGACGAGATCATCGTCTGCGACATGGAGAGCACCGATCAGACCGTCGAGATTGCCCGCACGTTTACGGATCGGATCATCCAACATCCTCACATCTCAAACTTCGACCGCTCGCGAAATGTCTCCGCGCTTCGCGCCAAATATCGGTGGGTCTTCTACCTCGACGCCGACGAGCGCGTGCCCGCGGGACTGGGTCCAGCCCTCAAGGAGCTCATCGCGAGGGAAGGGGCATCGTTCGAGGCGGCGCTCGTGCCGTTTCGGCACCTGTTCGCCGGCCGCGCAATGCAGTG
>JBBQVV010000457.1:0-5128 GCA_038211235.1 Chthonomonadales bacterium | reverse complement strand
AGAGTGCGAGCGTATCGCCACGATCCTGAGCGATCCGTACCGCACGCTGTAGGCGCTGGAGGAGGCAATGGTTGTTCTCGAACCATTTGCGGGATACTACCATCGTTTCGCGCTCCAGGCGTTCACGGTAAGCGCGGGTTTTTTCTGCGGCATTGGCGTAGATGCGCGGACGTCCTGCCATCGTGGGTCTCCTCTCTGTTTCGTCACGTGATCCTATTGTTTTTCAGGGCTTGCTGGAGGCCGCCGCAGACGCATGGGTCCCGTGCGGGTCCGTTCGGAGGCGTATGCTCCCGTATGGCTTGGGCTGAGGCATCAGGATTTGCCTCCTGAAGCGTCCCCTACGGGCCGTACGGCATGTGCCGCTTCAGACGCTCCTGCGTCGTCTACGCGACCACGGGAGCCGCGATAACTTTCGCCGCGGATGATGATCATTTCCGCCCGATGGTTGAGCCTGTCAAGTCCGGCCGACGCGAGCATCGGATCGCCAAACAGAGCCGGCCACTCCTGCGGAGCGCGGTTGCTGGTGAGCACGATGCTCCCTCGCTCGTAGCGCTCATTGATGATGTCGTAGAGGTCCTCGGGTCCCGGAGGGCTAAGCGCCCGCAGACCGAAGTCGTCAAGGATAAGCAGATCAGGCCGAAGGTAGGAGGCGAGCCGGCGGTCGAGGGTATTGTCGGCGCGTCCGGCATGGAGGTGCTGGAGCATCTTGTGGGTATTGACGAAGAGCGCGTCATAGCCTTGCCGGCAGGCTTCTTGCCCGATCGCCTGCGCCAGATGCGTCTTTCCCACTCCGGAAGGGCCGCAGATCAGCACGTTTCTCTTCTCGCGTAGGAAGTCGCAGGCGGCAAGGGCGAGCACCTGCTGGCGATTGATTGCCGGATTGAAGGCGAAAGAGAAGTCGTCGAGCGTCTTGGTGGTATTGATCTGCCCGCGCCGCACGCGCTGGAGCAGCTGTTTCTGCGCCCGCCTCTCGACCTCATCCTCGAGCAACCGGGTGAGGAAGTCGAGGTAGCTCCACTGTGCTTGGATGGCCTGGCGGTGGCGCGCGTCGAGTGTCTGGAGCACGCCGGAGAGTCGCAGCGTGCGCAGCCGGTCCTTGAGGGTGTCCGCTACATCCATGGCAGCGCTCCGGTGAACTGGCTGAAGAGTTCGCGGGCGGTGCGAGCAAAGGTGGTGGCAGGAGGAGCCTTGGGCAACGTCGCAGCGTCGGCTTCCAGCCCCTTGGCGAGAATGTCGCGGACGGTGGTGTAATGGGGGTCCCCGAAGCGCAGAGCTCGCCCGCAGGCTTTCTCCAGTCGCTCAGGCGTGTGCTTCCTTACTAGAGCGAGCAGGCGCGCAGCCGAGGCGGTTCTGTCGAGGACAGGATGCGCGAGGATCTCTGTGACGACGGCGAGTGTGTGTATTCCGACCCGCTCGGCCTCTTCGCGCAGTACGGCTGGGGTGCGAGGCAGGAGGGCGCCGCAGTATTTCTCTGACGTTCAAGGTGTCCTTTTTACTGAATGGCACGGCAGCCTCCTCGCACTGAGCTAGGAGACAGCCTACTGCCGGAATTGTCCGCCGTCAAGCGGAAGTGGACGACCTTGGCCGAAAAGCTAAGTGGACCAGCTTGGCCGAAAAGCTAAGTGGACCAGCTTGGCCGAAAAGTCTGGCCCAGTATGACCCGAAAAATGACAGACGGCGCTCGGGACTGCATGAACAGGGACGCATCCTGTTCGAACGGGGCGGACTGAACTCGGAGCGACTGAAGGACGAAGCGCAGGTCGAGTTGGAAGAGGATTACGAGGTCTGCGTCCGCATGCGTAGCCGCGCCAGGGATCAGAAGCAGCAGAAGCCGACACAGGCAAGAGCGAAGCCCGCCAGAATTTCGCAGGAGTCATTGTTCTAACCGATGTTTTCACCGACTGGTGAAATATTGCATAATAGTGAAAATATGATTGTTACTTGACGCAATTTCATTAATATGATATATTTCACCGGATGGTGAAAATGCTTTCTAAAGTGAAAACACTAGAAGAGGAATTTGCTGAAGAGGCCAAGAATGTCTTATTAGACACGCTTGGTCTAGTTCCGTTCGCCCGTATAGATAAAGACGTATTGGGGACGATATATCCAGCAGGGAGGATCGACGACGCCGTTCGGCTTGAGACTCCGGATTTCAGTCGAACCTTGATCATCGAATACAAGACGAGCGGAGAGCCTCGCCGGATTCGGGACGCTGCCGGCCAGCTCGCGCGATATTCCAGGTCGATTCCAGGCTCCGTGCCCCTACTCATCGCCCCATACCTCTCACCCCAGTCTACCCAACTTCTGAAAGAGAGCGGCATCAGCTATCTCGATCTTGCCGGCAATTGCCGTATCGCCTTCGACTATGTGTTCATCTTGCGCGAGGGCCGTGAAAATCCAACCCCAGAGCGTCGTCGCCTTAGCACTCTCTATTCGCCAAAGGCTGAACGCGTGCTGCGAGTCTTTCTTAATGATCCAAGTAGAACCTGGAAAGTAGAGCCGCTAGCGGCAGAAGCGCGTGTAAGCCTGGGCCTGGTTTCGAAGGTCAAACGGCTGATCGAGGACCGCGAGTGGATCAAAAACGAACCGACTGGTTCACGATTGGTTGCTCCGAGAGAGTTACTCACCGAGTGGGCGAAAAACTATCGGTACAATCGGCACACGGAGATCAATCTCTTCTCCCTCAAGAAAACACCAGAGATCGAGACGAGCCTGGAGGAGATCTGCTCGATAACAAGCATCAAATATGCTCTCACCGGCCTCTCCGCGGCTGCGCGTTATGCTCCTTACGCGATGTATCAGCGGGCAGTCTGTTATATAGAAAGCCGGTCCGCGGCCGAGACGGTCGCTGAGCAGAGCGGACTCAAGAGCGTCGAATCAGGACCCAATCTAGTCATGCTGGTCCCCTACGACGAGGGCGTGTTCTATGGAACTCGTGAATTGAATGGAGCGCGCCTCGTCGCTCCGATTCAGTGCTACCTCGATACACTGCATACCACCAGTCGTGGCAAAGAAGCGGCAGAATACCTCAGAGAGAAAGTTATCGACGGGTAATGAACAGCAGAGTTGGCATCACGGAAGAGCAGTCGATAGCTTGTCGCATGGTCCTGCTGGAACTGGCCGAGGTCCTCGAGCCATGGTGGGACGATATCGTCGTGGTCGGCGGAGTTGCCGTTCAGCTTAGTCTGGAAGAGCCGTCTCTGATATTACCGACGATGGACCTGGATCTCGCTCTTGACATTCGCACAATTAGCCGGTCAGACGTTCCAGAAGACATGCACACACGACTGCTGGCTGCCTATTACGAGGAGCCTAGACCCGGCGGAAAAGTCTTCCGATACTTCCGCACGGTGACGGTGAACGGAAAACCGATCGAGGTTCCAGTGGACTTCCTGACGGGCGAAAGATTTGGGACCGACCCTGATCGCTCGGCCGAGGACGTCGAGGGCATTCGCGTGTCCAAACTAGACGGGTGCGAACTGGCATTCCAGGAAACCGTATCAATTCGCCTGGAAGGACAGCGGCCAGATGGCAGCACCTCAACGGAAACCGTACGCATCCCTACCGATCCCTATCTGCTTGCCATGAAGGGTTTCCCGCTGCATGCCCGCCGGCCAAAGGACGCTCGCGACATCTATTTGATGGTTGCCAACCACCCTGGCGGCGTAGATGCTTTCATCAAACGCCTTAACCCGCTAATGGAAGACCTCGTTCTGAGACGCGGACTGGAAAAGATGCGTATCGCTTTCCAATCGATAGATGCCTGGGAACCAAAGGCAGTCGTCGAAGAGGTTCAGGAAACCGGAGAGGAAGCCGAGAACACTCAGCGGGCGGCCTATGAACAGATTAGCGCGCTCCTTGATGGACTGGGGATCCCATGAACACAAAGCTCAAGGAGATCTTCCGCGGCAAGGTTGTCAACAAGGCGCTGACCCGAAATACAGGTGTCGATGAGTCTTCTCGATAAGTGCTGGAGTACTTGATCGACAACCTACGATGAGGGTGAAATCCACGAAAAGAAGATCCGGCCATTTAAGGTGACCGCATTCACTCCCTTCCAGATAAGCGTTATCAACGTAGACGAGTACATTCAGAAGCGCGAAAACAACGACGACGATCGGTTCTCACGACCCGAAGTTCGCGCGAAGATAGTCAAACATTCGCTGAAGGGCTACGCCACTTCGAGCCGGCACACGCAACCAGGGAGGATTGTTGGGCGGACTAGATCCGCACACCCTCTTCAAGAAGCAGCGCCCGGTGCCGTTCAGCGCCGCCCGGCATTTTTGGGTTCGGCTTGCCATCCCGTGTCACGCGCCACCAGGGGGTTACGCCGGCCGCCTCGCCGATACGATCTTCCTCAGCGGCGTCCGCGACGATTCGCCAGCAGACGCCTGCCGCAAACGGACAGGTTACATCCGCTCCCGCGGCGGCCGCGAGACCTTCACGCAGTTCACGCAACGCCTTGGCCTGGCCATAGGGAATGGCTGCGATCGCATCTCGCACCTGTATCGGAGAGGGAATTAGCATCGTCCGTGCCTTGAAGCGTGCCGCCTTCGCCGGATCCAGCGTGTGCACTTGCGGTGGAGGACTGGCTTCCAGTAGTTGTCTTGCGGTCGTCTGTTCCATAACCCTCTGTGCTCCAAATCACGGCGATTAGGCCTGCTTAGATCTTCACGCCTTCTTCCATTAGAAGCGCTCGATGCCTGTCGGCGCCGCCAGGCAGCTTCGGGTTCGGCCTGCCATCCTTCGTCACCCTCCACCACGGAGTGACTTCGGCTGCGCCTCCGACGCGGTCCTCTTCCGCAGCTTCCGCGACGACCCGCCAGAGGATTCCCGTGACAAGTGGGCACGCCGCCTCGGCCCCTGAGGCTTGCGCGAGATCGTAGCGCAGCTCCCTGAACGATTTCAACTCTCCTCTTGGGATTGCCGCGATCGCATCTCGAACCTGCAGAGGCGACGGAATCAGCAGGGTGCGCGCATTGAACCGGGCCGCGTTCGCGGGATCAAGCTCATGCACCTCAGGGGATTTTCCGCAGTATAGTTTTTGGCGCGCCGTCATTTTAGCCATTGGTTATTATGCGGGGAGCGAATGGATACCGCTTGCCTTCTGTTGCGATTCTCAGAG
>JBBQVV010000456.1:0-5142 GCA_038211235.1 Chthonomonadales bacterium | reverse complement strand
GATCAAGGCATCTGTAGCTCCGAGGAATCCCATCGCCTGTGCCAGCTTCTCCCCGGCGAACTCCGGCGCCATGAAGAACCGGGATTTGAGGTAGCCCACGTTACCAGCCAGTCTTTCGACGCGGTCGAATCCCCAGTTGGCGGCCTCACCGCGCCGTCGAAAGTCATCCGCTGCGTTTCCGCTCGCGGCTGCGGACGGCGCATCCCCGCCTGGCGCAGCACCGAGTTCGAATCTGACCCCCAGGTGCATATCATGACTGATCGCCCGCAGATCGCGCGTGAGCGTCTCGGCGAACCGCTTGCCGTCGGCGATTCGGGTGTATTCTCCACGGCCCATGCGCTGCCGGATGTCGGCCTCCATCGCTCGCGCGACCTGCGGAAAGACATAGGTCTCACGAAGCTTCTGGACAACGAACTCAATAATGCGCGCGCGCCTGACCGGGTTCAGCGCTGAAGTCCGGCCCGGCCGAGGAGAATCGGCGGATAACGCGAGCGCGGCGGTCACCGTGCCGAGCAAGACCAGAACAGATCGGATGATGAGTTTCGAAAGAGATTTCACTGCCTCGCTCCTTCCGGCCCACGGTGGCCACGGCGCAAACCGTTCACCAACAATCGGGTCAACGGTTCAAGCCTGGTTTCGATAGCTTTCCGCTCCCCGAGCTCGTTCGGGCTGAGACCATAGGGGAGCAGCGAATTCGTCGCTAGAATCAAAGTATGCGCGGTCTGGCGGGTCTCCACGAAATCGAAAGCTCCAGCCCGCCGGCCGTCCTCGAGCACCGTCTCGATCACGCGCGCCTCGGCTTCGAAATACCGGTCGCGCCGCGCCAGGTAGGCCGGCCGCAGCGCTGCGAACAGCTCGTCGAAGCTCTGGTAGTAGTCGCGGACGCTGTCGAAGCGAAACAGCACGCGCGTCCGAAGCATCTGCGCGAGCCTCTCCTCGGCGCTGAGATCGGCCAGCACGAGCGCCTGAAGCTGCTCCAGCAGCCTTTGGACCACGCGATCGATCGAGGCGAGCGCCACGGACTCCTTGTTCGTGAAGTTCAGATAGATCGTCCGCTTGCTGATTCCCGCCTCACATGCAATGTCGTCCATCGTCATCTTCCGGTAGCCGTATCGGGCCAACAGGCGATCAACGGCGTCCAGGATCGCGTCGCGAACCGGTGGGCGAGAGGTCGTGGCATTCGTTGCCGGCGAGCTTTCCATTGCATTAGTATACCAGATTAGTATTTGAGTGCATCGTAGCGTAATAGGAAATGCGTGACGTGCATCGACGAGGCGATCTGAAAGTTGGTGAGGGTGCGGCTCCGGGCAACGCAGACCGCTCACGGTTTGCCGCTGCAACTGGTTGCGAGGTATATAGGGGCTTCGAGCGGTATCCAGAACTTCCGGGAACAGTGGGCGGGATGATGGTACGATGCGAGTTCCGACGCGCAGACATACGACCGAGTTCGCAACGTTCAAACAAAATTGATTGACCTGGCCCTTACCGCGGCCCTGCCACTTCCCAGCCGTTCGGCAGCGCCCTCAAGATCTGATAGTTCGTAATCGAGGAGCCGGAGAAGTATCCCAATGACACCTGGTTGGTGGTCGCGTTCTGCAAGATCAGCTCCGGCTTGCCGTCGCTGCTGAAATCTCCGGCACCCGCCACCTGCCATCCGACCGGCAAGGTCTTGATCAACTGAAAGCTTCCGATCGTCGATCCGCTTCCGTACCCTATTGAAACTTGTCGGGTCGAAAGATTCTGAATCAACAGGTCCGACAGGCCGTCACGATTGAAGTCACCGACGGCCGCGACTTGCCATCCGGACTGCAGCGTCGTCAGGGGCTGGTAACCGGTGAGTATGGCCCCGGAAACGAGCCCTATTGAGACCTGGTGCGTCGTCGGATTCTCCAGCACGAGATCGGGTGATCCGTCACCGTTGAAGTCTCCAACGGCTACGGTTTGCCAGCCGGAGGGCAGTGTCTTCAGCAGCTGGTAGCTTGTGACGGTCGATCCACTGACATAGCCTATCGATACCTGGTTAGTAGAAGGATTTTGCAATACCAGATCAGGCGAGCCGTCACTGTTAAAGTCGCCGACGCTTGCGACATGCCAGCCGGAAGGTAGCGTTTTGATGACCTGGTAGTCGACAAGCACGGTCCCAACCATATGGCCGATCGATACCTGGTTAGTCGTCGGGTTCTGAAGAACAAGGTCTGACAGCCCGTCCGCATCGAAATCGCTTCCTCCCTGGACCCAGCTGAGATCAATGTCCCCGGTTGCCGTCCCTTTACCGTCTACCACGATGGAGTAGGTCGTTCCTGTCATTGCGCGGAAGTGGGCCCAGCTGGTCCCGCCCGTACCGTTGTCGTCGCTGCCGGTTACTAACGTCAGATGATCGACGGCTTGCCCGGTGTAGACAGCAAGAACCGTGTCGAAACCGCTATAGGCCGTGCTGAATGCGATGACGCCGTTCCGCTGGGCCGTCCAGCGATACCAGACAGAGTGTCCGCCGGAAACTCCGATATGGTTCGGCTCCCCGGACTCCGCCGTCGCGCCGATGTTATCACCGCCTGCCAGTCCCGATGCACCGGCGATGGCCTGAGCATAAACGAATTCGTCATTTGGCTCGAGCCCGATCGCTAGGTTGTGGTTTTGACCACAGGCAACGGCGGAGACGCCAGCCTGTTGGCTAATTCGAACCGGCGTCAGTCGATTTGTCGTCGTACCGTCGCCAAGTTGACCGTTGGCGTTATATCCCCAACTCCAGACGGTTCCATCGGATTTGAGCGCCAGGGTATGTGCGTCGCCACCGGCAGCGGCAGTGATACCTGACAATCCGGCAACAAGCACCGGAGCATGCCGATCGGTGGTACTGCCGTCTCCGAGCTGGCCCGATCCGTTGTAGCCCCAGGCATAAAGCGAGCCGCTGGACGAAACTGCCAGACTGTGGTTGTATCCGGCCGCAATCGCAACGACATTGGAAAGGGCATTCATTCTCACAGGAGCATGGCGGTCTATCGTCGAACCGTCTCCAACCTGCCCCAGACCGTTCGAGCCCCAGGCCCATACCGTCCCGTCGGACTTGAGCGCCAGGCTGTGACTTGCTCCGCCCGCGATGGAGACGACATTGGCAAGTGTGCTGACAATAACGGGAGTATGGCGCTCGATCGTTGAGCCGTCGCCGAGCCGGCCGCCGCTGTTGTAGCCCCATGTCCACACGGTCCCATCGAACCGCAGCGCCATGCTGTGTCGATCGGCGCCCGCAACGGCTACAACTCCGGTAAGTTCCACGACCTGAATGGGTATGGGACTATCGACGGAGGTGCCATCTCCCAACTCGCCCTGAAAGTTGTAACCCCAGCTCCAGACGGTGCCGTCGGACTTGAGCGCCAGGCTGTGCAGGCCGCCGCACGCGATGGCGACAACGCCGGACAGACCGGTGACCTGGACGGGGATATTGCGGTCCGCAGTGGCGCCGTCGCCAAGCTGGCCGACGAAGTTCGAACCCCAGCTCCACACGGTCCCGTCGGATCGGAGCGCGATAGAATGAAGCTCGCCGCACGCGACGGCAATCACCCCGGCAAGGTCTCTGGCACGCACCGGCGTGTGGCGATCAGTTGTAGTTCCGTCTCCGAGCTGCCCGTAATCATTGATGCCCCATGTCCATACGGTTCCATGAGAATCCAACGCCAGGGTCTGCCCGCCGCCGTCCGAAGCCACTATATCCGAAAGCCCGATGACTTGCACGGGAGTATGCCGGTCCACCGTAGTGCCATCGCCGAGCTCGCCAAACCCATTGGCTCCGCAAGTCCACAACGTCCCGTTCGACTTCAGCGCAAGGCTGTGGTAGCGGCCAGACGCTATGGCGGCAACGCCCGTCAGTGCAGTGATACGGACCGGATTATAGCGATCTGTCGTGCTGCCGTCGCCGAGTTGGCCGCTACCGTTGTGGCCCCAGGTCCACACCGTCCCGTCGGATTTCAGGGCGAGGCTATGAACGACGCCACATTCAACGTGCAGCACGTTGGGCAGCCCGTTTACTTGTACGGGAGCACTACGCTGCGCGGTCGTGCCGTCGCCAAGCTGGCCGGAAATGTTGTAGCCCCAGCTCCACACGGTCCCGTCTGACTTGACCGCGAGGTTATGGTACGAGCCGCTTGCTACGGCCACAATTCCCGAAAGGCCAAGAACATGAACCGGCGTATGACGCTCCAAGGACGTCCCGTCTCCGAGTTGGCCCTGGGCGTTATACCCCCAACTCCAGACGGTGCCATCGGATTTAAGCGCGATACAGTGTGACTCGCCGGCGCCCATGGCGACGATACTCGTCAGGCCGCTAACCTGCACCGGCGTAATCCGGTCCGTTGTCGTGCCGTCGCCAAGCTGGCCGGAAGCGTTGTAGCCCCAGCCCCATACCGTGCCGTCGGACCTGACTGCAAGGCTATGATACGCGCCGCACGACGCGGCTACGACGCTGGATAGTCCATTGACCTGCACCGGAGAATTCCGATTGATGTTTGTGCCATCTCCTAGCTCGCCGTCGCCGTTATATCCCCAACTCCAGACGGTGCCATCGGACTTGACCGCCAGACCGTGGAAGCCTCCACCGACTACGGCTACGACGCCGGCAAGGCCGCTGACCGGGACGCGAACGTAGTGGTCCGTGTTCGATCCATCGCCAAGTTGTCCACTTGCGTTGTATCCCCAGGATCGGGGCGCCTCCGGTCCTGCCGACGCGGGAGCCGCCGCAGCGACCAGCCAACCCAGTCCGGCAAGCATACTGAGAACTAACCTGACATACACCCGCAAGTGGGAGCGCCGCACCTGAGCTCGTATTGCGGCAAGTTCTTGTGCAACCATGACCTTCCCGTGGTTCCGTAGGCGGGCGGTGTTCACGAACATGTGGATCGCGCGTCTGTTCATCCGATCGTCCCTCTATGGCTTCGACTGCAGATGCCCCGAACTCGCAGGATGCGTCGATGAGTTAACAGTATTGGAGCCGGAATGTCGTTCAGGCTTGTTGCCTCGCGGACCACTATATGGTACCTGATAGGACAGAGTTCGTTACCTGAGGAATTAGCGAGGTAGGATGCCGTTGGCCCAAGTGTCAGCTGCGAAAGCGTGGCCGCTGCGCTCGCATTCGAGCGAAACCAACACAGA
>JBBQVV010000455.1:0-5179 GCA_038211235.1 Chthonomonadales bacterium | reverse complement strand
CATCGAGTCGCCCGAATCGATCGACCGCCGTGTCGACCATCGCGCGAACGGCCGCGTCGTCGCTGACATCTGCTCGAATCGCGATCGATTCTCCGCCAGACTCTAGGATCTCTCTCACCGTCTGATCGGCTTCACCTTCGGACTTGGCATAATTGACAACGACTGCCGCGCCTTCGTGGGCGAGCGCCAGGCAGGTCGCCTTGCCGATACCGCGACTGCCGCCCGTGACGATAGCGACTTTGCCGTCCAACCTCATTTCAGCCTCCACGCATTCATGGGCGAAAGGTTAACGCAGACGTTATTTCTTGTCAAGCTCGGCCGAGCGCGCCGCGAGACGGCCGGCCTCGTGGCATGATTGACAGACGATTTTTGCGCCTACCGCTGTCGTCGGATTCGACCTCCACTGTCTGGCAATCGGCTCGTACGTCGTATCGGGTAGTACTTCGACGATCCTATCAAGGGTTTCGGCAAGCTCCTTCGTACGGCCGGTTCGCTGCGCAGACTGCGCCAGCCCTGCAAGAAGTTCGCCTCGCAGGTGAACCGGGAGCTTATCTAATACGTTGGCTTGCGGCCTATACAGTGTCGCATATGCCTCGTAGGCGGCCGACCATGCCGCGGCGCGGTACTCCTCCGGCAACCGATCCGCGAAGATTGCGTAACTGCCACCGGTAATCGCACATACGGCGAGATCCTGTGGGTTTGGCCTCCTCGCCTCGGTGAAAAGTTCGAGGGCCTGCTTGTACTTCCTCCGAAATTCGTCTGGGCGGTTAGTCTCGGAAGCGCGGACTGCTCTGAAGAGGAGGGCGCCTGCCTTCCATGCCAGCAGCGTAGGCTTCTGCGTCGGCCGCAATCGCAGAAGCAAGTCGGCGTTCGTTTCGCCGCGCGACAAGCGCTTCATATCGCCATCCATAAATCCAGCGAACACGTCCTCTCGAAGGAGGGTGTTGACGCTGAGCCTCGTATCGGATAGTGGAATCGTTGGAGTCGGGGCCGCTGCGACAAGCGCTATAAGAGCGAGAGTTGCCCACAGAGTAACGCGACGCATGGATGAACCTCCTGGATAACTTGACAGGCGAACGGTTGAACGATTGACGAACCGCTGTACGGCCAGGGTTTCGTCAATACTGCGCAGAGGATAAGTGAGCGTCTGAAGCGAACGACAGCGCATGAAAAGCACCGGATTCAAGCTGCTTGTTTCGACCATCGCGTCCGCGATGGCCATGTCCGGCTCGCCGGCAAAGGCCGAAGCGCAGGCCGCCTTTCGAGATCTCTACGATAAGAGCGAGTTTATGATACCCATGCGTGATGGAACGCGACTCTACGCATCCGTTTATCACCCGAAGAATCGACCAGGCAAGCATCCCATTTTGCTGGAGCGAACGCCATACGGCGCAGGTCCATACGGCCCGACCAACTTACGGACGGGTGTTCGCGGGTCGCGCAGATTCGTTGAAAGCGGCTACATATTCGCATATGAGGACGTGCGTGGACGAGGCAAATCGGAAGGAGTGTTCGTGAACGATCGGCCGCTGCTCATCAATCGTCTCAAGCCGAATGATGTGGATGAGAGCACGGACACCTACGATACAATTGCGTTTCTGACGAAAGCCGTTTCCGATAACAACGGGCGCGTCGGGCTGTGGGGCATCTCATATCCGGGTTTCTACGCAGCTATCGGCGCAGTCAACTCCCATCCGGCGCTGAAGGCCGCGTCTCCGCAGGCGCCGGTGTCCGACTGGTTCATCGGCGACGATTTTCACCACAACGGCGCGCTATTCCTCATGGATGCCGTAGGATTTGCCCGGTTCGGCGAGTCGCCCGCGGCGCGTAAGCGCTCGCCTGTGCCGGAGCTATCGACGAACGACCCGTACCGGTTCTACCTGCAGCACAGCACCCTCGCCGAGCTGACCGAAACCTACTTCAAAAACACGGATGGCCTCTGGAAGTTCATCATGGATCACGGGACCTATGACGAATACTGGCAGTCCCGCAACCTGCCGAGCCATATGAACCACGTGCATTGTGCTGTCATGACCGTCGGAGGCTGGTTCGATGCGGAGGACTGCTGGGGCGCCCTTCACACGTACAGGGGAATCGAGGCACAGAACAGAGGCATACCGAACACGCTTGTAATGGGTCCGTGGTACCACGGCATGTGGGCGGGTGAACGAGGAGACCGGTTCGGGAACATTGACTGGGGCCAGCAGACGTCGAGGCGATTCCAGGAGGAGATCGAGTTTCCATTTTTCGACACGTACCTGCGGGGCGATGGGACGCCAGGGCAACCGGAAGCGCAGGTATTCGAGACAGGTTCGAACCGCTGGCTCAAGTTTGCGCACTGGCCTCCAATTGAGCGCAAGGAGCGGTCGCTCTATCTCCAACCCGGGCGACTCGCCGGATGGCAGCGTCCTGGCCCGCAAACTCCCTACGACGAGTACGTCAGTGACCCTTCGGCTCCAGTGCCCTATCAGGGCGGAAAGATCGAGGACCGCACTCGCGAGTACATGATCGACGATCAACGCTTCGCTGCCAGCAGGTCCGACGTGCTGTCCTACCAGACACCGGTTCTGGGCAAGCCACTTCGTCTGGCAGGACCAGTAGCCGCGGACCTATTCATCCAGACCAGCGCGACGGACGCCGATTTTATCGTCAAGGTTATCGACGTCTATCCGAACGACGCGCCGGGAAAGCTGGCCGGCTACCAGATGCTGTTGCGAGCCGACGTGATGCGCTCCAAATTCCGCAACAGCTACGCTAACCCCGCACCTCTGTCTCCGAGCAAAATCGAGTCCGTCAGCTTCAATCTGGCGGACGTCTGTCACGCCTTCCTTCCGGGACACCGCCTCATGATTCAGATTCAATCATCATGGTTCCCGCTCGTTGACCGAAATCCACAGCAGTTCGAAGACATCTATACCGCCCGGCCGGAGGATTTCCAGAAGGCAGCGATTCGAGTTTTCCACAGTCCGGATCATCCTTCGCGACTGCGCGTCGGCGTCCTTTAGCGGATACGCTCGATCTCTTAAGCCGGCCCTATCGGATGATCCTAGCAACAGAGCTGCTCCGACGCTTCTGGATCGAATGTACGACCCCTTAGTCGGCACTAGACTCCTATAGGGACCAAACCTGCACCATTTGTGTCAAGTTTGGCGTAAGCGGGTACATCTCGTCGGTCTGAGGCAGAGCCTCGCTAGCCACAGGCAACGCGCAAGCCGTAATAGCCCGGTGCCTCCTCTTGAGAAAACCCCAGTATTATCTCGCGTAGTCCTCGTAAGTGAGAATCCGTAGGGTATACTTGCTGGTATTAGTGGTCAATGGCAAAGTTTTGATAGAAGCTTGATCCGGGTTGCTCGTGAACTGGCACTGTTTGCCCTTCCGCTGTGCACCGTTTCTAATGCTCCTTCTGACTTCCTTGCAATCCTCTAAGATGACGAAGTGAGGGACTGTCTTCGTCAGATCTGCCATCGCCACTGTGCGATGCACGCCGTTTCCCTGTCTGGGAAGTTATGAAAGGAGCCAAGTAAATGGCGACACGTATCTATGTGGGCGGGCTGCCCTACTCCGCAACCGAGGAAGACGTCACACAGCTTTTCGCCGCACACGGAAGCGTTACCTCGACAACCATCATTACCGACCGATATACCGGCCAGGCGAAGGGGTTCGGTTTTGTGGAGATGGCCACTGACGAGGAGTCGAAGGCCGCGATCAACGCGCTCAATGGCACCCAGATGGGCGGCCGTACGTTGACAGTCAATGAGGCCAAACCGCGCGAGGACCGTCCGCGGTCTGGCGGTGGCGGCGGAGGCGGGTATCGCGAAGAGAAAAGGAACGACTATAGCGACGGGCGCGGACGCTGGTAGTCCAACGCCTGTCTTAGTATTGCACAGTGTTCGGGCTGAAGCTCAAGCAACTGTCGAGCCTGAGCCAGGATTCGTTCAACATTGGGCTGTGCTCGCCGTAACCGCGGTGCGCACAGCCCTTAACCTTGTCAGACCAGACAGTCCCTTCAAGTTCGCCGCGCGGCCACTTCTCGCGCTTAGCAGCTCGTTCAGATGTCCCCAGGTCCCCGCATGATTGCAGTTTGCGCCATGTCATTTGCGCTTGCATGGGTTGTGAATGCTCCACTTTACGCTCAGAGCGAGACGGCTGCTTACCGTGCGACCGTGCTGGCCCCTCTGGACGGCATAACGAAAATTACCGTCACTGGCATCGGGGCAGGCCAGGCGGTAGGAATTGGAACTGGAGCCGGACTCATGCACGGGTTGATGTGGGATGCCGACAGACATCGCGCTCTCAAGCGACTGCGGTTCATGGGAATCTTCAGGTTGGATTCGGCGCCCTTAACATGCTCAACCATGCAGTGCTCTGGCATAGATCGGCGCAGACCGTTTTCGACCTGGAAACCCTGCTGCCAGATGGCTATGAGAACTCGGAGGCGATTGCGATCGATGAAATGGCCAACATTGTCGGCAAGGCTTATAACAAAGCGAAGCACCGGCGGGATATCATCCTCTGGCAGCGCGAGCGGCATGCTCCCGCGCTACGATAGGATCGCCCACTGCCAGAAGGAAAAGCCGTTCGCCAGTAAGGATGACGATTTCGTAAGCTTGTATGTTCTTTGAGGAGCGGGTATGAACGACGGAGAATACCTCGACGGCGAGAAACACGGACAGTGGACGACTTACTACGCAAGCGGTAACAAGCGGAGTGAAGGTCGCTATGACCGCGGGAAGAAGGAGGGGCTCTGGATCCAGTACTGGCCAAACGGCGCCCGGAACAGCGAAGGCACGTTTCGAGAGGACAAGTTTACCGGCAAATATACAGCCTATCACGAGAACGGCAATCTGGCGTCCGAGGGCTGGTATAACGAATTCGCTGGCATCGGCTCAGACGGCACGAAGGAAGGACCGTGGTGCTTCTATGAAGCGGACGGCGTCACAATGTGGCGCAGGATCACCTACCATCGAGGCTCCCGGTCCAGGCCGGACGAGATATTCCGACCGCGTGGTCCTGGATACTAAGGTCAATGCGCGCCCATTGTGGCATCCTCACACGATGCTCTATTGCAGCCCGAAGTCGAAGGTAGTTTGTGGCCGAACGGACGTATGCATGGGAAGGACCCTCGTTGATGATATAACCATCGTACCACGTATCGACTCAGGTTACGATAGCCCTTGAA
>JBBQVV010000454.1:0-5181 GCA_038211235.1 Chthonomonadales bacterium | reverse complement strand
ATGCCTGCAACGCCCCTTACGCTGCCACCGGAAAGGGATACGCACCCTTAGGGGCAGACGCAATCGCAGACATTCAGTTTTGCAAGCAGAGCAACCTGCGCCGCAAAATCGTGATTATTCATCACGCTTCTAGCGCAACGAATCCACCCCATCTCCCGTCTAACATCTGTATCCGTGTGAACTGGACACAGGCGTCCGCGAACCCCCGGCGGTACGTTGCGCCTCTGCTCCGTGCTCTCGTTGACGTGCAGGCATATGGCCTGTGCAATATGTAGTACGAATCAGGGCGCCGTGTGTCTATCCAGGGCCGTTTGACGCCGCTTTCAAGGCGAATACAGGCTCTTAGGGAGGAGATAATCACGTGCGCCAGGTGGTCCTGTCATTACTTAGCCTATTGCGTCCTTCCAGAAGGAAGGGTTTCTGTTTAGTGGTCCTTGTCCTGCTTTTCGCGACGTTCGGTCCGCCTCAGGCGGTCCGTTTTCTCGCCAGGCCGCGCGGAGCGCAGCGAACCTCCGATGAGGCTGCACGGCGAATGCTGGAGCTTGCTAAAGCATACCAGGGACCCTCCACGCTGCTATCGCGAGTCTCCTACCGAGATTCCGAATATCCGTTACCGTCACGCCCCGGACTGTTACATCGCCGATCCTGGACCGCGGCCGTTCAGGCCAACGATCAGATACTCGACCTGATCTTGAACGACAAGTCCGGCAACCTGGTGTCGGTGTTCGACACGGGTAGAGCCATCGCGGCGCAGGCAGCCAAGGTCTCTTTCCAGGCCGCGCGAAACCTGCAGTTGATACCAGTGAACGCGGAGGCCGCGCTTGCGGGCGTTCCGGAGTCGCGCGCCGACAACCATGTCTGGCACGTGGACTGTAGAGTGCGGGATACGCCGGCATCCACCGAGTATCAGGTGGTTATGACGGTGAAGAGGAAGAACGGTTAGATTCTGTCTGCGTCGAGCGGGGCAGAACTGGCAAGGTGAACCGACGCGACCCAGGTTAGCGCCGCCAGTCGAGTGCTTATTGACACCCGGGACTACTCTAGAACTACCAGGCCACGCTTGATTGCCTGCGTCACGGCCTGAGTGCGGTCACTGACGCTCATCTTGCTCAGGATACTGTTCACGTGAGACTTTACCGTGCCCTCGGAGATGGAGAGAATATTGCCGATTTGAAGGTTAGAGTTGCCTGCAACCATCAGACCGAGCACTGCGGTTTCACGCCGTGTCAACTCCGGAACGCTCATGCGCGTGGCGAGCTTGGATGCGACATCGGGTGGAATGTCGATCTGTCCGGCGGCCACTGAACGGATGGCCTCCGTAAGCCGCTCCCGCGAAGCGTCCTTGAGCAGGAATGCTTTTGCACCCGCCCTGAGACCACGAAAGATGTTCTCGTCCGTGTCGTAGGTCGTCAATACGATGATCCGGGCGTTCGGGTACCTCTTTCGGATCTCCTGAATGGCCTCCGTCCCGTCCATGTCCCGCATTCGCAGGTCCATGAGCGTCACGTCGGGCTGTAGGCGTACGTACTCAGAAATAGCCTCTCGGCCATCGGACGCTTCGCCGACTACGAGCATGTCGGGCCGCCTTTGAATGATCGCTGCAAGTCCCTCACGGACGATAGGATGATCGTCGGCAATGAGAACGCGAATTTGTTGTCCATTGCTCACTGGCGCCCCCCTATCTAGCGAAATCACCGCGT
Organism: Chthonomonadales bacterium; assembly: GCA_038211235.1. Taxonomy (GTDB): domain Bacteria; phylum Armatimonadota; class Chthonomonadetes; order Chthonomonadales; family Chthonomonadaceae; genus DATGJU01. The sequence continues at coordinate 3,481 of JBBQVV010000454.1, read as the reverse complement.
TCCGTCCGCGCGGGCGATGATCCTCGTTACTCCTAACGTGTCGATTCACCGGGCCCTTCTGCCCCGAGTTGATCTGAAACTACAACTTAGTGCCGGTTCTAGTTTATAACTAAATCTCCTCCTTGGACTGAATCTTTATTGCAGCGCACAGTCCTCCGGCCGGCCGGAATACTGCCCTGACCTTTACGGCAGCTTTCGCCGATTTGAATAGTAACGCCGAGAGTCGCTGTATTGAGGAGACACATCTGGTGCGAAACGTTCGCTCATTGGTGCAACGCGGCCCCGCAAAGTCGCTCTTGTCGATGTGTGACAGAACAAGCGTTGGGCGTCGCGCTGTCAATTGGCTCGCGATGCCCAAAGGAGTGTATCCAACGCTGGAAGACGCGTGGTCTGTGGCCCGCAGTTATAAGCATGCCGGCCACGACCATCCCGACGCCGTACAGATTCACCTGCGGTTGGCCGAGAAGCCGCGTCCGAGCGACTATCCTGTGCTGTTCTGGCTCTCCGTGCTTCGGACGGAGGGAAGTCGGATCTTGGATTTCGGAGGGAACGTCGGCAATCTATACCACTGCTACAAGCACTACTTGCAAGAGTCACAGTCGCTTGGGTGGACCGTCTACGACCTGCCGTCCGTTGTCGCGCGCGGGCGGTCGATTGCTCGGGAGAGTAATGACGATAAGATCTGCTTTACGGATAGTCTGGAGACGATAGACGACTGCGACATCATGCTTGCATCCGGCTCTCTGCACTATTGGGAAGGGACGGTCGGCGATCTGCTCCGACAGGTTGGCTGCGCGCCGAATCACATTATCGTCAATCGCTGTCCCCTGCGAGATTCCGGTCCGCAGTACGCTACCATTCAGGAGACGAGCAACTACTGTGTTCCCTGCTGGGTGAGGAACAGAGACGATGTGGTTCGCGACTTTGCGCGGCATGGCTACGAGCCGATCGATTCCTGGTCCGTTCGCGAGCTGTCGCTGCCGATGCCCTTTCATCCAGGCTATGGGGTCGAGTTCTACACCGGGATCTACTTTCGAAAAACATTGGCTTCAAGTTCGCTGAGCGGCTCGCATGACTGGCTGCCCGAATAACCTATCACCTATAACCGACAACCTATAACCTTCCATCCTGGTATACTAATTTGCGGGTGATTCGACTTGGATGGAGGCAGCCAGTTCGAAACAAGGGTCGCAAACGATGGTAAGCCGTCTCGGTTAAGGGTGAGTGCTGTTTCATCTGACGAAGTCGTTGCGCCGGCTGGCGTCCGCAGAACGATTTCGCTCATCAGGACGGTAGTTCGTCAAGGCTACGCGCTCGCGATACTGTCGGTGTTGGGCGCTTGCGTCGGAACGCCCTTGCTTCGTACCGTGGTGCCCGACAGACCGCTTTCTCTGGTGATGTTCTTCGCGGCGGTGGCCCTCACCACCGGGCTGGGCGGACTGGGTGCGGGCGTGTTGGCGACCCTTCTATCGGCGTTGGCGTGCGACTACTTTTTCCTTGCTCCCTTACACTCTTTGGCGGTATCGACGAGCGACCTGCCTCTCTTCATCCTATTCATCCTGGCTGCCGTCATGATCAATGGTCTCAGCGGGCGACTTCGCGCTCAGACGCGACGGGCGGACCAGCGCTTCTTTCAGCTCGTCCAAGGCCTCGACGGTATCGTTTGGGAGATCAATCCGCGCACGATGCAGTTCACATTCGTCAGCCGTCGTGCCGAGATCCTGCTCGGATACCCGATCAGACAGTGGCTCACGGAGCCTGAGTTCCGGTCAACGATCATGCATCCCGCCGATAGGGACCGCGTCAAGCAGCTATGGGACACGGCGGTGGCGACCGGTGGTGAGCACACAGGGGACTACCGCCTGCTGACCGCGGATGGACAGGAGCTATGGATACGCGAAACGATCATTGTCGCCCACGACGCCGGCGGGCGGCCGATGCGAATAACCGGTCTTGGGATCGACATCACGAGCAGAAAGGCAGAAGCTGACGAGCTCGCGGACGGACGGGCGCGACTGTTTCAAATGGCTCGGCAGCTCGTCAGCGTGCAGGAGGCCGAACGGCGCTCGATCGCACGCGAGCTCCACGATGAGATAGGCCAGGTACTGACCGGACTGAAGCTGACGCTGGAGATGAGCGCGCGGCTGCCGGTGGCGGGAGCGCAGCTTGAAATGGCGCTTACACTGATCCAGGATCTGATGAAGCAGGTCGAGGGACTTTCGCTCGATCTCCGCCCCGCTATGCTGGACGATCTTGGGCTTCTCCCTGCACTGCACTGGCACTGTAAGCGGTATACCGCCGCAACGGGAGTGCAGGTCCAGTTGGAGCACACAAACGCCGGATGCCGATTTCCCACGGAGATTGAGATTGCGGCCTATCGCATCATTCAGGAGGCGCTTACAAACGTCGCGCGACACGCGAACGTCGACCAGGTCGTTGTGCGGCTGTGGGCGACGGACACGATTTTGGGAATTCAGGTCGCGGACGCTGGAAGGGGATTTGAATCGGAAGAGGCGCTGGTCGAGCCGACAACCCGCGGCCTGCTTGGAATGAATGAGCGATCGACGCTACTGGGCGGTCATCTGGCGATCGAGACCGCACCAGGCATGGGAACGTCAATCACGGTCGACCTGCCGCTTTATCCGGATGCGAGCTGGAAGACCCTGGATGACGAACTCGGCCAGGCCGCACCGAGGGAGCCGGGCGCCTCGTGTCCGGCGGAAGGTGAATAGGAGCGATCGATGCCTCTCACTTCCCTCGTCGTTGCCGACGACCATCCGATTGTAAGGCACGGATTGCGCATGGTGCTGGAGGCCGAGGCGGACTTTCAGATCATTGGTGAGGTCGAAGACGGCCTCAAGGTCGTGGAGACGGTGGAGCAGCTCCGCCCGGACGTGCTGATCCTGGACGAGGTCCTTCCCGGATCGAGTGGACTAAAGCTGCTGCGCCAGATTCATGATGTCGCGCCCAGGACGCGAACCATTATGCTGTCGATGCACAGTTCCGAACCGTACATCGTCGAGGCAATCCGTAACGGCGCCATGGGGTACGTACTCAAGAGTGCCGGTGCAAATCTCCTCGTGGAAGCCGTCCGGTCCGTAATGAACGGGCGGCGCTACCTGAGCGCGCCGTTCTCCGAGCGGGCGATCGAGCTATACGGTCAGCGTGTGGACTCGCAGACGCTCGATGTCTACGATACGCTGACTCGTCGGGAGACAGAGCTGTTCAAGTGGATCGCACAGGGATACAAGAATGCGGAGATTAGCGCGCACCTCTCCATAAGCCCTCGTACCGTGGAGGTACACCGGGCTCGCATCATGCAGAAGTTAGGGATATCCTCTTCGCGAGAACTCATTCGGATCGCGCTCAAGCGCGGAATCCTGACCGAAGACGAGCTTGAGTTCGATCCGGCGCAAAAGTGATGTTCCGGATCGAGTGACGCGGATTCTGCAAGCCGTTCGAGCCGAACATTCACTGCTCC
>JBBQVV010000453.1:0-5211 GCA_038211235.1 Chthonomonadales bacterium | reverse complement strand
CCTCGATCTCGAAACGACTGCCGCGTCCCATTACGTCGCCGCCGAGCAGTCCGCGCGCGGTCGCCTGTTCAATGGCGCTCTCCAGTCGCAGCGTCGCTTCAGGGTACTCGCCCCGAACATAGATGTAGCCTCGCTCCGCGCCGCAGACTATGCCCGCAATCGTCTGCGCCTCGACGACGGAGAACGTATCCTCCTCCATGAGCACCCTGTCTTTGAACGTTCCCGGCTCCGACTCGTCGGCGTTGCACACGACATAGTGGGGCCGGGCCGGCGCCTCCGAAACCGCCTTCCACTTAACGCTGGTTGAAAACGCGGCGCCCCCACGTCCCGTCAGCTTTGCGTCCGTGATCTCTCGTATGACGGCGGCAGGCCCTATGTCAAATGTTCGGCGCAACGCCTGGTATCCGCCCTTCGCTCGATAGTCGTCGAGGCTCAGCGGATCTATAATGCCGACACGTTCCAACAATGAGAGTCCCAGGCCGCCGCACTGCGGCGTAGAGCCGCCGGGTACGCGCGCGAGCACGTTGGGAGAAGCGGCGGCGGCCGGCCGGCTCCATTCGGAGGTCGTTAGCGCGCTGACTATTTGAGAGGCCGTTATTGGAGCGGCTGAAAAGTCCCGGCGATCTCGTCCCGCGCACTGGAACAGCGCCGCGGGCGCATCTTCGCACAGCCCGAGACATGGGCTGCGCTTCCACGTTGCCGTCCCGTTTTCGATCGTAGAGCCCGCGGCGCCAAATTCGGATTCGATCTGGGAGCAGAGCTCGCCGGCGCCTCGGGTTCGGCATGCGATATCGTCGCACACGTGAACGATCGTGGACGGCTGCGGCTCAGTGGACAGGAGCGCGTAGAAGCTGGCGACTCCGTAGGCGTCGGCGGGGGGAATGATAAGCCGCGCGCACAGGTAGTTGAGCGCTCCCGGACTGATCCATCCGATCTGATGCTGCACGGCGTGGAGAAGGGGAAGCAAGAGTGTCCGCCGCTGGCGCGCTTCGCTGCCTCCTTCGGACATGCGGCTCGATCGCTCATCGCGCTCTCCGCCTGCCCAGCGGGACTCTGGAGGGCCTAGAATTTCGTCTACGGCCGCCCGCTCGCATTCCGTTGCGGTTGCGCTGGTGAAGTGCAGATCCAAGGATTAGCGGTCCTGACGGGAGCTAATGGCAACATCTGTCGGCGCCGCATGGCGGGCCGCGCCTCCAAGCTTTTCAATACGAACGGCGGTTGCCTTGAACTCCGCGGTACCCGATTTCGGGTCGTTCGCTTCGATCGTCAGCTGGTTGACGTCGACTTCGTCCGGAAAGTGGAACGTCATGAATGCCAGCCCCGTTCGCAAGCATGGATCGATGCGGACCGGCGCTTCCACGCTCCCGCGCCGGGAGACAACGCGGACCAATTCCCCCGGCGAGACATGTGAGCGGATGGCATCCTCCGGCGATAGATCGATTGTCTCGCCGGCCCGCAAGGGAGACGAGAACGCGCCGGACTGGACGCCGGTGTTGAACGAGTCGAGGCGCCGTCCGGTAGTAAGCCGCAGCGGAAACTCCGGCGCCAGGAAGTCCCGCGGCCCTTCGTCCAGGACCACCGAAAACGGAGCCGGTGCGCCACGTTTAGCCACATCCGTCTCCCAAAGCCGTCCATGGAGGAAGATCGCCCCGGGATCGCCTTCGTCAAGGCAAGGCCAGGCGATGCCACCGAGCGCCTCCAATCGGGCGTAACTCATTCCCGCGTGCATCGGAGACAGCGATCGGACCTCGTTCCACACCTGCTCGGCGGACGGCCTTCCCCAGTTGAAACCGAGGCGGCACGCCAGATCGGCGATAATGTCCAGGTCGTCCCAAGCTCTGCCCGGCGGGTCGAGAGCCTTGCGAACACGCTGTACGCGCCGCTCTGAGTTCGTTACGGTGCCTTCCGATTCGCACCACGCCGCGCTCGCCGGAAACACCACGTCGGCCATCTCCGCGGTCCTGGTAAGGAATATGTCCTGAACGACGAGAAACTCCAGCCGTTCGAGAAGTTGCCGGGCGTGCTGTATGTCGGCCTCCGACTGAGCCGGATTCTCGCCGATCACGTAGAGCGTGTCAAGCTCACCGCGATCCATTGCCTCGAACATCTGGGTCAGGTGCCAGCCGGATTCCGGCCGTATCGGCGCACCCCAGGCCGTCTCGAACCGCGCTCTGGCCTCCGCATCGCACTCGATGTCCTGAAATCCCGGGAGCTTATTGGGGATCGCGCCCATATCTCCCCCGCCCTGCACGTTGTTCTGCCCGCGCAAAGGCGTCAGTCCGGAGCCCCATCGGCCGACGTGCCCGCAAAGCAGAGCAAGGTTGATCAGCGCCAGCACGTTGTCGACCGCGTTGTGGTGCTCGGTGATGCCAAGAGTCCAGCACATTTGGGCACGGTCGGCGCGGGCGAAATCATGTGCGAGCGCACGGATTACGTCGGCCGGCACGCCGGTAACTGTCGACCCGGCCTCCAATGTCCACGGCTCGACGCTCGCGGCGTACTCCGCGAACCCGCATGTCGCGTTCTTCACGAAGGCCTGGTTTAAGAGCCCGGCGTGGATGATCTCCCGCGCCACCGTATTGGAGAGGGCGATGTCCGTACCGACATCCAGACCGAGCCACCGGTCCGCCCACTGCGCGGACGAGGTGCGCCTGGGATCGACCACGTAGAGCTTCGCTCCGTTCCGGATGGCCTTGAGCACGTGGTGGAAGAAGATCGGATGGGCATCACGCGCGTTCGATCCCCAGAGTACGATCAGGTCCGCCTCTTCCGCCTCTCGATAGGAGCTGGTTCCTCCGCCCGCACCGAATACCGTCGCCAGACCGACGACGCTGGGAGCGTGTCAAGTGCGGTTGCAGCTATCGATATTGTTCGTGCCCATCACCTGGCGCGCGAACTTCTGCGCCGCATAGTTCATCTCGTTCGTGGCCTTTGAGCAGCTGAAAATGCCGAACGCGTGTGGACCGCGGCTCCGAGCCGCGTCAAATCCCCGCGCGGCTCGCTGCAGCGCCTCGTCCCAAGTCGCAGTTCGGAGGATTCCGTTCTCCCGGACCACGGGCTCCGTAAGCCGTGCATAACCTTGCTTCATCGCTGTTCTACCTCAACGGTCATACTACCTATGTCGGCAACGACAGGAGCATTCCTTATCGAGACTGTTCCAGGCCAACCGTATGGCGCTTCCAATCGACGAGTTTCGCGTCCCCTCGGGAAATCTCCTTCCACGGGCACTCTATCGCAGGGTCATTCAGTTCTCGGTCCACCGCGGCCGGAAGTCACCGCGGACGGAAGTCCTCCGGCTGAGGACCTTCGGCCGGTGCGTCCTTCGGCCGAAAAACATGCCTCCTGCGCGAGAACTGAATGATCCTGATTCTATCGTGATTGCGCCGCGCGCGCAACATCTCCCGCCGAGGCGACGTCACGTCAGAAACGCAGGTACGGTAAAATGGACTCACGATGAGATTTCGCCGAAAGCTCTATTGCTGCGTGGTCGCGTGCCTGGCGGTCCTTGCCGCGGCGCCGATGGCCGCGGACGTGCGCGGCGACTGGAGGCGAGACCTGTTTCCCGTCGATCGGAATGGCAAATGGGGTTATATCGGCGTAGACGGGCATATTGCGATCGCGATGCGCTACGAGGAGGTCGCGTACTTCTCCGAAGGGTTGGCGGCGGTCCGAGTTGCACGAAAGTTTGGATATATCAATAAACTGGGGAAGATGGTGATCTCGCCGCGGTTCGACCGCGCCTTTGCGTTTCGTGAGGGCCTGGCCTGGGTGGAGGGCGCGAGACAGGGATTCATCGACCGGACGGGGAAGATCGTCGTCACGCCACCGCCGGGAACAACCTGCCGCGAGTTTCGATACGGGGTGGCGCTGGCCCTTCCCCTGGAGGGCTCCGTCACGCTCGATCCTGCCATGGAGAATCCCAGAGTCGGATTTATCGACAAGACCGGCGCCTACAAGATCCCGCCCCAGTTCGATGCCGCGCATGATTTCGAGGGCGACGTGGCAGCCGTAATGGTCGATAGAAAATGGGGTTTCATCGATAAGACCGGGACGTTTATCATCCCCCCTCGGTTCAACGATGCCACCTATTTCTCGGAAGGCGCTGCCGCGGTAAGACAGGGCGAGCACTTCGTGTTCATCGACACGATCGACCGGCGGATCATCGACACTGAGTTCGATGAAGCTCAAGGATTCATCGAGGATCTGGCGGCCGTCAAGCTCGACGGCAAATGGGGCTACGTCGACAAGACGGGAACGATGGTCATCAAGCCTCAATTCGATGAGGCAGCGGACTTCTTCAATGGAATGGCGAGTGTGGCGCTGAACGGCAAATATGGATATATCGACAAGACTGGCAAGCTCGTTGTCGCCCCGAAGTATGGATACGGCCACTTCTTTCTAGGCGAACTTGCGGCAGTAACCTTCTATCCGGACCGGCCAGACGGAGCGGGAACTGGCTACATCAATCGCTCCGGGGTAGTAGTGTGGAAGCCCGATTCTCCGAGAACGCGACGTAGAGGCGGCGGGAGAGCAGGGCGACTCATGAGGAGAATCTAAGAGACTGGATCATACTGGTGGACCGATGCTGAAGACGCTGGCAATTGGAAACTACCGATCGCTCATGGACGTTAAGGTTCCGTTGGGCCGACTCAACCTTGTAACCGGCGCGAACGGCAGCGGCAAATCGAACCTCTATCGGGCGCTGCGCCTGATCGCGGAGACGGCGCAATCCGGCGTCGTTGCAGCACTCGCGCATGAGGGAGGACTGAATTCGACGTTTTGGGCGGGTCCTGAGCGGCTCTCGCGCGGAATGAGAGCGAACGAAGTCGAGATTCAGGGCGGCCCACGACGTGACCGGGTTCGACTCAGGCTCGGATTCGCCGGCGATGACTTCGGATATGCGATTGTCCTTGGTCTGCCGAAGCCCTCCTGCTCGGCCTTCGCGCTCGACCCAGAGATCTAGCGGGAATCCATCTGGGCCGGGCCAATCCACCGTCCGGCAGCCGCGTTGGTGGAGCGCAAGGGACCGGTCGTAAGGATTCGTACAGGTCGCGAGTGGCAGGTCGTCGGGCTAGAAGCGTGATGAAAAACCCGACTTCTTTATTGCAGTAAAATATCTTTTCGCCAAAGGACATTTTGCGGTACGCATTGAACCTGGATTTGACAGTTTATCCTTGCGCGTGAGGGCTCTGATGATCGGTAAGCGAAAAG
>JBBQVV010000452.1:0-5236 GCA_038211235.1 Chthonomonadales bacterium | reverse complement strand
CCATTTTCACTGTAACGGGCTTTGCCGTCCAACCGGGTACGCGCACGCGGAGTGCAAAGCGGATCGGCCTCTTCGTATGAACGGTCAGCGTTGTGGTGTCCGTCTCTGGGTAGGTCGTGGTCTGCTCGACCGTGACAGACTGTTTTTTTTGCTGCCACTGAACACGCGAAGGCGTAAAGAGATTCACATAGAGGCCCTGCGTGTCGTGAAAGTAAATATCCAGCGGATAGTCTGCCGTTATCTGGGCATACGTGCCTGAGCAGCACGGCCATGCGTCCCTAAAATAGGCTTTCTTCGTTCCGGACCGATAGTCGGAGTAGTAAAAAGTCTTACCGTCCGGCTGCATGGGCAGTGTTGCCAGCATCCCGTTAAAAAGAACACGCTCCATGTTGTCGCCGTACTTGGCGCCTCCGGTGAACCGGATTAGGTAGCGGTCGAGATTGACGTTGGCGTAGGCGCCGCAGGGCGTCTCGAAGTGGTTATCGACGCTCTCACTGGATTCGGCGAGTCTTCCCTGTCCCGGCATAACGAAACGCTCGCGGGGTCCCCAGCCACCCGAAGCATACATCTGCGTTGTGGTGAGGAACGTCCAGGCGTTTTCTATCGCCTTAAAGTATTTCTCGTCGCCCGTGACCTCATACGCTTTCGCAGCGGAAGCAAGGGTGTTCACATGGCTATAGGCATGACGCTCGGGGGTAAACGCGTTGATGCCGTTGGCGAAGGCGTCGTAGTATTCTTTGCTGTAGTCGTACTCTTTTGCCATCTGAAGATAACGCACGTCCTTCGTAAGCGCGTAACAGTTGTAGAGGTTTTCGGGGAGCGTATACCATTCGTCTTTGCGGCGGGGCAGATTCTTGATGGCCCACTCGGTCATCTTCTTCAGAACGACAAGCGCCTCCACATTGCCGGTAAGCGTGAAGGCGTCTCGCATCCCGATGCAGTTCTTGTCGTAGAGATAGTTCGGCCACTCACGGAACACCTTCTGTGAGGAGTAGAAGAAGCCGTCCGGCGCCAGGGTCTCATGGAACCCATGCACCAGCCGAGCGACCTTCTCCTTGTAGTGCAGATCCTTTGTGTTGGCGTACATCCGCGCGAGCGCCGAGACATACTGCCCGAAGGGGTGCGCTCCGGCGAAGCCGTCCGGGTCGTACCAGCCGCCCATCGGCTTTCCTGGCGCAGGCAGTCCGGCCCGTTTGCGAAAGCCGTTCAGGAGGTCGTCTTCCGAGAGGGCCAGATAGAACGCCTTGGCTCCTGCCGCCTGGATTCCCATCGGCCCGCCCGTCAGGGTCACGTCCTGGTACGTAAAGGGCTGCAATTTCCCGGAAGCGCGATGCGATGCGGGCTCTTGCGCCTCAGCCTTCAAAACAAAAAGAGAGATTAGAATACTGCACACGAGCGCGCCTACGCTTAGTAACTTATGCTTCATCATTTTGGCTCCGTCCAAGGATTTTTCGTGCAACGCTCGCACGCGAAAACGCATCCGCCGGTCTTCACCACACGTGCAATCTCGGAAATTATCCGCTTCCGATTGGGATTCACGCTGAAATCGCGGTTTGCATACAAGGCTTCTGTAATTATAAAGTATGGCATATCCAACAGCACCAAATTACCAGCCTCAGGAATTCGGCGGAGGCCACGCACACCAAAGCGTTTATCGGAGCGCAGCGGGTTACTCCAAAGCACCTGGGGCGTATAATGGGCAGCTACGGGTCGGTATCACATTGCCTTTTGGAAGTGGGGAACTCTGACAGGCTTCAACATCCACCGCGTACTGCTTGAGCTCCGCCGAATCCAATGCACCGCATGAATACCCGAATAATAAAGCAGACATAACTGTCCTTATGTTCGACTGTTTAACGAAGGGATAAATTGAGCCGTTACACGCCAGACCGCATCCCGATTGGGGTAGGGAGAAGCCGCAATATGTCTTCCACATTTCACTAACTCTAGCGCATGGCTAACGCCTACCTGATACAATTCCATCGAAATGATGGCAGCGACGCTAGGAGCGTTCGTGTTCGACCGTCGATGGAGGCAATACATGACCATGAAGCAAGGGGATTATCGGCTGGCTCAGCTCCTCATGGACCGCAGGGAGTTCCTGAGGGGAATGGGGACTGTGTGCAGTGCGGCAGGAGTGTGTCTCCTGACCGGCTGCGGCAGTGGGGGAAGCGCGGGGAGCGCCGTGCGAAATTACTCGGCGGGCGGGCGGGTGGTTCTGCCAACTGGAACTGCCCTGTCGCCGGCCAACCTGAGCGTGGTGAGTGGCGGATCCGTTACGGTTCCGTCCACGAACGGCCAATTTAGCGCGACGGTATACACGCAGGAGCCATCGCTCGCAGTGCTGACGGATGCCGCCGGAAACAGCCTCCTGCTTGGGTTCGTCGATCCGCAGTCCAATGCGACCACGATGGACGCCGCAAGCACGGCCGTCGCTCTGCTCTTCTTCGCCATCGGTGGCCCGACTGTTCCGCCCGCCAACAAGAGGCAGATTCTACAGCTCCTCGCGGCGAATGCGGTCACGGCGCCGCTGGCGTCGGTCATCTCGATGCGCACTGGCGGCAACCCTCTTGCGCTTCAGAATGGTGACGCGCAGATTACCGCCGCACTCCATACGGCTTACACCACCCTGACCGCGAACGTACTGCGGGCAGCCAGGAAAGCGATGGCCGCACCCCGGATGGGAGTGGCTGCCGAACAGACAGCGCCGAGTCGCGCTGTTGAGCCCATGGAGTTGCTCCAGCCGACGGGGCAACAGAGCGGCATAGAAGTGGTGCAGCCCACCGGCATCGTGGGCGTGCAGGCCATCAACCACTACCGTCGCCGCGCCCAGATGTACATCTACCGTGTGGGCGAGGTCTCCACAGGAGGGGCTGCCACGAACTACCCGGCCGCCGTGCCCGTCGGCAGCAAGTTGGACATATCGGCCACGACGGCGCTAGGCCTCTTTACCACGCTGGACAACCTTTTCTCCGGATTGACCGCATTCACGCCCGTAACCTCGCCGGCGCAGACGCTCTCATTGCAGCCAAACACCAGACAGACGAAATTTGAGGTCGTAGTGCTCGGCGCGTCCGGCAGCCCCAACCCCGCCTTCTTCAGCGACCCGAAGTACTCGGCAGTATCCCCGGCATGGATCACGAGCGTCGGAAACCTGAACCTGTTCACGGCGATCGGCGACATGGCGCTCGGATTCATCCTGGAGCTGTGGGGCCTGCGGTTCGTCATCACGGACGCGGCGCCGATCCAGGCGGTCCTTGACGGGCTGGCCGGCCTGCAAGCGCAAGTGCCGACGGTGGCCGACCTGCTGGCCAGGGCGCGCGCCGGAAAGTACTCGGAGGCGATCGCCGACGTAATCGAGTTGGCAGCGAAGAGCGACATCGTCAGCAGCACCATCAAGCAGGCTCTCAAACCTTATATCCTGCAGCTTGAGCATGAAGCCGCGGTTGGCGCCACCGGCACGATCTCCGGCAAGCTGATGTCCAGCGCCTTCCGCCTCCTAAGCGCGGCGTTCACGCCCGTCGGCATCACGATGGGGCTTGGAGACCTCGCCGCCATCGCGCATGACCTGGCCATCTCGAATCCGGGCGATCTCTGGACCGCCAACCTGATTCTTCCGACGTTCACGCTGAGTCCCACGTCAGCGACTTCAAGCGCGGGAGGACGCGTAACCTTCAGCGTCAAGCTGCCGATAGGCGCGACGGGCAGCTTCGTGTTCGACTGGTCGCAGAACTCGCCGTTTTCCACGCTTTCGGCGAGCAATGGCAAGGTCAGCAACTCTTTGGAGACGAATGACGCCTCCATTTCCGTGGATCTTGTCACCACGCCGTCCGACGTTAACCCCATCACCGTCACGGTAACGGCGTTCGAGGTCGATTCGAGCGGCGCCAGGAGCCCGTTCGGCATAGCGGCGGCGAAGGTGACGATCGGCGCGGGTACGGTCGTCCAGGCAGGCACACGGGTCTACAAGAAGGAGTATCCCGACGGGCGTTTCACCTGGTTTGCGTTCTACACGTTCTCTCCGGTTTCCGGCGCAACCAAGTACGTGGTCAAAGGAAGCAACGCCACGCTTACCAAGGCCGATATCGATATGGGCGCCCCTGTAGTTGACCAGGGGCTCACCTCCGACCCGGACCTTACCACGTTTGTCCCCTATGGCAAAACGGGCTTCTTCAACCTGGGCGGATTAATCGGTTACTATGTATATCCCGGGGGCTCACCTACATTTAAATACTACGGCAGCGGCGACGAGGTGCTGCAGCACAACGGTGCGGAGATGGTCACCTCCGAGCCAGAAACCATAACCATAACGTAAGGAGGCAGCGCCGCCGGAGGAAATATTGCGTGGTCCGTCGTAACAGAGAGGATGAAGGGCATTGACGACAGTATTCACCTCTTGTGGCGTATACGCCTGTTCGGTGGCCCGGTCCTCCAGGACGCGGACGGCAACGATATCCGCCGGTTTCGGTCCCAGAGGGTGGCCGCTCTCCTCGCCTACCTCTGCTTCCACCTTGGGCGGCCGTGCGGGCGGGAGGAGATCGCAGCGACGCTGTGGCCGGACGACGATGAGCCGCACGTGCTTTCAAATAGACTGCGCTTTACCCTGGCGTCGCTTCGCCGGCAATTGGAGCCGCCGGGAACGCCGTTCGGCTCCGTGCTGGACGTGGCGTCGCCCGGCCAGATACGTCTGCGGGCGGAGACAGTCTGGTGCGACGTGGCGGCCGTCGAAGGCGCGCTTAGATCCGGCGATCGTGCGGCGGCGATTAGTCTGATGAACGGCGCCCTGCTGCCGGGCTTCTACGACGAGTGGATTCTGGAGGCTCGCACCCGGTTCGAAACATTGGGCGAGTCAGGCGAAGGCCAGGCGTACACCTTCCGTGCGGCGGGCGCAATGGCCCCGGCCTCGCCGCCGAGGGCGCCATCTCCTCGGCTGCCATTGTACCTGACGCGGTTCTTCGGACGCCAAACCGAGCGCTGGCGACTGCAGGATCTGATTGCCGAGAACCGATTGGTGACCGTAATAGGGACCGGCGGAATCGGCAAGACACGCCTCACCGTTGAGACGGCCCAGGATATGGGTATGCCCTGTGCATTCGTGCCGCTCGTCGATCTCAGTGCGCCTGACCAACTCCCGCACTCGGGCCTGCAGGCGCTCCTAACGAGCCCGCACCCGGGCATCGATGCGACCGCACAACTGGTCGCGGTGCTTGCGCGTCACGGTTCGTTCCTGCTTATT
>JBBQVV010000451.1:0-5282 GCA_038211235.1 Chthonomonadales bacterium | reverse complement strand
AAGCACGCTATTTCTGGTTATGATCTCGACCATGGCGCTGCCAGGACAGGTTACCATGGTGCCGATCTTCGCCCTGTTCCGCTGGCTGGGTTGGTATGGCACCTATCTGCCGCTCACTGTGCCGGCCTTCTTTGGCACGCCGTTCTACATCTTTCTTCTAACGCAGTTCTATAAGACCCTGCCCGAAGAGCTTGCCGAGGCGGCGCGCATAGATGGCGCGTCCGAATGGCGGATCTTCTTGACGGTGATGCTTCCGTTGTCGAAGGCGGCGCTGGCGACGTGCGCTCTCTTTCAGTTCCTGGCCACCTGGAACGACTTTTTCGGCCCGCTGCTCTATATCAACGACTCATCGCGCTATACCCTGGCGTACGGCCTGCAGCAGTTCCTCGGCCTCCACGGAAGCGAGTGGGCTCAGCTGATGGCGGCGTCCACGCTCTTCACGCTGCCGATCATCATTCTTTTCTTCTGCGCGCAGCGGGTGTTCATTCAAGGAATCGCCACGACCGGGGGTAAGAACTGAAGGCGCCCCGCCGCCGACCGGCTTCGGCTTGCCGGCGGCTATGTGGGATCGCACGTAACGAGCGAAGGCCAATTCCGCACTATTTACGAGGCGAGCTTCGTGGCTATTTGATGATGTTCGTCTATTGCCATCATTTGGGCAGCGTGTTAGAATAGGGAGACCGGTTCGAGCGGTTGGCGATGAGGTTTGGGTATCCATTCATACGTTCGTGTCGCATAGGTGTGTCTGGCAGTTGCACTGGTTGCGGTTAGGCGGAAAGGTGGACACTATGTCTCTGAAGAAGAAAGCGATCGCAGAGTTCATCGGCACGTTCTGGCTGGTCTTCGGAGGGTGTGGCAGCGCGGTGTTGTCGGCGACGTTCGTCCCGGCAGATGAATCGACGAGCATTCTCGGCATCGGCTTCGTCGGCGTTGCGCTCGCGTTCGGACTGACCGTAATGACAATGGCGTACGCCATCGGTCACATCTCCGGTTGCCACCTTAATCCGGCGGTCTCCATCGGCCTGTGGGTCGGCAGGCGCTTCCCCGCGGCGGACCTGCCTGCCTACATCGGCGCTCAGCTGCTTGGCGGCATCGCCGGAGCCGGCGTCCTGTACCTTATCGCAAGAGGGCACTCTGGATTTAGCCTGAGCGGCGGCTTCGCCGCGAACGGGTACGGCGAGCACTCGCCCGGAAGCTATGGCCTCTCCTCCGCCCTCGTATCCGAAACCGTTCTCACGTTTATGTTCCTGATGATCATTCTTGGAGCCACGGACCGGCGAGCGCCACAGGGGTTCGCTCCAATCGCAATCGGATTCGGACTGACGCTGGTGCATCTTATCGGCATTCCCGTCACCAACCTATCGGTAAACCCCGCCCGCAGCACGGGTCCCGCGTTGTTTGTAGGAGGATGGGCGCTCGGGCAGCTCTGGCTCTTCTGGGTCGCGCCGATCTTGGGAGCGGCGCTTGCCGGCCTTGCATATCAGGCCATCTCCGGCGGAGATGCAGACGAGGCAGGTGTCATCCGGGCCGAATCGCGCGACGTTCCAGGGAGTGCGTAAGTTGGCATGCAGGTTGGACGTGGACCGGACGCCCGCATATTTTTTGCGCTTTGACGCAAATCGGCGCAGGAGACAGCTCCGCGAGTCGCCAATCTGTGCGTGTCCTCGCGGATCTGCCTGAATCTCCGTGGATGAGTTTGTGGCGGTGGCTGAGATTCAGGGAATACACCCGGACTATATGTGTACCCGCTCGGCAAGGGACCCTACGGGTAAACTAGGCCCCTGCCCTACTGACGCTCAACCGATCGCCTTGTGAATCATGCAGGAGCAGTCCTGGCGCGCGTACCAGCCCCACTCCAGTTGCGGGTGAGCTGGTTGCGGCGGCCGAGATTTCGTGGCCGGCCGGGTAACGCTCCGGGTGAGGATCGCGATACGGCGGCGCGAGCGGGCTTATGAAGGACGGATCGATGGGACAACCGGTGGTTAAGATAGGCATGATGTCGTTTGCGCATATGCACGCGACAAGCTACGCCAACAGCATCGTATCGCGGCCGGACACAGAAATGGTCGGAATCGCCGACGAGGCGCCGGAGCGAGCGGCTCAGATGGCGCAGCGATATGGCACACGGGCGTTTGAGAGTTATGAGGCGCTCCTTACCGAGCCTGGCCTGGATGCGGTAGTCGTCTGCTGCGAAAACGTCAAGCATCGAGCGCTCGTAGAGATGGCGGCACGGGCGGGCAAGCACGTCCTGTGCGAGAAACCTCTGGCAACGACGATCGCGGACGGGGAGGCGATGATCGCAGCCTGTCGCTCTGCCGGCGTGCAGTTGATGACCGCCTTCCCATGCCGCTACTCGCCCGTGATGCAGCGAATGAAGGCGACCATCGAGAACGGTAGCGCCGGAAAGGTTCTGGCATTCCGCGGCACAAACCGCGGTCGCAATCCGGGTGGATGGTTCGTCGATAAGACGCTCTCCGGTGGCGGGGCCATGATCGACCATACCGTCCACGTCACGGACTTAATGCGCTGGCTGCTTCAGGACGAGGTAAAGGACGTCTACGCGGAGATCAGCAATGGGATCGGGCACCACGACTTTGACGACGTGGCCTTTCTCAGCCTCTCATTCCGTCGAGGCGTATTCGGCACGTTGGACGCATCCTGGTCTCGGCCGAAGGCATTTCCGACCTGGGGTGACGTCACCCTTGACGTAGTAACCGAGCAGGGCACCCTATCCATGGACATGTTTGCCCAGAATCTCGTCGTCTATTCGGATGTGGACAACAGCGTGTCCTGGCACAATTGGGGCGGGAATATGGACGACGGACTAGTTGGCGCCTTCGCCGGGGCGATTGTCGCCGGCACGCCCGTGCCCATCAGCGGTGAAGACGGGCTGCGCGCGGCGGAAGTCGCCATCGCGGCCTATCGCTCGGCGGAAAGGAATCTGCCGGTTTCGCTTCCCTTATAGTAGGCATGCTGCATCCGAGGACATCGCTGTCGCCTACCAGCCTGCCCGTATGGGTCTGCCTTCGTATCCGTGTAGAAGGCGCGATGGATTCGTGGACGTCGCTACCGTCTACCGTCGTAGCCATACAGTAAGGTATGCCGTGTCAGAGGACATTGCGACTCTCAATCTAACCGCGGCTCCCAGTTAGTCGACCTATGAACATGACCAATCCATTTCGTGCTCTCCGAACTATTGTGGCAGCCGGCCTCTTGACGGTCGGCTGCCAGGCGGCGTTCGCGCAGGCGCCGGACAGCTCCAACCTCGATAAGAAGCTCGACTCCCCATTCGCCGCATTCCGTATCGGCGTCGTGGTCTCACCCGTCGCAAGCGTCGATGGCGGACTGGACATTACATTTCCGCGACTGAGGATCGCCCCGTCGTGGGCATCCCGGCTGGATCTTGAGGCAGCCGCACGGTTCAACAGCCGGAGCTTCGGCAGTCGACGAGACGCCGACGGCCTCTTCACCATTTGCCAGGTCTACACGCCGGGCGGCCTGAACCGAGGCCGCTACTTCCTCGGCGCGGGCGCGGGGGTGTCCGTAGGCCCGCGCAGCGGATTCGGGGGAAAGGTCTTTGCGGGGATCAACCTCTCGCCGGTCGTAAGTATCGAGGCCGAGGGCCAGTTTGTTCGTTCGTCACCGGTTCGCGCCGTCCTCATGCTCCGACTTGCCGCCCTCTAGCGCCTCTCGGAAATTCGGTTTGGTGTGCGACAAGAGGAGCCTCGTAGATGCCTAAATCGGTGATGATCAACCCCGATGAAGTGCGCCAGCGCGGACAGCTAGAGTTCAAGCCCGTTCCGATCAATCAATATCGCCGGACGCTGCAGGAGGAGCTGGACCGTTTTGCGCGCGAGGACCTCGTCCGCATCCAGCGCGATATGGCTGCCATTCGAGCGTTCGAGACGATGCTGAACGACGTCAAAATTAAAGGCAGCTATGCGGGCATCGAATACAATCACCGCGGTCCCGCGCATCTGTCGATCGGCCAGGAGGCCTCCGCGGTCGGGCAGGCATATCTTCTGGGCGTGGACGACCATATCTACGGCAGCCACAGGAGCCACGGGGAGATCCTCGCAAAGGGCTTGAGCGCCATCGAGAAACTGGATGAAGATGCGCTGCTAGCCACAATGAAGGTGTACATGGATGGCGCGATCCTTAAGACCATCGAGAGATCGAAGGATAGCGCGGACCACTCGGACGTCAAATCGCTCGCGATCGACTTTCTCCTGTACGGCGCCCTCGCCGAGATATTCGGGCGTGAGGCCGGGTTCAATCGTGGGATGGGCGGCTCGATGCACGCCTTCTTTACCCCCTTCGGCATCTACCCCAATAACGCGCTGGTCGGAGGCTCGGCGGATATCGCGGTCGGCGCGGCACTGTTCAAGCGCGTCAATCATCGGCCGGGAATCGTGATTGCAAATATCGGAGATGCCGCGGCAAGCTGTGGCCCGACGTGGGAAGCGCTCTGTTTCGCGACTATGGACCAGTTCAAGAGTCTCTGGGAAGAGGGCCACCGAGGCGGTCTGCCGTTCATCATGAACTTCGTCAACAACTTTTACGGGATGGGGGGCCAGCCCGTTGGCGAAACTGGCGGTTTCGGCGTGCTTGCACGGATGGGCGTCGGACTCAATCCTGAACAGATGCACGCCGAACGGATCGACGGATACAACCCGCTTGCCGTCATCGACGCGATCGCTCGCAAGCGCGACGTCCTGCTCCGAGGAGACGGGCCCGTCCTGCTCGACACCGTCACGTATCGATACAGCGGCCACTCTCCTTCAGATGCCTCCTCCTACCGAGAGAAGTCGGAGATCGAAGCCTGGCAGCAGGTCGACTCGCTGACGACCTACGGCGAAAGCCTCATCAGTACGGGACTCTGTACACGATCCGATCTAGAAGAGTCCAGGATCGAACTGGATCGCCGGATACTGGCGGCCTACAAGCGCGCTATCGACCTCGACCTGTCACCGCGCGCGGACCTATACCGAGTCGGCTGCCTGCTGGAGCGAACGATGTACTCCAATGAGCGCGTCGAGGCGTTCGACACCACTCGAGCAGCGGAGCTGCTCCATCCGCCTTCCGAGAACGCTCGTGTCAAGCAGATCGCCGGACGCAGCCGTTCCGGTGTCGGTCCGGATGGGGAGATTCTGCCGAAAGCGAAGTGCGTGAACCTCCGCGATGCGCTATTCGAGGCCGTGCTCCACCGATTCTCGATCGATCCCACCCTCGTCGCCTATGGAGAGGAGAATCGAGATTGGGGAGGCGCGTTTGCCGTCTAC
>JBBQVV010000450.1:0-5373 GCA_038211235.1 Chthonomonadales bacterium | reverse complement strand
TTGTCACTGCGCCTCAAAACGGTTTGGGAAAGACCAAGCCCGGTATCAGTACGCCATCCACGATCGTTGCCTTGCGCACATTGTCCCAGAGTTGGATGAAATTCTTGTGGCGGCCGTAATCTCCAAAAAGATATGGCGCGTATCGGAATGGGGGAACGAAGAACACGTTCTTCAACTTGATGATGTTGTCGCCACCAGTATCAGGGTGAACGCGGAGACCATAGTTGACGCCGCCTCCGATGAAGGCGACGTTTTCCAGGTCTAACGTCCCGGTCCAGTTATCCGCAATGAACAGACCCACATTTGCCGCCACGCTGTGCGTGACAATCGCAGTATTGGACACCCTAAGCACTCCCCGGCTTCCCGGCGAATAAGCTTGGATGCCGTCGGCGTGGTCTTCCCCAACGCCAAGTGCCTCCAGGTAGCAATTGTCGATCAGGAACGAGCCGCTACCGCTAATACGGACGCACTCTCGAGAATTGACCCGACAGGTTTGGATTATCCCACCGTCACCCATCACAATCGATGCGATACTTCCCGTCTCGGTGATGCTTTTGTTACTTAGCGCTCCGCCGGCCGTAATCGTTACTGCGCTCGAGGCAGCATTACCGCTAAACCGAGCGTCGTTGTATTTCAGCGGAATAGTGCCAGCAGGGGTGGAACCTGAAACGTCGTACGATACTTGTTGCGACCATACGGCAGGCGGCAACATGGACACCGCACCAATGGATCCAATGAATTCACGCCGTCGCATGCGTGCCGCCTTCCAATGACCACGCCAAAAGCGGGCTCAAATTGCCAAGTTCAGTATCTACTGAGTGATGCAATTGGCCGCACGCGAAGCCGATCGCGCTCGAGCATTCATGCCACGGGACGCGGGTCAATGGCTAGGGCTGATTCCAAAACTACGCAACTGCGTCTGATCTCGGTCGGCGCAAATTCCTTATCCAAGCCTCTGGAGGCCGCTGGCCGGCCGTCATGCGAGCGGCGTCCCCCCTTGCCCGGCCCTGCCGAAGCAGCTCCAGACGCGGTTTTTTCCACCATAGAGACGTACAGGGCGGCCAGCACCAATCTGGGCGCGCAGGTTGGGCTCGACTGGGTCTGAGAGGACGAATTGCCCGGAGATCGGTGGCAAGCAAGAATCAATATCTGGCACGAAAATACTGTCGCGTGCGGCGATTGCTCGTTACTGTAGGCCATACGACACGCGAGGGGCGTTTTGCCTTGCTGCGCTTTGCCCTCGAGGCGAGAACAGATAAACCCTTTTTTGGGAATGAACAATGAGCATTTTGGACGGTCTGCGTTTCTATCATGACGAGTTCGGTATTGGCGGAGTGGTCGCTATCACAACGGCACGCCTGACTGGAAAACAGAAAGCGGTTCAAGTCGACACACCGGGGATAAAGTATCCAGTCACCTTGAGAATCGGCACGTCCGACCACCGGGTGTACCGGGACATATTCCAGCGCCAGGAATACCTGCTGGCCCCCCCCACTGAGCCCGAGACGATTGTAGACGCTGGCGCGAACATAGGCCTGACCTCGGTATACTTCGCTAACCGCTGGCCCAAGGCTCGCATCATTGCCATTGAGCCTGAGCCATCGAACTACGCCCTGCTGCTAAAGAACGCGCAACCCTATCCGCAGATCACGCCCGTGCTTGCAGCCCTGTGGAAGGAGCCGATAATGCTTAACCTATTCAATCCAGGCAAAGGCGAATGGGCGTTCCAAACGGAAGTATCCGCCGACGGCAAGACGCGCGGAATGACGCTGGAGGAGGTGATGCAGACCTACCAGCTAGACAGCATCGATCTGCTGAAGATGGATATCGAAGGGGCTGAAAAAGAAGTGTTCGAGAACGCCTCGTGGGTCGATCGCATTGGAACCCTGGTGATTGAGATACACGACCACCTGAAGCCCGGAGCCATGGCCTCAGTCGTGCAGATCAAAGACCAGTTCCCGCATATCTACAATAACGGCGCAAACACCTGGTACATGCAGAGGAAAGAAACGCCACGACCAGCAATACCAATGGTCCGCAAGGGAAGGATCTTGTGGACACACAGACCTTAGCTGTAATTTATCCGGCCGCGCGGGATGCAGTGTTTGCGCGGCGGACGGGGCGAGAGCGCCCTCATTGCGGGGGGTCAAACATCCACATGCCGCTGCCGAGCAGGAAGATGATCAAGACGTAAGGAGCATCCCACACGTGGACCGTGCAGATGGCGAACGCCAATCCACAAATCGTGATAATAAGACCCTTTCGGCATTGGGCCGCGTCGAACGAGAGATTTCTCAGCCGTCCCAAACCAAAGCAAACCGAAAGAAAACCGCCGGCCACAAACAAAAGGCCAGGGATGCCGTATTGAACGGCAGTGTCCAACCAGAAATTATCGATGCTGCCTCCCATCCACGAAGGATGTTCCCATTCATTCAAGCCAGTTCCAAAGATCGGGTGCTGCATCACTGATTCCGTCCCGTAGTTCCAGATGTGCACGCGCATGTAGGAAGTGTCCGCGTTGAACGTCAGGTATGAAATAAAGACATCGAAAGGGGTGCGATTGGAGGTCAAATCCACCGCAATATAGGCGATGATTACAATTGCAGCCAATATCCCCCAACGCCGCGTCACGCGCGCCGTGACCTTGTCCCAAATGATCAACAAGACCTGGACAACAAGCGACAGGAGGGGGCCCGAGGAAAGGGAGGAAACGACAGCCATTCCTACAAGGCCTGAGCTTAGTAGCCCGGTCCGGCGCTTGGGAGCACCATTTACATAAAAGCTCAAGGCGAACGCGCCTGAACAAACGACACCAAACAGAATGGAATATTCGAAGGTGCCCTGAGCTCGTCTAAGCCCGAGTCTTAGTTCACTGCCAATGATAGGATAGACGGGCAATATCTTACCGAACAATTCAATCAAGATCGGCGAGCCAGCAACATTCTCGTAGACCGCGAATGGCAGGAGAAGAATAACCATAAGCGCAAGAGACCTCACCATGCGCTGGAACCCGAAGAAATCTCGAATGTATCTCCTAGCGAACAGGAACGCTCCGAATGTCTCTATGACGAATATGCCTGCGGATTGCAGACCCTCATCGCCATGTACGTCCACCAACGCAACCGCACCCCATGCCGCCGTCAAAAGCATTAATATGTCGGGCAGCCTTATTCGGCCTAGAGTTCCTGATAACCACGCGATCATGCATGGAACGAAGGTCACTACCAATACCAGCCGGTAAGGAGACATCCGTGTCGGGCCGATGTAGAAAAAAAACGGCAACGCCAACGAGAAAACGAAGATTGGAATGAGTGCGGAGCTCTTCCGGCTTCGCGTCGGCTGCGCCGCCGCGGCTCGTACGGGGACGGAAGGAAACGGCCTTCCAATCTCATGAGACGCTCTTGTTGCAATGCTTTTCACGGGCCGCACAGTCCTATCGATACCGCATGTGCATCAGCTGGCGATAGAGTCCAAGCCTTGTGCTAATTTTCCAGGCGAGGCCGCGCGTGCCATCCGGGTCAAGCAAGTGCTGGCGCATGTAGCCCTCATCCATGTTGTTCGTCAGGCAAAGACGGGAATAGAGAAAGGGTTCGAATCCCCGATGATACCCAAGCTGGATTGTAAAGAGATGCGTGTAGCCGGCCTTCAGAGCCGCTTCCCAAACCCGTCGGGAAAAGCGCCCGTATGGGAAGGCGAAAAGAGTAACCTGCCGACCGAGGCGATCCTCCAGCATCGACTTCGAAACCGTAAGCTCACGATCGAGTTCGACATCCGAGACCGTAGTCAAATCGGAGTGGGCCATGCCATGTGAGCCAATCGCAACGCCGCTCCTGCCAAGTTCCTCGATCATTTCCCAGCTCATACGTCCCGGCGAGCCAACAAAATCAACCGGGATAAAGGACATGAAACCTGGAATCCCACCGGTTGTCGCGTAACGAGCATAGACGTGCGTGTAGTCGGAAAGAAATCCGTCGTCGAAGGTGAGCAGGACTGAGCCGCTGCTGCTGGCTTTCGGATGGTCGCAATTCTCCAGAAAAGTGTGAGGCGAGACAAGCTTGTCCCGGTAAAGCGCAAGATGCGCGTCGAATGTTCCATGCGTCAGACACCACGCATTCGATGGCGAAGCCCTTACCAATTCGTGATAATTAAGGACAATCATAGAGCTTGTATCAGTTCTGAGACACGCCTGCCCCAGGCCTGCCAATTCAGCTGGGTCTCATAGGCCTCGCGGCTCGATTGCCTCAAGCGCGCCAAACGTGCCGGGTTCGCAAAAATCTCCGCAATGACGCCAGCGTAGTCCGCCTTCGTCGCATTCGGTGGCACCAGTACGCCCGTCTTTTCCCCAAGGACAGCATAGGGGACGCCTCCGGTAGCGCGTGCAACGCTCGGCACACCGTAAGCTGCGGCTTCGCACAACACGATGGGAAAGCAGTCCGCCTGGGTTGGCAACAGAAAGAAATCCGCATCGCGATAGAGCTGATCGAGCCGGTTGCGCTGTGCAGGATCATTTTTGTCGAGGTAAGGGATGATCGTTAGGCCTTCCTTGCTCACAGGCTCTGGCGGAGTGCATCCGCAGATCACGAGCTCCGCCTTTACACCCCTGTTGTTCAATTCAGCAAGAGTCTCGACCGCGATGTCCGCGCCTTTCTCCTTCCAATTGACGCCGATCAGCAGCATCCGACACGGACCTGGCTTCCGGCATCCAAGCACAGATTCACGAGCAGGCGCTTCTTTGAGGTTGGCGCCCCAAGGAACGACATGCACCCGTGCAGGATCAGCACCGTAATCCCGGACGGCCGAATCAGCTGCCCATTGCGACGGATAGAGGATTAAATTCGCGCGCGCGATTGTATCGCGTTCCAGTCGTTCCGAGGCCTTGCGGGCGGCGCGTGACAGGTTTCGATAATTGGGATGATAGTCCTCAATAAGCCGAAAGGTCGCATCGGACGCATAAACGAGGGGAACTCGGTCGGGCACACTCCAAGCGAAGATGGATCCGGCGGGTGCGAAGACAATATCGGGCGACACGGCGCGGATCTTGCGCACCGCGTCTGCTGAATACTGCGCAACAACTGGACCCGCCTGGAATGGGGAGAGGCCCGGTCTGCGAAAGGCGCGGCAGAGTTTGGAATAAGTCTTGTATAGGGGCAAGATCGGTGCGCTCAGGGGACCGATATGGACAACCTCGTGACCTTCGTTTGCGAGCGATTTCGACATGTTGAACGGAGTGCCGGACCAGAATCTGACGTTGCTCCCGTCGCCGATCGTTGCGAAACCGATCCGCCGCACTGCTTGGCTGTTGGAGATGTCGCACTGATTCATTTTGTTCCCTTACAGACGGCGCAACTGGCGGTTTAAAGAAAAAAGCAGGAC
>JBBQVV010000449.1:0-5484 GCA_038211235.1 Chthonomonadales bacterium | reverse complement strand
AGAGGAATGAAACGACGTTCTATCATCTCGTTTCTTGTGGTTGTACTGGCGCCGCTCGGACTGTTCGCCGCTCTGACGTCACTCGAGCTGCGGCAGCAAAGGTTGAATCATCAGCTGGTCGCGGCAATCAAGCAGCGTCATACGCAGGCGGCTCTCGACCTCTTCGCCGAAGGCTCGGACGGCAACACGTACGACCTGCCTCCAGATCCTCGCGGATTCCTGCAGCGTCTCACCGACCTGGTGCTCCACAAACACCCGCAGGGTGGCGCCCACGCACCCACCGCGCTTCTTCTGGCTCTCACCCCTGCGGAAAATGAGTACCGTGATAGAGATCACCCGCGTCCGGAAGATCCGCGCCTCGTGCGAGCACTGCTCCGGCATGGCGCCGCCGTCAACGTGCAGAATGACGAGGGAGAGACGCCGCTGTTGCTGGCAAGTCGCCAAGGCCTGTTTCTGACCGTACAGATGCTGCTCGACAAAGGGGCGGACATCCACGTGCGAGATCAATATGGTACGACTTCACTCTCTAACGCAGCAGTTGGCGACTCGGCTCCGATTGTCCGTCTGCTGCTCGACCGGGGAGCGGATGTCAATGAGTCCAGCCGCCTTGGGACCCCGTTGGTCGTGACCGGGAGTCCGGAAATCGTCAAGCTGCTGCTGGACCGAGGAGCGGATCCCCATGCGCGCAGAACGGGAGGCAGGCAGGAAGGCAGTTCCACGCTGCTCTGCGCAATAAGAGCCGGCAATCGCAAGGGAGCGGAGATGCTGCTGGAGCTGGGCATCGATGTGAACGATGGCGACACCTGGGGCTACACCCCCCTCATGTACTATGCCCAGTACGGCGAAGTGGACGATCTGAAGTTTCTCCTCCATCGTGGGGCGCACGTCAACGCTGCCACGGAGGATGGAAGGACTGCCTTGACATCCGCCTGTGGGGATGGCATCGCAGACAACATTGCCCTGCTTCTCTCGCACGGAGCGAAAGTAAACCTGCGCGACAGCGACGGCACCACGCCCCTGATGACGGCGACGCAAGACGGCAACGACCGGGCCATCAAGCTGCTGCTCGACCACGGCGCCAATGTAAACGCTCGGGACACGGACGGCCGGACGGCGCTGATGACGGCGGCGGAAGACGGCAACGACTCGGCCGCGGAACTGCTGCTTTCCTACAGAGCGAAGATCACCGCGCGCGATAAGACCGGCAAGACCGCCCTTGCGTATGCCGAGGTATTGAAAGCCAATGAGCTCGACGTGACTATTGCCCAGACTCTGCGGGACCATGGAGCGGTCAAGTAACGGTGCGCCCGCGGAAGAGAATCTGGGTACGTTGTCTGGAAAGGTAATGTAGGAGAAAAGGCTTGTGCCTATCGAACGGCGAATTATCCGCCGGGCCAAACGCAGCGATGAGGTGAGACGAAAATGATACGTATCGGACTGGTGGATTTCGATACCTCCCACGTTCAGGCATTCACGCAGCGATTCAACCACATCGGAGTGGGCGAAACGGAGTGGGTCGAAGGCGCGAAGGTTGTCGCGGGCTGCCCCGGCGACTCGGCGATGATGCCGGAGCGCATTCCCGGTTACGTCGAGGCGCTCAAGGGTTACGGGGTCGAGCTTGTGGATCGGCCGGACGATCTTCTCGGAAAGATCGACGCGGTGATGATCGAGTCGCAGCAGGGATCACGCCATCTGGAGCGCGCGCGGCCCTTCCTGGAGGCTGGTATCCCGACATTTGTGGATAAGCCCTTCGCCGAGACCGTCTCCGATGCCTCTGCGATGATCGATCTGGCCGAGAAGCACTACTCTCCGCTCATGTCCTGCTCGGCGCTCCGTTACGACCCGAAAGTAGATGCCGCCCTCGGCCGGTCAGACGAGCTTGGCCAGATTCTCTCTGCGGATGTCTGGTCGGCCGCAGCGCTTCATCCCGGCAACCCCGGCCTGCTACACTACGGCATCCACGGCGTCGAGGTCCTGTACACGCTGTTAGGTCCAGGCTGCAAGTACGTTCAGTGGGCTGGTACCGAGAAAGGCGAGGTCAGCACGGGTCTCTGGGAGAACGGTCACGCAAGTACAGTGCGCGGCCTGCGGGAGGGCAAGTACAGCTTCGGCGCCGTAGTGCACTACGAAAAGGGCGACGACATGTTTGTCATCGACGGAAGCGCATTCTATCGCGAGCTCCTGAAGACGTACGTGACCATGTGTGAAACCGGTCGTCCGCCTATCCCGTACGACGCGATGCGCGAGATCATCGCGTACTGCGCCGCGGCCGTCGCCTCGGAGAAAGCGGAGGGGGCGCGCATCGCGCTATGAGTTCCCTGCGAGCGAAGTTTTGGAGTGCGGGGACGCGTCGCCGCTTTGTTTTTGGCGACGTGTCTCCGGAGCACCAGGGCGTACTGAACAGTCCGGAGCGATGCGGCGACACGTCGCCTGCCAAAAGCGTCCGTACGGACGCACTCCAAAGCCGTGGGCCATTGCTTACGTGAGATAGATTCCCGGCTCCCGAGTGCTCGGAAATTGCGCGTTCGGCTCACGATGCCGAACGGCCTCCGGCACCTCGCCGGTCCAGTATGCTGGAACCGTGGCGGGCCGGTCGTACCACCCTAACAGCAACGTGCGGCGGTTATTGCTCTGATTGGCGCGAGCGGCATGGAGTAGGCGCCCCTCGCCGATTACCAGCGAGCCGGCTTTCACCGGAACGTCCAAAGCGTCCGGATGTTCGGCGAAGAGCGCCGAGTCGCTCTCGGGCGCGAAGTAGCTCGCGTCATCGTGCGCGGTAACCAGTGAGTCGTGTAGCGGAATGCGCTTCAGGTGAGTGCCGGGAATGACCTGGAAGCAGCCGTTCCGGACCGAGGTATCGACCAGGTAGTAGGATAGAAACAGATACTGGGGCCAGGGAGCGGCGCTGATGGGATCGTTCCAGTGGGTCCAGTCCTGGTGCCAGTACAGCGCAGGGCCGCCGGGCGGCTTGCTCAGAATGATGAACCCGCCGCGCGACCTGAAATCGGTCAACCCCATGTCGTCAAGCGCAGCGCGTGCCGCCGGCAGCCGGTCCAGCCTGTCGATGATCGCATTGTCGCGCCCATTGATGTGGAGGTCAGATCCCTGGTACTTCCAATGGGGCGGATGCTCTACGGAGTCCAGCAGGCGGTCCGTCTCCTTTCGCAGTTCTCGAAGAAGATCGTCTGGGAGAATGTTTTCGATAACACAGAAGCCGTCAACAGTCAGCTGCCGACGCTTTGCAAGCGCCTGTTCCGGTGTCATTGCGCAGGCCTCCTCAAGTGGACGTTCATCCATTATAGATCAGATTGGATTCGCCCGCAATGGTTCCACGCGCCATAATTCTCGCGGCGGGTCGCGGAACGCGGCTCGGCGCACTGACCGCAGACCGTCCAAAGCCAATGGTTCACGTTCTCGGCAAGCCGATAGTGGAGCAGATTCTGCTGCGTCTGAGCTCTGTCGATCTGGCGGAGTTCATCTTCGTAGTCGGATACCGCGGTGAAGTGATTCAGAAGTACTTCGGCGACGGTTCGCGGTGGGGCTGGCGAATCTCGTACGCTCAGCAGCAACAGCCAAACGGCACGGGCGCGGCGCTCCTTGCGGCCCATGAACTGGCCGGCTCCGACCCATTCCTGGCCTCGTACGGCGACATCCTCACCGACGTATCCCACTACCGTGCGCTTGCGGAGGCGTTCTACGCCTCCCCATGCGCCGCGGTCGTCGGAATCAATTCGCTGCCGGACGTTTCCGCAGGATCGGCGGTCTATCGCGATGGCGACCGGGTCGTGAAGGTAACGGAGAAGCCTCCGCCCGGGAAGGCGACAAGCCACTGGAACCTTGCGGGCGTCAGCATCTTCAGCCCGGCGATCTGGCCAGCCCTAGCGAGTCTGCAGCCCTCCGCACGCGGGGAATACGAACTGACCGACGCCATCGGCTCCTTGATCACCTCCGGCCAGGAGGTCCGTGCTGTCGAGTTCAACGGCTTCTGGTCCGACATCGGCACGCCGGAAGCGCTGCGAGCGGCGGAAGAGAAGGTGCGCGACGGATGAACGGCCGATCTGGCGCAAGCGATGGCGCTTGGTGCGGGCGGACTGAAGTCCTCCGCTTCATGGCTTACAGCTGAGTGTCCACCGTCGTGGACACGTTGGCGTCTTACTTGACTGAGTGACGGTCTCGGTAGGCTCCTCGGCCTCCAGCCATAACGCACCATCGGCGTGGCGCTGTTTCTGGCCCCGAATATACTCAATAACTCACCGCAGATCTCTATGGCTAAGGCTGAATGCCCCATAGTGGCCCTGCCACTGGAACCAGTCGCCCGGAGTGAGGTTCTCCGACATGTAGCGCGATGAGCCGCCCTTCACATGCTTCATCAGATCGGCCATGCTGATGGTCGCGGCGATTGCGACCAGCAGGTGCACGTGGTCCTCCATTCCACCTGACGCGAGTACTTCGCAAGCGTCATCCGAGAACACCGTTGAGATGTAGCAGAGCAGCTCGCGTTCGACCTCCGGTTTGATCAGTGGAAGACGGTCCCATGTGGCCCACACGAAATGAACGTACGCCCGGAGCTTGTTCTTGCGCATCAGTGCAGTCCTCTCCGTGTCCATGACGATGGACACTTGGCCGAAGGCCACACAGACGAGGAATTTACTCCGTCAAGTGCGTTGCAATCGCGATTCGACGCTCAATACCTGAATGTCCTCTCCAAGCGCCATGTGGCGATGGCACGTTGAGGTGGTCACCACGACTGTGGATTTGTGAGAGGGAAACGCGACTACTCCGCCGAACGATGTCTAATGAGCGGATTTGCAGTAGTGATTGTGGCCGCCTGGCCAGCCGATTGAAGGGAGGCCGTCATGGCCGTTACCGGTCCGCACGCGCGATTCCCGCGGCTGTTCGAGCCGCTTAAGATCAAGAACGTTGTCCTGCCAAATCGGATCGCCATCAGCGGGCACTTCGCGGGCTGGTGGGTAGATCGCGGCCTCCCGAGCGATGCCTTCGTCGCGTACCTGGAGGAGCGCGCAAAGGGCGGCGTGGGGCTGTTCGTGATCGGCGCCACCTCGCCAAAGCCAGGTTCCGGCTGGATGGAGAGCCTGAGCGACGACATCATTCCACGCTATCGCAAGCTTGTCGAAGCCGGGCACAGGCACGGCACTCCTGTCTTCGCTCAGCTATGCCATCCCGGCTTCAAGCCGTTGCCCGGCCCGCCGATAATTCGCGGCGCGCCATCCGCGGAGCGCACGCAGCCGGGCTATCGCGGTCCCGGCCGCAAGATACTCTCTATCGCCGAACTGCAGGACATGGTGCAGGCATTTGCGGTGGCGGCGCGGAGGGCGGCCGAAGGCGGCGCGGACGGACTGGAGGTCCATTCACACGAGAGCTTCCTACACGCCCAGATGCTCAATCCGCTCTGGAACACGCGCGATGACATATATGGCGGTCCGCTGGAAAACCGGATGCGGTTCCTGCTCCAGACCCTTGCCG
>JBBQVV010000448.1:0-5485 GCA_038211235.1 Chthonomonadales bacterium | reverse complement strand
GTCCGGCTGTCGGCCGCCTGTCGGCCCTGTCGAGTGATCAGCGCGCGGTTCGGCTTCTGCAGCTTCATCGTCCCGTAGACCGCGGTCGTTTCCGCTCCCATCTCCTGCCGCAGCGTATAAGTCGCCTGAAGACATTTCAGTTTCGCTTCCGCGGCCACGCACTTCTCCAGAAGCGCCTCTCCGGACGTATCGGCACGCACCGGAGCAGAAGCCAGCGACAGTGCGGCTGCCACCAGGAGTCTTCGAGTAGTATTCATCATTCTCTCGATCGCACTTCGCGGTTTGTCGGACAGTTCGGACAAGTCTGACCAGTCAGATCTGCCGTGACACGCTGGTTGTCAAAGGCCCTGCCAGCATCCGGCACTACGCGCCCGTTGCCGGTTCCGGGCCGCCGATAGGGCGGAACGGCGCAGCTTCCGCCGTCTCGGCGGGAATCTCGTCCTGCATCAAGTACCGCTCGCGCTCGGCCTGCTTCAAGGTGCGCCAGATCAGGAACTGTTTGCGAAGGGTGTTCAAGAACCTGCGGTTGACGCGCTTCCAGTTTGAGATGTCACCCGATTCCCGATCGATCGTCAGCCGGATATCGTAGACGTCCGCGGTATCGGTCGGAGTCGTCTCGATGGCGACACGTTGTGAGACTCCCAGGTCGAATGGCGCGAGCCAGGTCATGCACTTCACGCGGTATGCAAGTCCATTCTCGTGCACGAACTCCTCCTGTTCGACGTTTTGAGTGACGAAGTCTCCAATGCTGTACTCTTCATAGGCTGAGAACCATTCGCCTAGGAAGGAGCTCAGTCCCGAGGCCTGCGCGCCGGTAACCGCGAATGGCAGCGGCACGATCCAGTGATCGCCGTCGGGCTCCGGCACCTTCCACGTGCGGTCGATAGCCGGCGTTGCGACCTCCGCGGCTTTGCGCGCAGGGTAGATCGTCGAGAGGAGGACCACCGCCACGACAATCAGGGTCGTAAGCACCGCGCTTACGCTCGAGAAATTGAGATAGAGATCGGGGAGCCAGTGAGTCCAGACGAGAATCTTGCTCGTCAATTGGCCGAGTAGGTAGCCGGATACCGAGCCGAGAATCGCGTATACCATCGCCTCCGCAATGAACAGCATGCCGATATGGCTGGGCGCAAGGCCAATCGACGAGAAGATATGAATCTCCTTGATCCTCTCGAAGACGGATCCGAGCATCGTATTCAGCACGATCAGCGAGGCGATTATGATGGGGAAGACGATCAGCTCCATGCCGCGTCCGGACGTGGTTGCTATGGAAGAGTATCGCTCGATCATTCCACGCTTCCGGGGATCCGGATTCGTCGGGTCGGTGATGCGGCCCGCATAGAGGTTGAGACCAAGGCGATGCATCAACGGATCGAGGCGCTTGAGTACGAGCTTCGGCTCGCCGAAGTCGATCGCGATCGATCGAAGCTCAGCCCGGCGGTTTACCGCTGCCCGATATGGAATGAAGAAAACCTGATCCGGCTCGAGGTGTGTATATTCCTTGAAGCCCTGTTCGCCGCCGCCCTTGCCGCCGCTGCTGCCGCGAGACAGCTTGTTCATCGCGATGAAGTCGACCGGAGTGATGACCTCGTTATCGAGGTCGGCGAACTCCTTGAGGCGCTGCGAGTCCAGGATGCCGATGACCGTGTACTCTTCACTGCTGTAGATGATCTTGGCGCGCCCTATCATGGCGGGATCGACGCGCAGCGCCGTCGCGATCGTGTCCGGCAGGATGACGACTCGATCGTCGCCCGGCTGGAACCAGCGGCCGAGCCGCTTGCCCTTGTCGTCGGTAATCAGCGCCTCATCGGGGTGCGTCAGCTTCGCCTCGTCCGGCGAAAGGCCGACCATCGCCTTTGCTTCGTACTGACGGTCGGCGAAATGCAGCGTCAGGAAGGACTGCTCGCCCATCTGCGTGCCGAAAAACCAGGCGCGGGGAGCTACGGCATGGTCGCGCCCAAACTCGTCCGAGAGCAGCCGGTATGCGGGCTCCTGGAGCTGGTCCCATTGGGCGGTACGGATCATGATACCGTTGTATCGCGGTCCATGGTCGCTCGGCGCCGGCACCTCGTTAAAGCGGATGGTCTGGACGACGGAGGTGAACGAGAGAACCGTGAACGTGAGAAGAATCAGCGTGATGCAGGTCAGGAATGTGCGGGCTTTGCGGCGACGCATGTTGGAGACGCCCAGGTTGAATGCGGCCACCGCGACGGAGACTCGCCCGATGTCGGCCTTGTGGACGCCGCCCATGGTCTGATTCATCTGCTTGAGCTGCTCTTCGAACTTGCCCGCGATCAGCGCGATGACGATGAACGACAGCGCGCCCATGATAAACGCCAGCAGGACGATGATCGGGTTCATCGTGATGTCGAAAGCGGGGTGAATGAAGCGGAAACAGATAAAGATCCCCAAGAATATCGCGCCCGCGACGCCGAGTTGGCGCTTCAGGTCGTAGAATCCGAATAGGAGCCGTTCCATGAAGTAGGCAAATGGCATGAGCAGCGCCAGATAGAAGAGGACACCCTGGACCACATCCGTGGCCATCTGCTGAACGTCGGGATAGGCCCGACTCTCGAATCCCCACGCGGCGCGAGAATCGGCGTCGAACCTCTCCCAATCCTTCGCATCCTTATCCCGATTGGCGGCGTCGATCGACTCACGCGCGCGTTTGTGAAGCCCGGAGATGCCCTCGTCGCTCTGCATGTCCAGGATTCGGTATCGCGCGAGCCGTCGCATGCGAAAGTCATCGAGGCGCCACATGTCCTCGGCCACTCGCAGGGCCGTATAGTAGATCGCGCCGGATTTCGCGATCTCCCTTGAAGCATCATAAGCGCCTTCCGATGACGTGTCGCCAATCAGCTCGGCGTCCTGTGAGTCGCGCGGATCGCCCGCAACGAGATATCCGACGCCTTCCGGCTTGCCGCTCTCGCTTCGAGTGTCCTTCGGATCGTAATGGTAGTCCGAGTTCACCAACAGGAGGCGCGTCGAGCCGGGGCCACTGTTCATTGCAATCTTGAGTCGCGAGCCGGGCTGGGAAAAGATGACCGCGACATCCTCGACATAGGAGCCAACGAGCGTGGGGTCCTGAGGGTCGATTGCGAATCCATAGACGCGAGGCTCTCCGTTCGTCTGGCCATCATATACATCGATGCCGATCAGCGCGCGCAGCGACTGCTGATCCACGAGGTCGTAGATCGCCGTGGGCACGCAGCGAAACACGATAACCGGCGTCTCCTTGACGGAGGTCGTCACCATGAGCTCGAGCGGCACATACTTGGCGCCCATCGGCCCGAGGTCCGGCGCGTAGTCGATCTCCCCCCGCGACGGGTTCGGGATCATGGTTCGCCCGGTCCGATCCTGCAGATCGGGCTTTTCCTCTCGATTGTCCAGGTGATATGCCGCGAGCAATACCGGTTTATTGGTCCCATATGCTGTAAGCGGCGCGATCCCATGGAAGGCGAAGAAGTTCGAGGCCATTACCGGACGGCCGGCATTGTCCATCACGGCGCTGTGCGTGTCGTCGGTGTATTTGTAACTGCCGTCCGGATTATGCTGGAGGGAAGCCATGCGCTCAGGCGTCGTCCACTGCGCCATCTGGACCATGTTGCCGCGCACACCCATGAACGACTTATTACGGTTCCGGACGACGACGAGTGTATCGGCCAGTCGCGGATCCGTGTAGGCGATGAACGACTTCTTCGGGTTGAACATCGCAACGCGGCCCTGGATAGTAGCGAAGCCGCCCTGAAGGGCGAGACGAGACCATTTCGAGGGATCCGTGATCGGCATTCGCTGTGCGTTCACGTCGCCCGGGGCATTGGTGTCCGTCACGATGTGCCACATGAGGCACTCGAGCAGTTTGACCTGTTGGGCTAGATTTGATATGCTTACGGTGTCGACCGTATCGTACGGGGTGTCCACCCGAGATCGGCTGTCGTCCGTTGTCGCAAAGGTGATTCCAAGGCCGCCTGCCATCGTGACGACTTCCGAGTCGAACGCCGGCTTGTCCGGGATATAGTTGCGCCAGTTCTTGCCGTCCACGGGATTCACGCCGTCGTTGAAGTACCGCTTGGAGTTGAAGCCGAGCGTGTTCCCGATCTTTTCCGCGTTTTCGCGGCATACTCGGGCAATATCGCTGAACTTGCCCTGAATGTCCTCACGATAGTCGTAGAACCAGCCTTTATAGAAGATGCCGAACGATCGCGATTGGCTGGTCATGTCCAGGCCGGCCCACAGGTAGATGTTCGTGCGAGCGGGCTTCATGCCGAACCAGCCCGTAGGCAGCCACTGCTCCATATGCTTTTCGATATATTCGCGAATTCCCTGAAGTGCCTGGAAGTGGGCGCTGGTCGCGACGAACATCATGGTACGTCCGGGCGGATGCTGCTTGAAGTACCGCATGGTCTCGAGCATCGCGGCAAGGCCGCACGTGGTGTCCGCGCCGGGTGCAAGCGCGGGCACGATCGACGTTGAGTCGTAATACGCCTGAACGACGATGACCT
Source organism: Chthonomonadales bacterium (assembly GCA_038211235.1). Taxonomy (GTDB): domain Bacteria; phylum Armatimonadota; class Chthonomonadetes; order Chthonomonadales; family Chthonomonadaceae; genus DATGJU01. Next base: position 983 of record JBBQVV010000448.1, on the reverse strand, counting down.
GGTCTTTGAGCTTTGAATCGGTCCCCTGGATCCACCCAGTAAAGTTCCTGCATGTGCGCGCGACCCACGGCATGTAGCAGTGCAGCGTCACCTGCGGCGGACGCCCCCCAACGCAGGCCGCCAACAGCGAACCGGCCTCCTTTTGCCGCATGAAGAAGCGAGGAATCGCGATCGGAATTGAAATGAACTTTGCTTCGGCCTCGCCACGTGTCGTACCCGGCGGCGCCACAAAGATGACCGCCTTCGCCCCGAGACGCGGAGCGTTCATCCATTCGGCCGCACAGTTGAAATCCACCATGACGATCGAGCCATCGACGCCCTTACCATTGAAGTTGCCGATCTTGCCATCATGGACATAGATGAGCGGACCCGTCAGTCCATTCGACGGCAGCGTGGGTGTGCGAACGAGGTTCGGCCACAACGGGTACATCTTGAGGCGCGTCGCGCCGCCGACAGCTGCGGCAACTCGCGGCCCGTTGCCCAACTTGCCAATCTCAACGTAGGCGCCCTTGTCCGGCGACTTTCCCGCTTCTTCGACTGCAGAGTCGTAAGGAATCGTGACGTCGAACGCATCGGCCTGAACGCCGCCTTCGGGACCAAGAATGGAGTTGAACTGCTGTTCGACAAAGTCCGCGGACTGTCGGCTGTTTCCGGGGTAGCCCGCAACGCGGGAACCGAAGTGGGAAAGCGTGTTGACCGTCTGGCGGAGCGAGGAGGAGTTGACGCCCTGGAAGATCGCTCGGTAGGTATCTTCCCTGAACTTCTTGTTCGGGTCGGGCTTGTCATCCGCCGACGCCGAAATGGATGAGACCGTTCCCATCAGCAGTGCAAAGAGCGCCGCAATGCGACGACCAACGCGCGGCCTATTTACGGAACAGTTCATAAACGCTTCCCTTCCAACAGGAAGACGAAGTGGGCGCCGAGCCGTACAGGGAACGTCTTCGTTCTTCGTTGTCTTGCCTGCGGTCACCGGTTCCATGTGC
>JBBQVV010000447.1:0-5490 GCA_038211235.1 Chthonomonadales bacterium | reverse complement strand
AATCGCCGTCGTGGTTGCTGTTGAATTCGTAGGGGACGCCGGTCAACTGAGTCAGGCCTCGCTCGATGATCTGGCCCTGGAAATCGTTCGGATTGGCCGTGTCGTAAAGCGCGATCAGGCTGGGAATCGCGCGGGCATCTCCTGTATTCCCCAGAGCATTGGCGACTGCCCAGCTCAAGTTCGCGGGAACAGCGCCTCCTTGAGAGACGCACTGGACAAGCGAGTCAATTACCCAGCGCGCCTTCAGCTGGGCGAGCATGTCGTAAATCTCGTTCACGTTCGGCCGTTCTAGGAGCGGCGGCGCTTCCCGCCTTATATCCGGCTCCAGCTTAGCGAGAGATTCGTCGTCTGGGCCGATATGCGCGATCAGCCTGAGGGCCAACTCCCGCACTGTCTGCGGATTGTCCGGATTGAGACAACGACCCGCAAGGCCGATTACGCCAGCATCGATCGCCGCCTGCCGCCGCAAGCCAATGAGCCCGGTCGCATTGTAGCCACTAACCGTCGACCTGTTTACGGATAGCATGTAACGACCGGAGTGAAATGGAAATGAGAGCAGCGCTCGGAATGCCGACAGTTTCTCATCCAATCGCATTGAACTGAGATCCCGAACCGCCGATAGGCAAGCAGAGACTAGAAGTTCCCGGATTGGCCGCTCGCCGGTGGTTCTGCGCCACTCGTCAAGCTGGCTCGCGCTGCGGATATCGCGAAACGATACACCGGCCGCTGCCTGCGCCGCAACCGTATTGACTTGCGAAGACGGGTCGTTAAGACCGAGCGCCAGGATGTCCAGCAGGTGCGGGTTTGGCGTGTAATTGTCTTCCAGCCGGCCATTCGCCAGGCGTCCGCGTGTCCCGTTTACAAGCAGTTGGATGAGGACCTGCCGGACGTTCGCGCTATCGATCTGCTTCCAGCCATCACGCAGCGTGGTAAACACAAGCTCAGGATCCGACTGGATGAACGAATTAAGAGTCTGATAGTCGTTCGGCTGAAGTGTCATGCGTCCGAGCGTGGCGATCCAGGCGTCTCGTCCCGCGGACTTGCTATCGGCAACGCAAGTTGAGTGCATTGCGAGAGCAATGGCCAGGAATGCAATCCGTTGGGACCATGCGCTGCAGCTCATGGGAGCTTCTCTGCAATCACAAGACCTCTTCTCCGCGCTCTTCCGTGCGAATCCGGATTGCGTCCTCCATCGGCAGCACGAAGATCTTGCCGTCACCGGTCTCACCGGTCCGCGCGTGTCTCGCGATGGTATCCACGATTTGCTCGACCTCGTCGTCGCGCGCGACAATCTCCAATTTTATTTTCATTGGTAAAGCGACGGAATACTCGATACCGCGAAAGCTCTCACGATGCCCCTGTTGTCGGCCGCTCCCACGCACGTCGGAGACAGACAGACCGGTTACTCCGACCTCTCCTAACGCAATCTTAACCTCGTCCAGTTTCAACGGTCGGATGATCGCCTCGATCTTCTTCATGTTTGTGAATACGCCTGAACGCTGGTGGTCCGTTCCTGAGACACGCCGAAACGGCACCTTCCACGCTTCCACTGGCATGATGACTTAGAGCCGGCAGAACGCGATGTGGTTCGCCGTCTCCCATCATCAATTCTACACTATCCGGGCCATTGTGTCATTTCGGACGGCGCGCGTCGCGACGACCATACGAGATTCACAGTGATCGGTACGGCGACTGCAACGTTTGCGGCGGTTCGACGCTGGTATAATGCCATTATGATCGTCTGACGACTGCCGTGAACCATCGGGCAGGAGGTGCGAGAACCGATGCAGCTGCTTCCGGCTGACTTCAGATACTGCTTGGCCGAGCTTCAACCTTGGATTGGATACTACGGCTGGATGTGGACTGTCCTGCGCGCACGGAGACGGCGGACCGGCACATTCTCTAATGACGCGCACAGCGCGCTCAGACGTTTCGGCAATCCCCGAAGGCCCTACTTCGTCGGAACGACCAGGTTCGGAGTCCGGTTCGTTGGCGACTATCGAGATGCTCGATGTGCAGCTGCCGCAAGCGGCACGGATGAGGGGTGCCTGGAGACGCGGTTCGTGGAATCGCGCTTAGCCCGAGCGCGTGGTCAGATCCTGGACATCGGATGCGGTCCGGGAATCGGCGCGGCCGAGCTAGCAAGGTTTATGGTAGGCAGCGACGACTTGCTTGCATTCGAGCCGGATTGGACATGGGCGCGGCTTGCCGCCGCAACCTTTGCGCTAAACGACTTGAACAATATTCGGCTGTTCCCACTGGCGATCGACGACCGTGACGGCGAGGTCGTTCGCGGCAAGCTCGACCATGCCCCCCGCGCGCCCTACGAAAGCCCGGCGGCAGATCAGAGGAGCGTGCTCATTCGCTCCGTGGACAGTCTGTTCGAACAGGGCGTTATTAGCCGACCGGCGCTTATTCATCTGCACAAAGGCGTCGACGCGGAAAAGGCGCTGGAGGGAGCGCGCTCCGTGATCGCGAGTTTTACCCCCATACTGATTCTGCCGCCGCAACCATCGAATGAGGCGAGGTCGAATGCCCCGTTTGCCGAAATTCGGCATCTGATCGAGTCATGCGCTCCCTACACCTATCGAGTCATGCGAAATCGGTGCGCGCCCGTGCCAATCGATTTCGTGAGGTTTGACGACCTTTCGGCGGGCAACGCGAATGTGCGACTCTGTTGCGACAGCGCTGTCGCTGGTTGAGGTTCGTTCATCGGCCGAACAAAGAGGCGTTGGGACGCTCGGAAAACGGACGGTGCGTGATCGAGTACTGATGGAGCGCTCCGTCAAGCACGATCAGGTCGATCGAAGCAAGCCGCGGCCTCGGATCGCCGGCCTCCATTGTGGGGACCGCGGACTCGGGTGACCGTGCCGCCGTCGCCGTGTCCGTCGGGCTTGGGTGAATCGCGCGGAATGTCAGCACCGCGCACGAGAACGGCACGCCCTGCTCTCGTTCAAAATATCGGAGCCCCGCGGCGCCTGTCGTGCCCGCATTGCAGACCACGGTGTCGATGCGGGGAGCTATCCCGGCGGGCGGCGGAGCGGTCGCAGTGGGGCCGATCGAGGGCTCGGGCCACGGTACCTCTAAGCCGCTTTCGACGTCAACATAGTACCGGTGGAGATGACCACAGAGCACGAGCGGAGTGCGGCCCCAGAGCGGCCTAGACTCCTCCGGATTGTGAATCGCGACGATGTCCGGAGGTTCGCGGAGTCCCTGAACCAGTCGCAGCATCAAGTCGCCGCCGGCTTGCAGCTCCTCCGGAGTCGTTTCAACGCTTCCAACGCTGGCACGTGCCGAGGCGGGATTGGGCAGGCCAAGGAGGGTGAATCCCTGCACCGTCGTCACCTGGCCATTCAGCACGGTAACGTTCGGCAGCCGCTGCAGTGCGCCGATCACCGCCTGCGAATCGTGGTTGCCCGCGACAAAGACATAAGGGTAGCCGATCTTTGCGATCCCTTGAACCATCGCCGTCTCGGGCGGGCTTCCGAAGTCGGTCAGGTCGCCGGTGTCTACGATCATCGATACGTGGAACTGGCGTGCGACCTCCTGCATGAAGCTGAGTCCCGCAGGGTTATTGTGGAGGTCGGAGACATGCAGAATGCGGATCGAGTCGCCGTCCGAGCCCGCGCCGAGATGGTCCGGAGGCGATTCGATCCGCCCGTAGAGCACGTTAAGGTTCGCTGCTACGGTCCGCAGCTTCTGCGACAACTCTTCGATACGTACAAACGCATCCTTGCCGAACTGGATGACCCACGGAGCATGCTTCAGCGCGCCCGTATACGTGGGAGATTCGAACGCCTTGCCGCTGAAGCTCGTGAGCGCGCTGCCAAGAGTGATACCGACGACCGTTACACCGAGTAGCGAGGCTACGAAGTATTTCCAGGGTCGTCGTGAGCGGAGGAGGATCGGTCCGAGCAGTGCCCCCAGCGCCGCGACGGCTAACTGTCGCATGATGAAGTCACGGAGGGACGCGCGGGCGGTATTTTCGAAGTCCAGCGTGATCGCATCCATGCGAGGGCTGCTCCTCAGAACCTTGTTAATCTCCTCGATCTCGATCTCTTGCAGCGTGGCGACCAGCTTCACCGGCGCGCGGTGCGTGTGCGCCTGTACCTCTCCCAGCGGCATGAGGACCAGCGCCGTCTCCCCGCGTACCGATGGCAGCAGCCTCAGCTCGACAGCAAATCCGTGCCAACGGTAGACCGTTCGTCCGAGCGTACCCACGCTAAGGACCGCGCCTCCAAGGGAGATCGATAGGAAAAGAAGCGCCCACATAATCTGGCGCAGTCGTCGACGCCAGATGACTCGCCAGGCCCGCGCGCCCCCATGACGAGTTGGCACTGATACGCTGGAAGCCGGTTGATCGGAGGAATTCGCCTCGATAGTATCGGCTGTCGAAGTCTGCAAAGGGCGGTCTGATCCCGGTCGCGTCGGGCTCACGACGGGTCCCGCGCGGTCTCTTCGGCCTGTCGCTTGATCGCATCCATCGTCGCCTGCAGGTTGTCCGTCATCTTCTTCTTTATCAATGACTTGACGAGGGGACCGATCAGCGGAACGTTGTATTCGTAGTCCACCATAGACTCGAAGCGGGTACCATGATCCGAAAGAGAGCTGAACTGCCAGTTCCCCTCCATTCGGTCCATGTCGCCGCGGACCATTTTAAAATCGTCGCGAAAGGCGTCGTCGTCCCATCGGTCTTCCTGCACCCACTTGATACTCATCCGGAACTCCCGGATGAGCCCTACCCATTCGGTCGTGGTGCGCGACCCATCGGCGCTTCGCTCCAAAACGTTGAGACTTTGGAGATCCTCCATGATCTGGGGGAACATCTCGACGTTCTTGGCGATGCGATAGACATGCGCGATGGGAGCGTCGATGGAGACGGATTGTTCGATTCGGGGCATCTTTTTCTGGGCTCCTTGCTCGTGCGGTCCGCGGCATCCTGCGGCTCCGTTAGGTTCCCGGAATTATAGCGATGGTCGGCAATGGATGTCAATTGCCGTTGCCCAATTGGCGATGATCGAGGGTGGAGGAAATACCATGAGACGTAGGCTGCTCTACATAACGATCGATCCGTTCGACCATCGGACTGCCTGCGGCGGCATCCGCGGGCACGAGCCAAACCTCTCGCGTGTTCGGGATGTGGTCGGGAGCTGGCGGCCGGACACCGTCGTCGAGGACCTATGGTGTGCCAGACTTTGTGAGAAAACTCTCGAAGCTCCGAACCTGCTAGCGCTATTTCTGGCAGGCAGTTATACCGATTGGGTGGAGGCGCATCGCCAGCCGGGATGGCAGCATATCCTCGACACGTTCTGCCACCTCGTCAGGATGACATCCGTACCGATTCTCGCGGTATGTGGCAGCCATCAGCTTGTGGCCTACGCGTATGGCGGGTGGCATGCGGTCGGCCACATCAGCACTGCGGAGAGCGTGGAGGTCGCTGTCTCGCAAGAGGCGGACGGCGTGCTGCGGGCTCCGAACCCGCGGATTGGA
>JBBQVV010000446.1:0-5502 GCA_038211235.1 Chthonomonadales bacterium | reverse complement strand
GCACGGCGCGGGCGCTTGGCGCGAACCGAGATGCTGCGCGACGGTGTCGGCCTCGACGGCATAGAGCGCTACGGAAGAGCCTAGCTCGATCTCTTCCGCGCTCTCTCCGGCCCTCTGAACGACGATCTTGCTTCCACTCTCCGCCGGAAACCACGGATTTGGAACGCGGATACTGCCTTCCGAGCCCCAGATGCGCACTTCGCTATCGGCGGCCACCTGGGTGGCGCACGCCAGGCTGGCCACGGCTCCTCCGGGGAAGGTCAGACTGGCGGCGGCCTGCTCGTCTACCCGGCTGATCGGGCCGATATGTCCGACTCCCGTCACGTGCTCGGGCTCGCGCCCGGCGATCAGGCGCGCCATCGAGGTCGTATAGCAGCCTACATCCATGATTCCGCCGCCCGCCGCCGGGTTCGAAAGACGTATGTTCTCGTATTTCGGGCCCATATTGTAGCAAAAGTTGGACTGAATAAGTCGAACGTCGCCAACCGCTCTCGACACGATCAGGTCCCAGAGGCGCTGCGTCTGAGGGTGGCAGCGATACATGAAGGCTTCCATGAAGAACACGTCCGCATCCCGTACAGCCTCTAGTGCGTTCACCGCCTCCGCGTGATTGACGGTGAAGGGCTTTTCGCAGAGTATGTGCTTGCCGGCGCGCGCGCATCGGATCGTCCATTCTGCATGGAGGTGGTTTGGGAGTGAAATATAGACCGCGTCCACATCACGATTTGCGAGTAGCGCCTCGTACGACGCATGGGCTGTCATTGGGCCATACTCACCGGCAAACCGGTCGGCAGCCTGTTGCGTGCGGCTCCCGACAGCTGTCAGAGCTCCCGATTGGGATGCCGTGACCCCTTTCGCAAACACTCCGGCGATTTTGCCCGTACCGAGGATTCCCCATTTTAGACGTGTCATGTTGCTCCTCTGCTCCGCAACGAGGTGTCGGCCGTTCAGTTCCGTCTACCCGCCCGAGATTCCTTCCGTGGTATCGTAGCAATATCGCTAATCATTGCAGGATAATCAGAAACAACCGTCGGACTAATATGTCCTATAGGGGACGCGTCGAACCACGACGCGCGAATCGGTCTTGCTTGGCTGGACCGGAACGACCGCGGCTAGTTTATGGCAGGATTCGTGGCTCTATCGCAGCGCTAAGCACAAAGGATGGTAGTAATCGTGGATTCGAACCAAAAGCGACGGAAGTATATCGGGGTGGGAGGCGACGACGTGCCGTCGCTTGGCGTGCTTGAAGGCGATATTCTGCGTTTACTCTGGGACGCGGGCGAGCCGCAGTCTTCCGTGCAGGTTTATGAGGCGATGCACTTTTCGCGACGAGCGGAGAAGCGTGAGATGCAGTCGCCGTCCACCATTGCGGTCACATTGAGCCGCATGGTTGAGAAGCGACTCCTGACTGTCGAACGTCGACCGCGTGGGGGCAAGGGATTCTACAGTCCGGTGAAATCGCGCGCGGTGGTCGTTTCGCAGGTGATGGACGATGTGAGCCGGAGGCTTACGGGTCTTTCGCTCGGCTATCTGCTTTCACTCCTGAGCGCCGAAGAAGCCTCCCAAAAGGGAGCTAGCGAGCTGAATGGCTCTGCATCCGGTCTGCAAGAGCTTCTCGCGGAGCTCCGCCGCAGGCAGCGGGAGGACAACGCGCCGCCCGTCCGCGAGCCATGATCTGCGGTCACTTGCTATCGTCGGAAAGTCGGAACTCCCCAAGGTTTGCATTGACGCCGTCGTACCGCAAGCGATTGCCCATCGCGTCCTGATAGGCAAACCGCGTCGTCTTCCCCTTAATAAAGCGAGCGACCGGCCATGTGGTGTTGTTCTCGACGATAATGGGCCGCTTGGGGTCGCGTCCGAATAGAATGTCGGCCTCGAAACCACCACTCTCTCCGAAGCCAACACGGAATCGCTTGCTATCGTCGAGCAGACCTATTCGAACAGATTCGAACTTGCGGACGCCGGACGAGGCTCCTCCTCGCGCAAAGACCGCGATTGCGAGTTTCTCGAGCGCTGGCTTCTGCTCGGGCGTTGCCGATGAGTCTAGGAAGCCCATCGCTCCTTTCTCTGCCTCGCCCCCGCCAAACGCCAGGCCGTCCAGAGTCACGGAGCCGTACCGCCCGGTTTTAAGACGGTAGGCGTACACTGTGTGGCAGGTGCCGCGGGTCGGTTCCTGTCCGAAGTTGCAAGGGCAAGGAACACTGCAGGAGCACGCCTCAAAGAGGGTCCCGGCGGCTTCCCACTTCGCCTGGACGCGTAAACCTGGAGCAGGGGAGCCGTCGGCGGCCTTTGCCGGCGCTCGACCTCCCAAAACGGGTGCCACGGTCATCGCGAGCAGACCTAGCACGACCAATCGCCGGAATCGGAATCTCATAGCTCGTTCACCTGTTTCCACGCAGCGAAGACGCATCAGCGATAAGCGTCCGGATCATTGCGATCGGAACGGCACTCTTGCAGAATATAACACGTCCGCAAATGGGTGTCAAGATGGATCGACTCCAGTCGGACCGACCCCAGGGGGATAACTAGATGGCATTCTGCGAACTAAAGTATTTTAGCCCGGCACTCCAGAAGGCGACGGCCGCGAATATCATTCTGCCCGAGACAACTGCCGATGGCCCGTTTCCCGTACTCTACCTGCTTCACGGGCTGTCCGACGATCACACGATATGGGAGCGTCGGACGAGCATTGAACGATACGTTCAGGATCTACCCTTGATCGTCGTTATGCCGGATGGTGGGCGGGGATTCTATTGTGATGCGGCTGCGGGGATGAATTGGGAAACGGCTCTGGTGGGCGATCTTGTGTCGCTCGTGGACAAGATGTTTCCGACAATTCCGGAGCGTAGCGGACGATGTATCGGCGGACTCTCCATGGGAGGTTACGGCGCGGTGAAGCTTGCGCTCAAATACCCCGACCTCTTTTGCTCGGCGAACAGCCATTCAGGAGCACTGGGATTCGCCCACTGGGCGCTTAGCGAAAAGCCGGACGACTCGTTCGCGGTGGAGTTCAAGCGCGTTCTTGGTACGGATCACGTCGGGGGGCCGAACGATCTTTTTACATTGGCTCAGGCCGTTGATCCAGGGTTAAGGCCCGCCATTTGCATTGATTGCGGAACGGAGGATTTTCTGCTCCAGGCCAACCGCGCGTTCCACGATCACCTGAGCGGCCTCGGTTTCGCCCACGAGTACCGCGAACTCCCGGGTGGCCACTCCTGGGCGTATTGGGACGAGCACATACCCGAGGCAGTCGCGTTCCACGGGCGATCGATACGGATGCCATCGATCCCGGCTAAAGAATCTCGCTAGCCTTGATAATGTCCTGTGCGGTAAGTTTCATGGTCTGGCATTTGTCGCGGCTCATCTTCTGGAGCAGGCGAAATGCGTCTGCCTCCGGAAGTTCCTTGCGCGTCATCAGGATGCCTTTGGCGCGCTCCACGAGCTTTCGAGTCTCCAGCGCTTCCTTGAGATCTCCTGCCTCATGTAGCGCCGCATGCAGATCGGCGAAGCGAGCCATCGCCGTCTTGATCGCCGGCAGGAGCTGTTCGCTGGTAATGGGTTTTACCAGGTAGGCGCAGGCTCCGGCGTCCAACGCCATATCGACATAATCGTCGTCACTATAGGCGGTGAGCATGATGATCGGCACCGGGAAGTCCGATAGGATCTCCTTGGTCGCGGTGATTCCATCCATGGGCCCGGGCATATTGATGTCCATCAGGATGAGATCAGGCTTGAGGTCTTTGGCCATCTCGACCGCCTTGCGGCCCTCTACTGCTTCACCCACCACCTGATAACCCGCCTTCAGCAGCGCCTTCCGTATCTGCAGCACGGTAACTCCGACGTCTTCGCAAATGAGTGCGCGCGGAGAGATGAGCGTCTCGGATGCCATGATATCTGCCTCCTATCCGTGCCTGTTCTGTACGTTCTGCAATGTTGCGGCAACCTGGGGCGTCGAATCGGATCGTTGGACTATTCGGCGTGTGTAGGCTGAAATCCTGCGGCGACACGCGAAGTGCGCATCGCTCGGATCACGGTAGTTTCTATTCGTTAGCGGTGAGATCCAATCGATTAGATGCTGTGGTGGTCCGGTCGATCGTCGCTCAATCGGCGGCGATGGCGTGCAGACAGTTCCATGCATAAGTGACGAAAGAGCTCCCCCTCAAGTTCCGGGAAATGCCGATCTCATGGGGCGGAGCCGTGTTCTGCATGGAGAACGCGAGCGCTCAGATCGATCGTGTCCAAACACAAAGCTTCGGCGTCCGTACGGACGCCGAAGCTTTGATCGCGATCAGGCAGGGATCGATCCCGATCCCTGCCCGTCAGGTCTAGAAGTGGACGGCAACCTGCGTGGTAAACACGCTGGCATTGGAGTTGCCGCCGCCGATACCGCTGGGATTCGATACCAGACCACCGGAGTCGGTTGTGGTGAGGATCTGGTAGCCCAGTTTGAGGACGGTATTGCCCGTCAGGTTCAGGCCGGCTCCCAGGGTGATATACTGCTCGACGGGCTTTGCGCGGCGCGCAAGACCGCCGCCAGCACCTGCGGAGATATCGTAAACGACGGCCTCGTAGTCAGCTCCGAGCGAGAACTGCTTGGAGAAGTGGTACTTGATCCCCGCCAGTCCACGAGCGATGCTCGATCCCATCGTCAGGCCGCCCTGGGATCCGCGATTGCGGGCGCCGGTCAGGTAGTCTCCACCGATGTTCGCCTGCAGCTTGTCGGAGAAGTTCCATCCGACGCGTGCAAACGGTCCCTGAACGTTGGTCGGGTTGTACCAGTTGCCGAGCTTATTCCAGTAGCCGGGAGCCGCAAAGCGCGGATCGATGTACTGGTATCCGGCGGACGCCATCAGGGGGCCGGTGTTGTACGCGACGTTGGCGGTAAACGCGTTGTTATCGTCGTTGTCGCGGCCATCGCCATTATCGAACCCCCGCTGTGTTACGCTCTTGGAGCCCTCGGCCGACACCTGGAAGCGACCGATCTGGTTGAGCTTCACGTTCGCGCCGTAAACGACGACATTCCCAATCGGATTCAGCGGCCCACCGCCGTAAACGCCGCCGCTCGTGACTGAGAAGTCGAGCAGTGTCAGGCCGATCTCGCCGAACTTGAACAGCGGAATACCGCCATGGAAGCCGGCCACCTGGCCAGGAGTCATCGCACCCGGCCGGGGCTGACCGGTTGGGAACCGGTTGAATCCACCGAACGATTGGCCGACCGCCGGGCTGTTCAGCGCCTGGGCATTTGAGTTTCCGAGGATGCCGCCGGCGACATTGGTGACGACGCTGCTATACGAACCGCCGAACAGCTTGGTCGTCGCGCTGCCGAACTTGGACTTCAGCTCAAAACCGTCCTGAACGTAGTTGCCGTCATCGTACCACGGAGTGTCGAAGTAGGCATCGAAGTCCGGGCGGAAGTAGGTCAGCGGAGTGACCTGCTCTTTGTAGCGTCCGACGGTCAGGGTGGTGTTGGTGCCGAAGTAACCGATCGGAATCTCGAGATTA
>JBBQVV010000445.1:0-5502 GCA_038211235.1 Chthonomonadales bacterium | reverse complement strand
CCCTCCGTGGTCTCGCTCGGCGCGAGTAACGGCCCCGTCCCGATGCGTTTCGTAGCGGCGTCGATTCCATGATTGTCTGTTGCCTCCAAACGCAAAAAAGCTGAACGCCGGAGAACCTCAATAGGATAATTCCTACTGAGGGTCTCGCATGTTCAGCTCTAGTTGCGCTACCTATGCGAATAGGCTAATTAAATTGTCTTGTGTCCCTAGGTACTACCCCAATGCATGTATGCGGTGTTTATGGTCCGTCTCCCCCAGACGTATTTGCATACAGATTGGTAACAACATTAAGGTAATTATACGTGCAATTGACCGTGTTGTCAAGACCCGCCCAAAAAGTTATGATCTGCGCCTTAGCCGCTCAACAGGCGAGCATTGCCGGTGCGCGTTCTCGGCATCCGCTTCGGCCAGTTTCACGTACTTAGCGGTCATCTGAATGTTTGTGTGGCCAAGGAGCTGCATCAACGTGAACTGATTGCCCCCGCTCCGCAGAAACGTCACGGCGAACGTGTGCCGAAAAGTGTGCGGGGAGCAACGCGTTGACGTGATCCTCGCGAGTGTCCCGAGGCGGTCGATTAGCTGTGCAAGTCCACTGCGGGTGAAGGATTCTCCCCGCTCCGAGATGAAGACCGGATCTTCAGGTTCTCGGCCGTCCTGCTTGAGGTACTGCCACAATGCCCGCGCCGTCGTCCGACCGAAATACACGGGCCGGCTCTTGCCGCCCTTCCCTTCGACCGTCGCGCGCTTCGCACTCATATCCAGGCCGCTGAATCGCAAGCCGCACAATTCGGCCGCGCGGACGCCGGTATCCAACAGAAAGAGAAGGATCGCTTCATCACGTCGCGGATGCCTGCTCTTGCGGGCCGCCGCCAGTGCCGCGTTTACCTGCGCCTCGGTGAACGGCTGAATGACGTCTGGACGATCGACTGGCACTGGTACACGCGCCATTGGAGTAGCGTCGAGTGCACCTTCCGCGACAATCCAGTTGAAGAGGCAGCGTAGACTCCCGTGGTAGTCTTTGACCGTACGCGGTTTGACCGGACGCGTCTGCTGCGGATTTCCCCACCGGCCGCCCGGATCTCGATGCCCGGTATTGAGGTAAGCTAGGAATTGACGCAGTTCCATCACGCCGCACTCGGAATACCGGTTTCGTTTCAGGAACCACGTGAGGTTCTTGACTATCAGTCGGCGATTCTCAAGCGTTGCGGAGGAGTGTTGACTGATTTCGCTGGACAGCAGCCAACCAACGGCATACTTCTCCAGGTCCACGACGGAAATGGAGGCGTCGGCCGTTTTCTGCAAACGAAGTGCTAAGTTGTTCACGTTTTGCCCTTTCTTCGGGGTAGAAAGGGCAGCGAGACGCTGAACGAAGTGCTTAGTTTGAGATCAAAAGCGAAACATTCCCGGTTGGGAAATGGGCGATACTGGATTCGAACCAGTGACCCCTTCGGTGTGAACGAAGTGCTCTACCACTGAGCCAACCGCCCGATTGCCGGAGTACGGCGCCGATAGATAAGTATAACACGCCACACGCTCGGCGTGCAAGTAAACGGATGTATTCACGGTCCGCTCCTGGAGCGTGCCCAGCCCAATGGAACCTGGAACATTCGCAGCGGCGTCTACGTCCTTACTCTGATGCAAACGTGCCGGATATAACAGCGTCACTCAAATGACGCGAACTCTCAGACTTCTCAAACCTACTGGAGCGGCCGCATGTCCGTACCTGGCTTGTCTGCATGGCGATGGTCGAGCGGATCGAGGGGTTCAGCGCTGCTCCGATCGGCTATTGGCCTCGTGAAAGGAAACAAAAGAATGGTTACAACGAACTTGGTTCAGAAGGCATGTGGCGTGACGCTCTCGCTGGCGTTCGCACTGACTTCGATCGTGCCCGCATGGGCAGAGTCGGTTACCGTAAAGCAGGGCACAGACGTGAAACTCGCGTTCGATATGAGCATGAACTCAACGACGGCAAAACCGGGGGACCGTGTCACGCTGCATGTCACGGATCCGGTTATCGTCGATGGTAAGACCGTGATCCCTGAAGGAACAATCGTCCACGGCACTGTAAAGAAGGTTGAGAAGCGGAAGCACTTTGGTGTCAACGCAAATATTCAGCTCTACCTTAATGGAGCGAAATCCGTCACAGGCACGATCGTTCCGCTTGGCTTCAAGTCTAAGTCCGGTGACCTCGCTCGCCCGACAGGCGCCGCGGGCGCGTCCGTTGGCAGCGCGATCCTGCTTGGCCCGATCGGCCTGGCGGCCGGCTACTTCGTAGTGGGTAAGAAGGTGAACGTAAAACCCGGCGATAAGCTGACGGCTGACGTGGATCGCGACGTTTCCGTCGATGTCAAGTAGCCCGGATGAGCTCTCCTGTCACGAGGCGCGAAATCGCGCCTCGTGACGCGCGGTCCTGAACCCCTGCGCGGCCTGCTGGCACCGTGTTGAGTGCGCAGGCGGCTCTTGACAGTAACCGGGATTGTTGCTTATAATACAGGTTATGATCAAGAATGCCGCGCGTGCCGCCGTGCCGACTCGATCTGACACGCGGAGTCGCTCCAGGCGCGCTGCACGGCCCGCAAGTTGGAAAAAGCGGATCAAGACCGCCTTCGCGATGGCGCTCCTCGTGGTAGAGACAGCTATCGCACTCGGTCTGGTATGCGCCCTCGCAATCTTCTGGAACTTCTCGCGCGAACTTCCCACCTTCGAGTCCATCATCACTGACAATCAAGAGCCTGTCTCGACCAAGATCTGGTCTGACGACGGCGTACTCCTTGGCAAGCTTGATGTCGAAAATCGACAGCCAATACTACTAAAGGACCTCGGCAAATCGAAAGTTGTCGATGCTACGATCGCGATCGAAGACCACCGATTCTACGAGCACCCTGGCGTGGACGTCGTCGGTATCGGCCGTGCGCTGCTGGCAAACCTTCGCGGCAGCACTCTGAAACAGGGAGCCAGCACACTCACTCAGCAGCTCATTCGACAGCCGGGCATCGGAGCGCAATTCGGTCTAAACGCCGAGAAGCGCTTTTCCCGGAAGATACGGGAGTGGCTTTTAGCTCTTCGAGTCTAGCAGCTCTATTCGAAGTCCGAAATCCTGCAGCTCTACCTGAATAACGTCAACTATGGCGCAGGCGCATACGGCGTACAGGCCGCTGCCAAAACCTACTTCCATAAGAATGCCTCGCAGCTCTCGCTGTCGCAGGCCGCACTGATCGCCGGGATGCCACAGCGACCTTCCGAACTCTCCGCATTTCACCACCGGCAGGCTGCAATTCGCCGACGGGACGAAGTGTTGGACGCCATGTTGGAGTACGGCAAGATAACGCAGGTCGAGCACGACCGGGCGAAGGGCGAGCCGGTCGTGCTGGCAGCTGCTCCGCAGCGAAAGTATTTCGACTTCAAAGCTCCCTATTTCACGACATACGTCCTTCACGAGCTGACCAAGAACTATGCGTCCGACATGGTCTATTCCGGCCTATCGATACACACGACACTGAACTACAAAATGCAGCAGGCGGCGGAGCAGGCGCTACGGAACGGACTCGCAAATGCGTCCGGGCTCGGCGCGAATCAGGGGGCTATCGTCTGCCTGGATCCTCAGACCGGATATATCCGCGCGATGGTAGGAGGCCGGGACTGGCATGCAAGCCAGTATAACGCGGTCACGCAGGGCAAGCGGCAGCCGGGGTCGACGTTCAAGTTGTTCGACTATACGGCTGCGTTCGACACAGGTGCCGCGACTCTGGATACTGCATTTGTCGACAAGCCGATCCCGTATCCGAACGATCCGTCGCATCTTGTAAAGAACTATTCGAACGGAGATGAGGGCGGCTACAGCTATAGCCCGATAAGCTGTAGGTCGGCGATCGAGCGAAGTAAGAACACGATCGCGGTACAGGTGGCGCAAAAGGTTGGCATCCGAACCGTTATCGAATACGCGCACCGGATGGGAATAACGTCGACGCTCGCGCCCTACCTGCCGACGGCGCTCGGTGCGTCGGCCGTTAAGCCGCTCGATCTCTGTTCGGCCTACGGCCTATTCGCCGCGAAGGGTGCGCGATACCATCCGATGGCGATCATTCGCGTCACCGACGCGGATGGAAACGCGCTCGATTCCGGACGATATGGTCCAGAGCGGGAAGAGGCCTTTCTAAAGAGCGACACGTTACGTCAGATCGACGATGCGCTCCAGGGCGTCGTGACCGAGGGAACGGGCACGCACGCCAGAGGCGATGAGTCCATCGGCATCGTGGATGGTGCGCGAGGCAAGACCGGAACGACCAGCGATAATCGCGACGCGTGGTTTGCCGGATATACTCCCGAGCTCGCGACGGTCGTCTGGCTCGCAAGCGTGCACAAACGGGGCAAGAGGCTGGTCTATGCCGAAATGCCTGGCGCGACCGGAGGTCATCAGTGCGCACCGATCTGGCATGACTTCATGATTGCAGCCGGACCGATCCAGAAGCGATACAACACGATCGTGCAGCACATCGACGTTCCCGCTCCAAAGACCGCTGCGGTCAGCGTGGAGCCGCAGAAACCGAGGCGTCGTCGTCCAGCTGACGCGAAGCCAGTGACGGCGGCAGCCACAGACCCGGGCACTGCTGCCGGCGACGGAGCGACCCTGCCGAGTGCGCCCGAGCCTGCCGACCCATCCGCCGAATCGACGGTGGACCCGAATCCCGACGGCGGATCACTCCCCGCACCGGATACCGGAGGCGCAGCGACACACCTGGCCCCGCCGACCGTCGCCGGCGACTCCCAGACTGCCGACCCGATTGTCGAGCACAACCCGCGCGCCGCGGTCGCTCCACGAGCGCCGTCGCCTCCCGCGCACCGTGTCCGGCAGCCTTCGGCGCGCTCGGCACAGCCCGAGAATCTGGTGTCCATCACTGTTTGCGGAGATTCGGGCGATCTTGCCAACCCGTACTGCGATACCTACAAGACGATTAGAGTGACCACCGCACAAGCAGCTCGAATGCACCGCTGTCGCCTCCATAGAGCGCCCCCGGGTGAGGGCCGCTAGCCGGCCGAATTCTGATGGATGACCGAGGTTAGATGATCGATATTGCCGGTGTGTCCGTACGCTACCGGGACCGAATCACCGCGCTAAGCGACGTCACGTTGACCGTCGAAGCGGGGGAATTCGTATTTGTCGTCGGCTCGACCGGCGCCGGAAAGTCGACTCTGCTCAAGCTGTTGTACGGCGAAGAGCGCGCCACGGAAGGCGCCGTAGTAGTTGCCGGTCAGGACGTAAGCGGCTTGCGGCGCAGCGAGATTCCGCGGTTCCGCCGCCGCCTGGGAATTGTATTTCAGGATTTTGGACTGCTTCCCGATAAAACCGCCTACGAAAACGTCGCGTTCGCGCTGCGAGTTACGGGCGCGGGACGTCGCGAGGTACGCCGTCGCGTCCCGGAAGCCCTCGAAATGGTGGGACTTTCGCACCGGCCGGATGCGTTTCCTCACCAGCTCTCCGGAGGCGAACAGCAGCGCGTCGCC
>JBBQVV010000444.1:0-5527 GCA_038211235.1 Chthonomonadales bacterium | reverse complement strand
CGTTACGTTGGAATCGGTCCACGTGGTGAGGCCCATTGCGGTGCGCATTGCCCGTTACACCTCGCCCTGCGGGAGTGCGGGTATGATATAGTAACCGATCGGAGAGGAAACCTGTATGCCGCAACGGAACGCCTGGATCGTCCATATTGCGTTGATCATCGCGTCCTTTCTGTTTGTGTTCCCGCTGCTCTGGATGATCTCCACGTCGCTAAAACCCATCAACGAGACCATGTCCGACAACGTGCAGTGGATTCCGAGCCACATCCAGTGGAACAACTATTACGACGCGGTGACATATGAGCACGATATCCTGGGCTACTACCCCTTTCTCCTCTACGCGCGGAATACGATTCTGGTTTGTATACTCACCGTAACCGGCACCGTCGCCTCGTGCTCGGTTGTCGCCTACAGTTTCGCAAGGCTTCGCTGGCCCGGCCGCGACTTCTTCTTCGCGGCGACTCTAGCAACGATGATGGTTCCATTCCCCGTGCTCATGGTGCCGATCTACGGCATGTACCGCAGTCTCGGCTGGGTGGGGACGTTTCGGCCGCTTTGGGTCGGCGCCTGGTTCGGAAGTGCGTTCTTCATCTTTCTGCTGCGCCAGTTCTTTCGCACGATTCCATTCGAGCTTTCGGAAGCCGCACGAATCGACGGCTGTTCGGAGTGGGGGATCTTTCGCCAGATCATCCTTCCACTGTGCAAGCCGGCGCTCTCCGTCGTAGCGCTCCTCACCTTTATCGGCACGTGGAACGACTTTTTGGGTCCTCTGATCTACCTCCTTGACCAGAAGACCTTCACGCTCGGACTTGGCCTTCAGTTTTACCAGAGCCAGCACGGCGGGACGCAGTGGAACCTCCTAATGGCCGCGTCGGCTATCGTCATGGCGCCCGTGCTGATACTATTCTTCTTCACGCAGAAGCAGTTCATTCAAGGGATCGCCGTAACCGGCCTGAAGGGCTGACCCAGCCTGACGATGGAAACAGGGGATCTCGGCGGCCTGGTTGTCGATCGGAACTCCCGAGTCAACGGCTGTACGTACGAGCACCATGACAAATCCCATTCTCCTGAACGATCTTCGCAAGAACTGGTTCCGGCGTCGGCCCGTTCACGCGGTCGCGATGATCGCGATCCTGATTCTAGTTTTGCTGTTCGCGGTGATCGGGGGCGTTACGACGCTGTTCGGATGGGGGTCACAGTATCCCCTGTGGCGCTTTCCGGACCTACTGCTTCCCGTGATCGCGCCGGCGTTTGCCGCGGGGTCCTTTGCCCGGGAGCACGAACAGCGCACGTGGCAGGACATTCTGCTCACGAGACTCAGCGCGTTCGAGATCGTTTCCGGTAAACTCTTCGCCTGTTTTCTGCCGACGCTGGCGATGATTGTCGTTCTCTTCCCGGCGTATTCGATGGTGCTGATCATCCAGGAGGTCCACTGGGCGCTGGTACCCGGCCCTTGGATAGCGATTGTCGCGATCCGGTTTCTGGTGACGGCGGTTTTCTACCTCGCTGTTTCACTCGTCTGTTCCTACCATAGTACGAATGCACGCATGTCGCTCGTAATCGGCTATGTAGCCCTGGCGCTCTACACGCTTGTCAGTTTCTTCGCCTGGCGCATGCTATTCGATTCGGGTCTCATCCCTGATGTTTTCGACTCCAATGCATCCAGGCGCACGGACGGCGGATCGAACGGACTCCTGACGCTTTCAAGAGACGAATTCGGCTTTAGCGTTGCTGACGCGCTCTATATAACACAGTCAGCTGCCCTGTGCATCGTCCTACTGGGCTACCTGCTAGGCCAGGTGCGCCGACGGCAAGCGCCGAACGCATAGTCTCTCAATCCGGCACAACTGCTATGCGAAGTCGGAACAAGGCCGTGGCACAACCAGTCGTGGCCCACGACGCGTCCATGCTCGACCGCCTTGACAATGGCGTCTTCTCGCGGCAGCGCTTAACGGCGGACGACGGGTCACCGGAAAGGAGGGCGACAATGACGTCAATTCGTGCCGTCGGTACGACCGCGTCACCTGCATATCCGATCTCTCGGTATGCGATGCGCGGACCCGATAGCACAGCGACGCCAACTGCCAACCCTGTAGACAGAGTAGATACTCTGACGCGTCAGCTTGACGCGAGTCTCACGGATAAACTGACTCGCATCCGCGAGCAGATAGCACTTAACGGCCAGAAACCGTCGGTGCCGCCAGGCACGACAGGCCGTCTGGATATCCAGGCATAACGACCCTGCCAGAGGGATGGGAATGGCGGAAACGCGCGATGGTTCCCACCCTCTGCGCTCCCAGCTCACTGCTGCACGTTTAGCTTGTCTTCGACCTGCTCGACGCCGCTCGTCTCCTTCACCGTATCAATGACCTTCTTGCGCATGCCGGCGTCCCGCACGTGCCCGCTGACCGTCACCTTCTTATCGCTCGTCTCGATATGAAGCCCGCTCATATCGATACCTTTGTGAAGTGAAAGGTGCGTTACTACCTTCGTCTGAAGCGTCGCGCTGGTAACGATCGGCGCAATATCGTGGCCCAGCTTTGACGTGTCGCTCCTCAGATTGTTTACGTCCTCCGAGTTGCAGCCCGCAAGGCAGAGGGCCGTGCCCACTGCGTAGAGCGCCCATGTCCTGTTTAACATATCCATTCGATCTCCATTTTGCTCATTCTCTCCGTTTCGATACGCACACCGAAGCAAAAGTGCGCCGAGCAATAGGCTCCACGTGATCCACTGGCAAACTTCGCAGGACAATCCACGTGAGACCTGGAACCTCGTGATGGGAATACGGTAACCCGACACAGTCGGTTTTCGGAGGGAGACGAGCCAGGATGCGACTTGAGAACAAGGTGACCCTTGTGACGGGCGCCAGCAGCGGCATTGGAAAGGCGATTGCCGAGCGGTTCGCGGCGGAAGGCGCGCATGTTGCCGTAAACTACCTGCCCGGCGGCACGCGACAGGACGATGCGAATCGGATCGTTGCGGGACTCGGTACAGCGGGCCTCGCCGTCGGCGGTGATGTTAGCAAGCGTGAAGACGTGGAGCGGATGGTTGCCGAGATCGTCGCCAGGTTCGGTCGGATCGACATCGCCGTGAATAACGCCGGGATCGAAATCAAGAGGCCGTTCTTAGAGGTGACCGATGAGGAGTGGAACCTTGTGATCAACGTAAACCTATTCGGATCTTACCTGGTCCATCAGACCACGGCGCGCCAACTGGTGAAACAGGGGTCGGGCGGAAGGCTGATCAACATCTCCTCGGTCCACGAGGATATCCCCTTCTCGGGTTTCACGGCCTATTGCGTCTCAAAAGGCGGTATGCGCATGATGATGCGAAATCTTGCCATAGAGCTGGCGCCCTATAAGATCGGCGTCAACAACATCGCGCCGGGCGCCATCGCGACGCCGATCAATCAGAAGGTGTTAGATGACCCGACGGCGAGCAAGAACGCGATCAGTGAAATCCCCTGGGGACGATTCGGCCGCCCGGAGGAGGTCGCCTCGGTAGCGGTCTTCCTGGCAAGCGACGAATCCGAGTATGTGACGGGCAGCACCTACTACGTGGATGGCGGCCTGACGCAGCAGGTCACGCTCTACTGAGGGAGCATCTCGTGGTTCGCATTCTGGTATGCCCGAACGCCTTCAAGGGCAGTCTCACAGCCGTGGAAGCGGCCGAGGCCATTCGCTCCGGAATACAACGCGCGGCTGATGGGCTTCCGTCTCGAGCATCCGCCTGGAGCGACGGAATAGAGACCGATCTGCTGCCGCTCGCGGATGGCGGCGACGGCACGCTGGCAACCCTGGTCGCGGCAACGGGCGGAGTGATCGTGCCGTATCGTGTTGAGGGGCCCTTCGGCCATCCTGTCGATGCGGCCTGGGGGAGGCTCGGCGGCCTTCGTTCCGATACCGCCGTAATCGAAATGGCTCTAGCCTCCGGGCTGGCCCTGCTTCGACCTGACCAGCGCGATCCACGTCGGGCTACCACCTACGGAACGGGCGAGCTGATTAGGGCCGCCGTGCGTTCGGGCTGCCGCCATATCGTTGTCGGCATCGGCGGCAGCGCCACCAACGATGGCGGAGCCGGAATGGCATCGGCGCTTGGAGTCAGGTTCCGGGACGCGTACGGGCGCGAGCTGGAGCCCGGTGGCGCCGCGCTTGCGAGGCTGGACTCGATAGACACAACAGGCATGGAATTGCCGGCCGGCATCGACGTCGTCGTCGCGTGCGACGTCGATAACCCGCTGTGCGGACCCGACGGCGGCTCCGCGATCTACGGCCCTCAGAAGGGCGCCGATCCGGCAATGGTGAATGAGCTGGACTCTGCGCTCATGCGCTATGCACAGGTGATAAGAGCGCAACTGGGAAGGGACGTAGCGGACGTTCCAGGCAGCGGAGCGGCGGGCGGTCTGGGCGCCGGCCTGCTGGCATTCTGCGATGCACGGATGTGCTCGGGACTGGACCTGGCGATGGAGCTTACCGAATTTGAAAGGCGGGTCCGCGCCTGCCGTCTTGCGATCACGGGTGAAGGGAGCCTGGACGGCCAGACGGCAAGAGGAAAGGTGGTGGCGGGCGTCGCGCGGCGGGCAACCGTCGCGGGCGTGCCGGTCGTGGCGCTTGCAGGCTCCGTGGCGATCGAAGGCGAGCGGGTGCTAAGGGCGCTGGGGCTTGACGCCGCGTTACCGATAGTGGATCGTCCGATGACGCTTGATACGGCTATGACCGAAGCAGGACCACTTCTGGCGGCGGCGGCGGAGCGGCTCGTAAGGATCCTGGCGCTTCAGTAGCGCAGCGTAAGACGGCGCGGCGTTTTGAGCGGCGTATGCGGAGAGCGGCTCTCCGGCAATGTAGGTGTTGCGACCATCGTCACGCACCATAGCGAGACCACGGTGATCGCGATAACACGCTGGCCCGGCGTCAGCAGCGGCTTCTTGCGCTGATCGTATTCGGCGCGAACCCATGGCATACAAAACCAGATCGAAGTCGCGACGGCGAGGATCAGTACCGCGAGCGTAATCTCAGGCCGTTCGCCAAACAGACGCAGCGCATGGACGAAATATCCGATGATATTTCTTTCGGACGGCATGACCCTGACACGGTTCGTGAACGACACGATCGACAGAATCAGCGCAAACAGAGCTTGGGCAAGGAGACTTTGGCTGATCAACACCAGCCTGCCCCACCGTTTGCGCTCCAGAGACGCCCATACCGCGGCCAGAGGGAGCGCGGCGGCTGCGCATACCAGCGGTCCGGAGCGATCCTGGATGCAACGAAAAAACGAATAGGCGAATGAATACCCCCAACCACAGCAAAGGAGCGTTGTCAACCCGCGCGCCAGTCCGACCTTGAATTGGAGATTGCAACGAACCCGCATTGAGCATCAACTCCCGAGTCATGCCAGTCGATCATTACGTTATATATTATACCGTTAAGTCTGACACCGGACGAACACGTTACAATGGCCGGTCAGTATCGACCGGCCACTCGATTGACTCAGTTGCCGCCCTGACCGTTATGTTATCTTACGCACGAAGTTT
>JBBQVV010000443.1:0-5537 GCA_038211235.1 Chthonomonadales bacterium | reverse complement strand
TTTGAGACGCCGAAGACACGGCCGAACTCTTTCAACTTCGACCTCAAGCGCATTGCATACGAGGACGGAAGGTATGAGCGGTCAACCAACCTGAACCTGCACGCCAAACCGATCGACTCACTTACCGTAAACGTTTCACGGCAGGAGGTCGATCGTGGGCAGTCCGGAGCCGATCCGGGCGCTCCGCCGCTTACAGGCTCGATCGATCCGAATGCGCCAACGGTGTCTCCGTCAGAGAATACTGATGCGCTGGATCTTCAGTGGCAGGCGACCAAGCAGTTTGCCGTCGTGTTCGGCTTTTCACAGAAGGAGAGTTCGGACAGTAAGAGTGCCGACTCGCTGTCGATCGGACTTCAGGGCGATCCCGTCAAGAATGTGAAGCTTACTGCCAAGTTTGATGAGGTTCATAATGATGGCGTAAACACCAAAGATGCGGCTGATTTCGCGTTCAGCAACTCGAAGCCTTTCCGGATCGGCTCCATTCGGGACCTCACCATTTCCGCGCACTACACCTCACTCAACGATCAGGGCAAACTACAGAACGAGTCGATGACGGGAAAGGCCACGTGGAAGATCTGGAAGAGTGAGTTCCTGCTCGATTACACCGGCCTAACCGATCAGAACGGCGTCAATACCGCATCTCGAATCTACTCATTTACCACGGATCCGAACCCCAAGAAGCAGTTCCACGGTGAGTTGTTTTACAAAGTACGCACCATGGTTGACGGCTCCGAGCAGCAGATTCGCCGGTATCGCGCAGATTGGAAACTCGACCGCTTTACCCACTTCGTCTATACATTCGGCACCCTGCCGGAAGACGACAAGTCAACTGTCTTGGCTCAGACAAAGGCCGACGTTTCGTTAAAGCATTCCGTTCGGCCCAACCTCTCTCTCGAAGCCTACTACCGGCTGTACAACGACGACGCCACCAAGAAACTGACCAGGTCACTAGGCTTCGGTGTGGAGGGCAAACTGGACCGGACTACCAGAGTTGGCGCGGCGTATAGCCTGGATACGCTGGGCGACCCCACCTCTTACGATCACTCCAACCACTGTCACTTCCTGCTTGACCGCCAGCTCGACGCCGACCACTTCGTGACTCTCTCGACAGACGTCCGGAGTCACGATAGCAAGGATCTGACAGACGATATCCGCGCCAACGTTGACTTTCGGTTCGTCTTCTGATCCTCGATCATTCAGGGAGGCTCCATTGCGGACGTATGGCGTCGGAATGATCGGTTTCGGATTCATCGGCAAGGTCCATGCGCACGCCCACCGCGCGCTTCCCCTGTTTTTCGACCCTCCTCCCGCGGCGACGCGCATGATCGGCGTATGCACTTCCTCGGACGCCACTGGTATCAAGGCCTCGCGGCAAGCTGAATTCTCGTTTCACACGACGGACCATCGAAACCTGTTAGCTCGTGATGACATTCACCTCATCCACATCTGCACGCCCAACGATGCCCATCACGATGAAGTAAGAGACGCGCTGCGGGCGGGCAAGCACGTCTACTGCGATAAGCCACTCGCTCGCGATTCTGCCGAAGCGGAGGATCTGGCGGATCTGGCGACCCAGTCCAACGTGGTTAACCAGATGACGTTTAACTACCGATTCATTCCCGCGGTTCTTCGTGCGGCGGAGCTGATCGAACAGGGGTTTCTGGGCGATCTATTATCGTTTCGGGCTGCCTACCTCCATGCGGGCTACATAGACCCAAAGCGTCCCTATTCGTGGCGAACTAATATGGCTCGCAGCGGTGGAGGCGCGATCATGGATCTGGGCGCGCACGTCATCGACCTTGTCCAGTTCCTACTTGATCGCCCCGGCTTGGGCCGTGGAGGCAGGATCGCGCAGGTGAGCGCGGACCTTGAAACCGTCATTTGCGAGCGCGCGGAGCCCCGTACGGGCGTGAGCCGAACGGTCGACGTGGACGACATTGCACTGGTCAAGTGCAAACTTGCCGGTGGAGCGAGGGGCCTTATCGAGGCATCGAGATTGGCTACCGGGGCGCAAGATGAGCTGCGATTCGAACTGCACGGCTCGCGCGGAGGACTGCGCTTTAACCTCATGGAAGCAAACTGGCTAGACGCCTACGACGCATCTACACCGGAGGCGCCTCTGGGCGGAGACCGTGGATACCGACGCATCGAGTGTGTTACTCGATATCCCAGGCCGTATGCTCTCGGGGCCACCAAGAACACTGTGGGCTGGCTTAATTTCCATATTCACAGCCTCCATGATTTCGTGGACAACGTGAGGAACCTCGAAGAGGGGTTGCCTAGAAACCGGTACTCTCCCACGTTCGCCGACGGTCTTAGCGTACAGCGCGTCATCTGCGCCTGCCAGCGCTCGAGCGAAATGCTTGGTCGGTGGACGGAGATCGACCGTCAGACAGCCTCGCCTCCGGCTGGACAGACCGGCGAAATCGCGCTACAATAGCCGCGACCCGCCGAGCGGGCGGATCCCCCTCCGCAGAGATGCCCTTTCATGATTCAGCGAACGAAGCTGCCGAGAGAGCTGCCAACTCTCGGGTTGATTCTCGCGATGAGTGCACTGCTCGCGCTCAAGCTCCCGGCGTTCCGCGAGATTGGCAACCTGTCGGCGGTCGGTCAGAACGCGGCGTTGATCGGAATCGTCGCGTGCGGTGAGGCGCTCGTCGTCCTCGGCGCGGGACTGGACCTGTCGGTCGGCTCCACGATGGCAGTCTCGGCATGCATCACGGGGACCTGCGTCACGGCCGGATGGAGCTGGCCGGCAGCGGCTGCCGTGGGGTTGGCATCCAGTCTCGTTGCGGGAGCCGTCAACGGAGGCCTGATTACCGATCGTCTGCCCGTGCCGTTTGCCGGCGATCTCGTCAGAAAGATCGGGCTACGCGGCAGGTCTGTTGCCCGTCCCGCTATCCTGACGACGCTCGCCACACTGCTGCTCTTTCGCTACGGCATGAGCCTTCTCACTCGGAATCGCAGCTTCGATGCATTCGATACGAGCGCTCCCGGGCTGTATCGACTTGGACAACCCAATGTCGCGATCGTCACATTCGTCGTGGTCGTTGTGGTTCTCTCGGCAATCACACTCGGCACTCGATACGGCCGTTGGACGATTGCCATGGGCGGAAGCGAGCTCGCCGTCCGGCTGTCAGGAGTTGCGGCGGACGGAGTCAAGCAGGCCGGATACGCGCTGGCGGGTCTATGCGCGGGGATCACTGGTATCCTGTCGATGGCATTCAGCAACCATGCACAGTGGGACATGGGCAAGGGCTCGGAACTGGATGCGATCGCGGCGTGCGTCGTCGGCGGAGTCCGAATTACAGGCGGTGACGGGAGCGTTCTGGGCGCCGCTCTCGGCGCCGTGCTCATCGCACTGCTTCAGAACGCTCTCGTCCTGCTGGGTCGGCCTAAAGAGCAGTACGGATTGTTCACGGGAGCGGTAATCCTTCTCGCGGCGGGGTTGGAACAGGTCCGGATTCATCGAGTACACCGGAGGGCACTTCTGAAATGAGCGCTGGTCCTCCCGCTCCGGACAGGACGGTTCCGCGTTTGAAACTGCCACCGGAGGCGGGCGTCGCGCTCGTGCTGGCAATCGCGCTTGTCTACTTTAGCGTACGGTTTCCGGACTTTCGCTCCGAAGCGAACGCCCGCCTCCTGGTGAAACAAGCAGCAGAACTGGCCATCGTTTCGACGGGTATGACCGTAGTTATTGCTACCGGTGGCATCGATATCTCTGTCGGATCTGTAATGGCGTTCTGCGCCATGACTCTGGGATGGCTTTCGGTCGGCCTCCATGTCCCTCTGCCGATTGCTTGCCTCGGTTCGATCGTTCTCGGAACTCTCTGCGGCGCCGTAAACGGCATTCTGATTTCGTGGGCCAGGCTTCCACCGATCATCGTAACGCTCGCGACGTATGCCGCCGCCGCGGCTGCGGCCTCGTCGTTCAATAATGGCCACAGTATCTCGGGCTTTCCCGCTGCCTTCAATGAGGCGATCGACGGGACAAATCTTGTGCGGCTGCCAGTCCTATTCTGGATTGCGGTCGTGGTCCTTGCGTGCGGAGTCGTCGTATTGAAAACCACGGCCTTCGGCAGGGAGCTGCTGGCGCTAGGCGGCAACCGAACGGCCGCGCGACTCTCGGGAATGCCGACCGTGCGGACGGAGACCCTTGCCTATGTTATCAGCGGTGGACTGGCGGGGCTAGCCGCCGTAGTGAACGTGGCGCGGCAGGCGACGGCAACACAGGGGACCGGTCAGTTCATGGAGCTGACCTCGATCACGGCGGTCGTCCTTGGTGGTACCGTCATCGCAGGCGGACAGGCGACGATTCTGGGAACCGCGCTTGGCGTTCTGACAATCGGGGCTATTCAGAGCGGCGTCAGACTGTCCGGCCAGGAGGATCAACTCGCCTGGTTCCTCGTCGGCGGGGCTCTCCTACTGGCGGTCGAGGCGCAGAAATGGCGCTCGCCTGCCGTGACAGCGTCGTAGATTTGCCATGAGCGTGAAGTCACGGCTCGTGGAGCAGGGAGGTATATCAACATGAGCGAACCCATCGATGTCCGGCAGCGTCTGACACATCTTGTGCGTTGTGCCGGTTGAGCGTCCAAAATTGGGCCCGCCCAACTCGCGCACGTGCTGCGTGATCTGCCAATGCAACCAGACCCGAACCTCCTTGTCGGCCTCAGCACCGGTGACGACGCCGGAGTTTATCGCCTATCCGAACGTCTCGCGCTCGTTCAAACCGTGGACTTCTTCACGCCGATCGTGGACGATCCGTATCAATTTGGGCAGATAGCAGCCGCGAACTCCCTATCGGATGTCTATGCCATGGGCGGACACCCGATCACCGTGATGAACATTGTCTGCTTTCCGATTCGCGATCGTGGAGCGGCGGAGTTGGCCGAAATTATGCGGGGCGGCGCCGACAAGGTTGCCGAGTCGGGCGCAGCGCTTATTGGAGGCCATAGTGTTGAAGACGCTGAGCCGAAATTCGGGCTCTCCGTTACCGGTCTCGTAGACCCCACGCATATCGGTACAAACGCGGGCGCACGGCCAGGTGACCGCATCGTGCTTACCAAGCCTCTTGGAACCGGTATCATTACGACGGCCGCAAAGTACGACCAGTGTCCGGCGGAAGCCATGGTCGCCGCGATCAAGAGCATGTCGACGCTGAACGCCGGCGCCACGGAGGCGATGCGCGCCATCGGTATCGGGCCGCAGCTGCCCGTTCATGCCGTCACGGATATCACCGGATTCGCTCTGCTCGGCCACCTGTATCACCTGGCGAGGGCAAGCGGCGTCGGAATAGAAATTGAGAGTGCGGATTTGCCTCTGCTGCCTCATGTGGAATCCCTTGCCGCGGCGGGCAACGTGACGCGAGGAGGCAAGGAGAACGAGGCATACCTGTCGAATAGCGTTGTGATCGCAGCCGGAATCTCGCCCGATAGGATTGCGGTGATGTACGATCCGCAAACTTCGGGCGGCCTGGCGATCTGCGTAGCGGAAAATGCGCTGGACCGTCTTCTCGATGAGCTTGTCGCGCATGGCGT
>JBBQVV010000442.1:0-5603 GCA_038211235.1 Chthonomonadales bacterium | reverse complement strand
GGCACCGCGATCTATGAGAAGCGGTTTACGCTTCCGGACGAGATAGCCGACGAGCGAATTGTGCTCGTCTTTGGCGCGGTAGACTACTTCGCCGAGGTCTGGCTAAACGGTCAGCTGCTCGGTTCGCATGAGGGCGGCTATACCCCGTTTGAGTTTGACATCGATCGCGTGCTGCAGGGATTCGGACCCAACGTCGTTCACACTCTGTTGGTGCGTGTTACCGATGCAACTGTCGAGCAGGATGCCGTGCTGCCGAACGGAGAGCAGCTCAGCTTTGCGGAGATACCCCATGGCAAGCAGAGCTGGTACACGAGCGTGGGAGGCATCTGGCGCAGTGTCTACATCGAGACTCGGCCGCGAATCTGCCTCGCGAGGGCTTCCATTCTGCCGGATATCGACGCGGGAATCGTTAGGGCAACCATCGTTGTTGAAGGCGGAATCCTCGATCGATCGGAGTGGCAGATACGCATCAGCGTCGAGCCGCCCGTGGACGGCCATCCCGTCAACACTGTGGTCATTTCCCTGGAGGCAAATGCATCGCAAGAGCAGGACGAACTGAGCTTCGCGATCGAGCTGCCCGTGCCTGACGCGCTTTTATGGTGTCCGGAGACTCCGCACCTGTACCGTTCCCTGGTAACCCTTGAACGCGACGGCGAAGTGGTCGACGCGCTCCAGCCGCGCTTTGGGATGCGTAAGATCGAGGCGAAGGAGGGCCGCGTCTGGCTGAACAATCGGCCGATTTTCATTGCAGGCGCCCTGGACCAGGACTTCTACCCGCGAACTATATATACGCCGCCGTCCCGCGAGTACATGCGAGACCAGTTTATGAAGGCGAAAGAGATCGGACTGAACTTGATGCGATGTCACATCAAGGTCCCAAGTGAGGCATATCTCGATCTGTGCGATGAGATCGGACTGCTGGTCTGGTACGAACTGCCTAACGGCGCGCGACTGTCGCAGGCGTTCCGTAAGCGGGCTCGATCGACACTGGAGGCGATGTGGCAGCGGGATGCGAACCATCCATGCATCGTAGTTCTCACGATCATCAATGAGTCCTGGGGAATCGACCTTAACGATGCCGAGCAGCGTCGGTGGCTGCGCGATACCTATCGGTGGGCCAAGGACACATTCCCCGGTTGGCTCGTCGTCGATAATTCCGCCTGCATACCCAACTTTCACGTGGCGAGCGATCTCGATGACTACCACGTCTACTTCAATATTCCGGATCAGGCAGAGGATTTCGCGGAGTGGGTCCAGGCATTCACCGGGCGCGAGGCAGGGACGTTTACCGGCTACGGAGACGCGGAATACCAGCGAAATGAGCCGCTTCTGATCTCAGAATTTGGCAACTGGGGCCTGCCGCGAATCGATCACATTCTGGAAGCCGAGGGCGGCGAGCCGTACTGGTTCAAGACCGGGGACGGCCCTGCCCGGCCGCGAGCCGTGGTGGAGCGATTCGAGCGGCAGAAGCTCAGCCGTGCATTCAAGGACTACAATGGCCTGGCCGATGCTTCTCAGGAGCAGCAGTGGCTGTCCCTGAAGTGGGAGATCGAGGAGATGCGGCGGCACCCTCAGGTTGCAGGCTATGTGATCACCGAATTCACCGATGTGAACTGGGAGTGTAACGGCCTCCTCGACATGGCGCGCCATCCAAAGGTGTTCCACGATAGAATGAAGCCCATACAGCAGCAGGACATACTGATTCCTCGCCTCAGTCCACGTACCGCGTTCTGGGAGGGAGAGACCGCCGCACTCGCCGTTACGTTTTCGTGCTTCAGCGGCGCGCCGGTTGTCGGAGGCAAGCTCGAATGGGATATCGAGGGAATCGAGGGACTGGGCGGCCAGGAGCCCATCCGGCTGACGGCGCGAATGGATTCTGAGCCTACATACGGCTCCTATCCCATCGCGCAGATCTGGATTACGGCGCCTGCCGTATCTCAACCTGCAAAGCACGTGATTCAGCTGACCCTTCGCGACGCGACGGGAAGAGAAGTCGCACGCAACAGTCAAAGCATCGTGTTCGCTCCGGCTTCGCGCCGGACGATGGGCAAGGGCACTACGGTCTGGCTTTACGATCCGCTGGGAAGCGTGATCGGACTATCATCCCTTTTGACGGGAATCGGATGCCGGGTGATCGCGCAGCCGGAGGCCGGAGCGCTGGGCCTTGTCACCCGGTGGGACCCTGCCGTCTCCGGTTTTCTTCGCGATGGCGGCCGGGCCATTCTCGTGGCCACTCACGCCAAGAGCATTACGATCGCAAGCGGCCTTGGCGTGCGGCTTCT
Organism: Chthonomonadales bacterium; assembly: GCA_038211235.1. Lineage (GTDB taxonomy): Bacteria > Armatimonadota > Chthonomonadetes > Chthonomonadales > Chthonomonadaceae > DATGJU01. The sequence goes on along the minus strand of JBBQVV010000442.1, from coordinate 3,321 downwards.
CGAGCGGAACACGAACGGCTGGTGGGGCGACTGGTGCACATCGAAGAGCTGGTTTGTGCCCGAACACTTCCCTTCGCTGCCGGACACGGCCCGATTCGACTTCGAGTATCAGACCATCGTCCCTGAGCGCGTTCTAACAGGGCCCCTCGTCGAGAACGTCGTGGCAGGTCTGTTTGTCGGCTGGCTCCACAATCCCGCTGCCCTTGTTGCCCGCCTGCCAATTGGGCGCGGCGACCTTGTTGTTACTACGTTTGATCTGCTTCCGAACATCGCCAGCGATCCGATCGCCACGCTTATGCTCAACGACCTGTTTCACATGGCCCCGGCGATTCGTCCGGAATAGTCCCCGGGCACGCTGCGCTCCTGGCTTACTGCCTGCTGAACATCTCATCGGTTACGCTGGTCTGGCGTAGCGGCTTGACGTGTCCATCCGCCCAGAGGCCGTTGGCAAGTCCGTGCTGTGTCACGGTCTGAATTGTCGCGTTCAGATCCTTGCGGTTGTCCACGTGGCGAAAGTCGATCGTTGGATTGCCGTACCAGTCAGCCGGCGGGTCGATTCCAGGAGTCTCTATGACGGAGCCGTCCCCCCCAAACCAGGGTACGTTCACGAATCCCGCGTCGGCGAACATGATCTTATCGGCAGTTGAGCCCAGACTGGCCATCGAAGCAGGATGCGCCGGCGGCCAGGCGAACGATATGTAGTAGTCCGATCCGAGAAATCCCCAGTTATATCCGTATCCGTTACCATCGCCAAACTTCGGCGTTCCGCTGAAACTTGGGCACCGCTGTACCTGTCCGTTCTTCATGTAGGGATAGAGCAGTCCTTTTGACTTGTCCCACGACGTGCCGACCCGAAGACCGAACCAGTACTGGAAGCATGTAAAGCCCTGACAGTCGTCGTACTGGTAAAGCGGGTAGGTTTCGTCGTAATCCTGCGCATACATCAACGTCGCTATACCGATTTGGTGCAAGTTGGATTGGCAGCTCGCCTGCCTGGCTTTCTCGCGAGCGGTCGCAAACACAGGAAACAGTATTGCCGCCAGAATCGCGATGATGGCGATGACGACGAGCAGCTCGATCAAAGTAAAGCCTTTGCGGACGCGCTTGGTTCCGTACACTTTCCCACCTTCCTCCTTGGCGTATTCGACCAGTTACGGCAGGCAAACAAAAACGCCATCCTTGCGGATGGCGATGACTCTCCAGTATGACACTGTGGATCCGGTGCCCGGCTGGTATCACCCCCTTTCTCGCGAAGGGAACATGTGATCGTCACAGACGGGCATTCGGACTCTCTGATTTGCGACCTGTCATTCGCGAATTTCAATTGCGCAAGTCGAATGGCGCATTCGATAGTCGAAAATCTAAGATCGAAGATCAAATTACCGCAGCGGGACTGTGCCGGATTTACACCGGCTTCCCCCGTAACGTGGCTGCAAACGGTTCTACAGCCTCTGCGACTCTGGAATATGAACCTGTACCGGCAGTATAGCGGTTCGAGGAGCGGATGTCAAGCGGGCAACGCAGGAAAAGCACCCTGCCGGGCGTCGATCCGGATCGGCGCCACGCAGTCTGCGGCGCCCGCCTGGAAGCCGGAGACTACGATCACCAGCCCATCGCAGCGATCCTGAGGATCGCTGACGCCCTGGATCTCATATTTAGCGTTCGTTTTGAAGCCATCGCCGTTCGAGCCCACACTTCAATACGCTTAGGAGACGGTGGAGGGATTGTGCCATGACGGACGAGACGATATTGAGCCGCGCGGAGGAGTTTCTCTACAAAAACGCGCGCCTTCTGGAGCGGCGGCGATTCGAGTTCCACTTTCGGCAGGGGAGCCGCGAGGCGGTCTTGGGCTCCCTGGAAGCCTACCGGAACACGGACGGCGGATTCGGAAACGGTCTAGAGCCGGACAAGCGCGTTCCGGACAGCCAGCCCATTGACCAGGAGTTCGCGCTGCACGTCCTTCACTAGATCGGGGCGAAGCCGGAGGCAGTCGGAGGCGTATGCGACTTCCTGGAGTCCGTGACGACCGAGGAGGGAGGTGTTCCCTTCTCCTTGCCGAGCGCGAACGCCTACCCCCACGTCTTCTGGTGGACCTCCGAACTCGATCCGCCCACCCGCATCAACCCGTCGGCCAGCCTCGTCGGCCTGCTCTATGCCCTTCACCACGAGCATCCCTGGCGCCGGCCCGCCGAGGCTTACTCGTGGCGAAACATCGAGGCGACGGAGACAACCGAGGCGCACGATCTGCTGGCGATCCTCGTCTTTCTGGAACATCATCCCGACCGGGAGCGCGCAACACGTGCGTTCGCGCGGCTGGATTCGCGCATCCTATCGGAGTGCGCGCTCGATCCGTCCGCCGAAGGTTACGTTAAGAAGCCGCTCGACTGGGCTCCTGCCCCACGCAGCCTGTGCCGCCAGCTCTTTTCGGACGACGTTCTGAACGCGCACCTCGACGCGTTGGAGGCAAATCAGCAGGCAGACGGGGGCTGGGACATCACCTGGGAACCGATTAGCGCGGGCGTCGCCTGCGAGTGGCGCGGCGCGCTCACTCTGGGCAACCTGCTCCTGCTTCGGGTCTGGGGTCGCCTGTGAAGCGATGCGTCATCTACGAACGCGCACTAAGCCGTGATCCGTAGCGATTTCGTAGGTCATCAGCGGGAGACGGAATCCACCCGCTGTATGGCATAGCACCGGTTGTCCCTCGGGGACACAATGCTGGTGAGATGAGCGATTCGCCAATTGCGAACTTGGTTCGGGCGAGCGTTTAGTCCAGCAGGTGGATAGGATCGCCGGTCTCGATCATACCCTCGACAAGGACCGCCGCGTAGACGCCGGCCGCAGCGGCGTGATTCTGGGCGATCGTCCGCAGGATAGATGGGGTGGATTCGCCGGTGTCGGGATCCAGCGTGACCATGCTGCACCGCGGGTCTCGCTCCAGGACGTGGATCACCACCCGATCGCCTATGGACATCTGGCGGCCGATCCAGTCGGCTTCCGCATAGCCGGCGACTCCGGGAAGGTCGGCATAGATGTTCGGCCGAAACCGCCTGGGATCGAGCTCGCTGCCATGCTCGCGGGTCAGCTGCTCGATGGATTGCACCGTGATCAGCGACACGGGGCGACAGTCCGTAAGCGCGCGCTCGGATCGCACCAGGCGGACGGCTGTCGCCCCGGAGCCTGCGATCAGTGTCGCGGCGAGCGCCGGGTCGGAGATGTCGACCGTGACACCGTCCGGTCCTTCCACCTCGACGGCAAGGTCTTCGTCGTCGCCGTAGATGGGTGTGACGCCCGGGCCGAGGCCTTGCGCTGCGGCCAGGTTGG
>JBBQVV010000441.1:0-5628 GCA_038211235.1 Chthonomonadales bacterium | reverse complement strand
GATACGCCCTCATACGTTGTCCGTCGGGCGGACACCGAGCTGTATGAGGCAATCACACAGGGCGAGTTCTGCTACATTCTGACATCGCGCCAGATGGGCAAGTCCTCGCTGACCGTCCGCATAGCATTGCGGCTCCAGGCGGAAGGGGTCAGGACCGTCGTCCTGGACCTCACCGCCATCGGCCAGAACGTGACATCCGAGCAGTGGTACTATGGGCTGCTCTCTCGTATTGGGGAGCGGCTGGAGATTGAGGAGCCACTGGAGGAGTTCTGGAGCACGCACGATTCGCTGGGTCCTCTGCAGCGTTTGATGGCGGCGCTGCGGCAGGTAATGCTGAAGCGGTGCAAGGGACGGATCGTCATCTTCGTGGACGAGATCGACGTGGTGCAGAGCCTTCCGTTTTCGACGGACGAGTTCTTCGCCGCGATCCGCGAGTTCTACAATCGACGGACGGAGGATCGGGAACTGCAGCGCCTGACGTTCTGCCTTCTAGGAGTTGCGGCGCCAACGGACCTGATCGTCGATACTCGGATGACCCCGTTCAACATCGGGCGAAGAATCGAGCTGACCGACTTTACCGAGGATGAGGCGGCGCCATTGGCGAAAGGGCTATATCCACAGATTTCGCAGATTTCGCAGATGGATGCGGTTGACATAACGGAGGAGAACACATCGGTACAAAATTGCAACTCAGAAATCTATAATCGAAAACTGCTTGAGCGGATTCTCTACTGGACGGGCGGGCATCCCTACCTGACGCAGAGACTGTGCCGCGCGGTTTCCGAACAGATCGTCCCTTCAACTCGTTCGAACGATCGCGCCGTGGTGGATCGTGCGTGTGCCTCCATCTATTTTGCTTCAAAAGCCCAGGAGGCGGACGACAACCTCGCTTTTGTGCGCAATCGCCTGCTCAACAATGCCGTTGATCGGGCGTCACTGCTGAGTCTCTATGCGAAGGTGCGCGGCGGCGCCCGCGTGCGCTATGATGAGACCAATCCACTCTGCCCGGCCCTGGGTCTGTCGGGCATCTCGTCGGTTCGGAACGGCTTCATTCGAGTCCGCAATCGAATCTACAATCGGGTATTCGACATGGGCTGGATCACGGTCCACATGCCCGATGCCGAACTGCGAAGGCAGCGCTCAGCGTATCGCAAGGGACTTATCAGGGCGACGGGCCTCTCCGTACTCATCATGGGGGCGCTCCTAATCCTCGCGCTCGTCGCTCTGCGAGAGGCCGATCGCTCACGGGATATCGCTAAGACCCTTCGACTCAACCTCTATGCGGCAGATCTCTACACGGCACAGCAGGCGCTGGACGACGATAACGCAGCCCGCGCAATGAGCCTTCTGGGCGAGTATATGCCCAGGACGGGCGAGGAAGACATCCGGACCTTCGAGTGGCGTTACCTCTGGGGACTATGCCGCGACCGGAGCCTCGCAACGCTCGGTGGCTCCGACACGATTGCCGCGTGCCCGGCCTACTCTCCTGATGGTAGGATCATCGCAGTTTATGAGAAGCAGCGTACGGCTAAAACAGGCCGCATCCGCCTGCTTGACGCCGCGGCGGCGGTCAAGGGGCAGACCACAGATGTACGGCCGAAGCTGCATTCATTGCCGGCGGACGTCCGTCGAATTACGTTCTCGCCCGATGGCACAATGATTGCCGTCCGGTGCGACGACGATAACGTCTATCTGTTCGACGTAAGGACAGGCCGAAGAATGGACAGCATTGCAGCCTCTCACGCCGAGATTCTCCAGGTGCCCCACAGTAACCGCATCCTCGCAAACGTCGCATTCACGCATTCCGCCCGCCTGTTGATGACGGGAGACGCCGGACCGATCAAAGTTTGGAACATCGCCAATCGCCGGTTCGAACGGCAACTTCCAGGCGCTGCATTTATCGTCCTCTCGCCAGACGGTCGGATGATCGCCACCCAAGGCGGGCATCAGGGTGAAATTGTCCTGTGGAGAATAGGGTCCGATCACCAGATGACCCTGAATGCCCTGCCCAGTTTCCGCATCGTAACTGCCGCGTTTTCGCAAGATAGCCGCATACTGGCTGCCGGCACGGACGACGGCAAGCTTCGCCTGTGGGAAACTCGCACTGGCCGCGCATTGACTTCCCCGAGCGGTCACCGCGCATTCATTCATTCCGTGGCTTTTTCGCCGGACGGGAGATCCCTTCTCACGTCCAGCGAAGACAGCACAATCCGGCTCTGGGATGTGCCGACTGGGCGTAAACTTCGCATATTGCGCGGTCACCGTGAGACGCTGCGAACCGCTGCCTTCTCGCCCGACGGGAAGACAATAATCTCCTCGGCCGCGGACAATACGGTCAAACTGTGGGACGCTTCTGTCGCGACCTCCAACGCGGACCCGACGGGCGAATGCGCGAGTTTGTCAGCGGACGGCAGGACGCTTGCCACGACGGAGCGCGTCGGTCCAGTGGCCGTCACGCAGTGGAATGCGTCGACAGGACGCAAGACCGCCTCGATTCCCCGCGACCACGATGAAAAGTACACGCTAGGCTATTCCGCCGGCGGGAACCTCCTTTACCTAGTGGCTCAAGCGGACCCAAATCCAGGACGGCTAGTGGCCTGGGATACAGTGTCGGGAAAAACGGTGGGAGAACTTCGCAAAGGATGGCTCGAACCGATCCTCTCGTGGCTCTCTCCAGACCGAACTATACTAGCCGTCGGCAGCTTCAATCGCGCTACCCGGCTCCGCCTATTTGACCTGGCCGCCATGCGGGAGCGGCCGGCGCTCCAGGGCCGAATGGCGGCCTTCTCACCGGATGGGCTCAGAATTGCCGCTCCGGGTGGGGATGGCGGGGTCCGAGTTTGGGATACGCGGACATGGAAGCTAGCCGCGCCGCTGCTGCGGCCAGAAGGAGGGTGTTATTTCGTAACCTTCTCGCATGACGGTCGCCTGCTCGCAACCGGAGACGCCGGCGGCATGGTGACTCTGTGGAACACGCGTGCGTGGACGCGAAGCAGCGTCTTTCGCGCCGACACTGGAACGATTGCCTGCATCTGCTTCTCTCCGGATAGTAAGACACTGGTGACTGCCGGGACCGAGTCTGTAATTCGAATGTGGAATATCGCGACCCTAAGGCCAACGTTGACCCTCCGCGACAGCGGCGCTGTCGGACGGATGCAGTTTTCACCCGCCGGTGATCTGCTGATGACGACAGGATTCCGACGCACTCGGTTATGGCGCGCCGAATCCATCGCGGCGATCGACGCCGATCCGCGCTAGCCGGAATTATCCTTAGCCAAACTTGACGCTCTTTCTCCGCCTCCCCGTCCCTCGTGTCGTCCAAGTCGCTCCGTTGAACGCGACTGCCCCGTGATAGTTCTGTGATTGTTATCCGTGTAGACCTTGTGATATTGCTGTGATGCTCCTGCCATATACTGCTGTCATAACGACCGCACATTGGGGCAGATAAAAGGAGTACGACTATGAGTAAAGAGTACGCTACAGAACTGGAGGCTCCGACTCGTACTATTACGGCGGCAACCCATCGACTCTTCAAGCGCGCGACTCGCGTCGTCTTTCCGGGCCTGGCATTGACAGCTACGCTTTTCGCATTCGGAGCAGTTGTCGCCCCATGCGCACAGGCGGACATCATCGTCGTCAAGCAGCACAACTCAATCGACGCATTCGCGCAGGTCGATTATCAGACCTTCGGACGGAGACGCATAGTGGTGGACCATCCGGCCACCAGCGACACACTCACATCATTTTTCGGCTCGGTTAATGCGGGCGCCCACTACGGCGTCGCGGGCGGGGGTTCGCAAGCAAGTCTCAGCACTACCATCCTTAACAAGAGCCTTGCAATAACGGGAACGATTGCCGCCTCCGCCACATCGAATAGCACCTTATATGAGCTCGGGACATCGAGCAGCAGCGCTGTCACCATCGTACAGTTCAAAGTCACCACATCCGGCTATTACTCGATCGGGGCCACGGCCGGGGGAAGCGCAACCGTGCAGCTTCTGGCCAACGGGGCAGTTGTCTTCAGTACCAATGGTACCGTGCAGGCGCCCTACCACTTGACGGCAGGCCCGACCTATGAGATCGACGCGACGGCAAATCTGAGCAGGAGAACCGGCACCTATAGCTCCGCGGCCTCCTACACCGTCTCCGTGACGCCGGCGGGCTAGTCGTATCGCGCAAATGAGCATCTTTCCTCGGTTTCCGGCGCAGTATGAGCCGTGAACCGCTTCACTCGGGCGATAGCATTGGGATAGGAGACTCGTATCATGTTCGGTATCAGGATGTTTAGGACAATGTGTGACGTCAATGTCATCATGCGCGGAATTCAAGTCGCTGCACTCGCGACCGGGGCGGCCATACTGCTCGGCGTCGGCGTGCAACAGCCGGCTAGAGCACAACTCACTTCCAACGTGACCGTGTTCTCATCTGGATATAATTGCCCTCGCGGCCTGAAGTTCGGGCCGGACGGCTTCCTTTACGTGGCCGAAGGCGGCTTGGGTGGAGATCGCTCGACCATCGGTATCGTCGACCAGGTGCCATTTCCAATTGGCCCATATACGGGTGGATTCACTGCCCGCGTGTCCAAGGTCGACGCCAGGGGAGTGCGAACGACGATCGTCGACGGCCTGCCGTCCAGCGCGACGAACCCCATTACCGGGGGATTCATCAGCGGCGCATCGGATGTCGCGTTTGTGGGAAGGACGCTTTATATTCTCCTGTCCGGAGCGGGCCCCTCGCACGGGCTGCTCGGCACAACCAACGGGATACTCCGCGTCAATCCTATCGGTCGACCGACACTTATCGCGGACCTCAGCGCATTCCAGAAGGCGAACCCGGTCGCAAATACACAGCCGGATGACTTCGAGCCGGACGGCACCTGGTATGGCATGGTAGCCGTAAAGGACAAACTGTACGCGGTCGAACCCAATCACGGCGAACTCGACGAAATCACGACAAGCGGACAGATACATCGCATTGCGGACATCTCAGCCACCCAGGGCCACATAGTCCCCACGTCGATTGCGTTTCGCGATAATTTCTACGTCGGCAATCTTGGTACGTTCCCGATGGCGCAGGGAGGCGAGGTCGTCCTCCAGATCAACCCTGCCGGCCATGTGGCGCCGGTCGTGCCGGAACTTACCGCGGTGCTCGGAGTTGCGTTCGATTCACGCAACCGACTTTACGTGCTCGAGACGTTCACGGGCCAGCCGTTTCCAGGTCCTCCTGCCGCGGGCACCGGTCAAGTGGTACGTGTCGATACAAATGGCCACCATCAGGTCATCGCAACGGGACTCACGTTTCCAACCGCAATGACATTCGGACCGGACGGAGCTTTGTACGTGTCTAATAACGGGTTTGCAACCCCACCGGGCACGGGCCAAATCGTCCGCATAGATGTCGGAGAAGCATCCCACTGAGTATCGTGGAGGGTTGACCGAAGTGAATGACGCGAGCCGATTCTATGTTACGGGCGGAAGCCTCCATGCGGATACGCCCTCATACGTTGTCCGTCGGGCGGACACCGAGCTGTATGAGGCAATCACACAGGGCGAGTTCTGCTACATTCTGACATCGCGCCAGATGGGCAAGTCCTCGCTGACCGTCCGCATAGCATTGCGGCTCCAGGCG
>JBBQVV010000440.1:0-5634 GCA_038211235.1 Chthonomonadales bacterium | reverse complement strand
GATATTGGCAGCAGGCGTAGCGATCGGCGCGAAGGCCGTTTGCGAAAAACGCGGAATCAGTCGATCGATGTATTTTCGGTGGAAGCGTGGCGAAGCGTTGCCGCCAGCGCCGACCAACATGGATGCAAGCGCCGCTGAGGGCAGTGTTTCAATAGTTAGGTCTGAATTGGAAACTACGTGCGTGATGCCAAGGTCGAAGCTGCGAAACAGGCATTCGCGCGCCACCGAGGCGTCCCGGTAGCCGCCGAATGTCTCCCACGCGCCCAGCGATATGGCCGGCAGCCGTAGTCCGCTCTTTCCGCACCGCCGGTATGGCATCTTTTCGTAGCGGTCTTCGGCCCAATTGGTACTCAAGAGCAGGTGTCCCTTTCGTATGATATAGTGGCAGCAACCTGTCGCAATGAAGTCCCGCGGCGACTGTGAGACGTGGGGCACCATTGACAGAATCGGTTGTGGCCGTTCGTGAGGCGATGGCCTTGCCATGTCCGCCTTGGTCTTCATGGTTCGCGTCCGCCGCGATAAGTTCCTTTGCGATAACCGCTTGCGAACATGTGATGTTCTGTGAGACCGAATGGTCCAATCGCCTGAGATGTTGGCAGCGTCGCGTTGAAGATATGTCACGGCCACCCGATCCAAAGGTATCATTTGTGCGATAAGCTGTCTTTGAGGCCGGAGGCGTGCCTGGAACCACCGGCCGGCGCGAGCAGTTGGAGCGACTGGGGTTCGCATGTCATTACAATCCATTACAAGGATCGCCCCTCTGCTGGCGTGCCTGATGTTTAGCCCGCCCTCGATCGTTCTTGCCGCGGACCGGCAGCCTGCCTCGATAGCGACGCTCATACACTACTGCCGTGCGCTCTACCTCGGCGACCACGCCGTAGGGGATGGATGGCATATTCCGGAGGAACAGCGAGTCGCCCGTCGCTATTTTCGGGCCAGAACCCGGCCGGGGCTGTCGAGTCAACTCGTGCCGATCCGCAGATCACTTCATGCCGGTACCTACTCGTATGCTGCGGTTGCATATACGCTTGCATACTATGGAGTGGACGTCTTCCGAAACGTGAAGCGCATCTGTACTATCCTGGATATACCGGATTCCATCGTAAATCCTCGGACGAAGCGAGATCGAGACGAGATCGAACGCGAGAACGCGCCGGATATTGACCTCGGCCCCGACGATGCAGTGGAAGCCGTTCGCCGTATCTACGAGAAATACCCTTCTGACGAGATCTGGGTCATTGCTCTGACAGCATGGGATCGAAGCGGTATTGCGTCCGAAGGGCCCCCGGACGATTTCACAACGGCCTTCTTTCGGCATCCGGCATCGCTGCTGCGGGCTGCAGTCAGAGTCCGAAGTGTGAACGGTGGTGATAGCCTGCAGGAGCTCTCATCCGTGCTGGCCCAATACGGGTTCGACCGCACCGCGAAGGACCCTGGAGACCATCCGCAATACTCGCGGGTACGCGGTCTACTGCGCAGACTGCGGCACAGCAAAGACCACGTCGTGTCGCTGGCAGCGGAAAGATTGAGTCGTGCCTTCGCCAAAGAGATTCAGTGACGAGACTGACCGAAACGTTGACCGGTTATCGGTCCGAACCAAACCAGGACGCCCCGGCTCTAACCATACAATGTGCCGTGAGGGAAGGGAGCAGCTGTGAGCGATACCGCGTTAGTCAAGCGGATTCTGTCAGGTGACAAGGCGGCGGGCGAGCGGCTTGTGACCGTGCACTACGCGCGCATCTACCGGCTTCTGCGCTCGCTCTCAGGGAGCACCGAGACGGCACAGGATCTCGCGCAGCAGACGTTCGCTCGCGCCTGGCAGGCGCTCCCTTCGTTCCAGGGCAGGGCTGCGCTCGCGACATGGCTGCATAAGATCGCCTATCACGAATACACTCACTGGCTGCGGTCACGGCGTGACGATGCTCCGCTGGATGCCGCGGCCGAGATCGCCGATCTCCGCGAAGCGCGCGGCCTGGACTCCATTCTTGTATCACGGGCGGTAACCCGGCTTTCCGCAGAACTGCGCGCTGTCTTCGTGCTTTACTACATGCAGCAGTTTTCGGTTTCCGAGGTTGCGGAACTTCTGGACCTGCCTGCTGGAACGGTGAAATCGAGACTCTTTGCCGCGCGACGTCTCCTGCGCGAGCTGCTTCAGGCGGTGGATGCCCCGTTCCCCTCAGCTCCCAGGGCTGAGCGTCCGTCACGGCTCCTGGTCTCTGGCAACGAAGGAGGACATAAATAATGCAGTGTCAATACCTGGGGAGTAGATGGCCACTAGCGCGCGGTTGGCACCTCCTCGGGTGCCGCGAGTGCCGGGCGGCTAGGGCGGCGGACGTCGTCGTTTTCCGCGGTATTCAGCGCCTGAACGCGGAGCCGGCGCCTCCGGACGGACTGCGGAGCGCGCTTGAAGAGTTCGGCGCGACTTATGCCGTTCCGAGGGCGCGCGCAAGACGGTGGGCGGCAATTCTGAACTATAGATTGTTTCCGGCCGGCGCACTCACCGCAGTGGCAGCCGTCGGTTCCATAGGGTGGCTGACCTATATCGATATCGATCCTGCTCCGGCAAACACCGGCAATCCACCGAAATCCTATGAACAGTTCTGGCCCATTGATGCGAGAAAACACGGCTCGCAGAACGCCTACGACATCCTGTCCAAGGCGATCAACGCCATTCCCGCCTCAGAGAAGACCTTTCTGGCACACTCGTCTATACCCAGCGCAACCTACGCGAATAGCCGCGTGGAGGACGCGCTCGATCACGCGGAGGTCAGGGCAGAAACCGTGGATGCCCATCAGGCGCCCGTAGCCTCGATCGTCGGGAGGGCTCAGTCCTCGAGCGCGACTGCTATTCTATTTCGGGCGAAGCGCGCAAATACGACGGAGGAGAAGGAGGAGTTGCTGCGCGAGTACAGTGATGCGTTCGCCATCGTAAGGCAAGGATTTGCATTTCCGTATCAGGCGCCGCCCTATCCGATGGAGGCGGAGGCATTTTATACGGAGACGGCCGGTCTCCCCTTTCAGGCAGATTACCGTCAACTGGCGCGCGCTCTTACACTCGACGCGAAAGTCAAGGCGGCGCGGCGCGATTATGGCGGCGCGGTGGAGAGCAGCCTCGATGCCATGGAACTGGGCGCGCAGATAGAGCACGGGGGCCTGCTTATAGGTAAACTGAACGGTTTGGGATGTGAGTCGCTCGGTCGCGCAGTTGTCTGGAAGCTAATCGAGCATCTCGACGGCGCTCAGGCGCTCTCAGCGGCGCACAGAGTTGAACACATCAACCAGATTCGTGAACCGTTTGACGCGACGCTTGAGGAGGAAAAGTGGACGGCGCTTGCCACCATGCAGACTCGGTTTCAAAGCAGAGACTGGCGTAGGCGATTTGAACGGGAACGGACCAGCGCGACCCCGACACCGCTGATCGATCTTGCCACCTTCGTGCACCTTATGCCGCTGACTAAGCGCAAGATCGTGGACGACTATTCTACGGCAATGGACTACTATATCGCCGATGCGCGTCTACCCTACTGTCGCTCTCTCGCTCGACCAGGTAGCGGCAGGGAGAGCGATCGGATCCAGCTGTCCATTCAACACCGCATGCAGGTAGACTCCGTGGCGGCGGCCTATCTGCTGGACACGCAAAACCCACGATTCAGAGAGGTGGCAGGCCCAGAGACGCAGAATGCGTTGCTTATGACGTCGCTGGCAATTCACGCCTTCGAGGTCGAGCACAAGGTCCCCCCGCGAAGTCTCGGCGCGCTTGTTCCTCGGTATCTGTCTTGTGTGCCGGTCGATCCATTCGGCCAGGGGCAAACGCTCGGGTACCGCTACTCGGAGCGAAGAACATTGAGCATCGATGGAGGCAAAACCTGGCACTATGCGCTCTACAGCGTCGGACCAGACTGTAAGGACGACGGCGGCAAACCAATACAGTTCAAGAACGAGATATCCCCGGCCAATCCTGCCCTGAATGTATATAGGGACCGCTCAATCGATACCGCCTGCGCTGGCGATATCGTCGCCGGCATCAACATTTTCAACTGATGCGTCTATTCTGGAAACACAATCGAGAACAAGACCAGACGTCGCCCGACACCACGCGGATCGGAGCGCCCGTCGTCGGCTATCCTGCGGCAACGGAGAGCACTTCGACGAAGTCAATAGGCGAAATCGCGGAATGGGAGGACGAATTCGCGGGATCCTGCGCCGAGATCGAGCCAGGGCGACTACACGAGCAGATCGATGTCGAAGCTATAGTTCATAGGCTGACCGACCGCCGGACGCGAATCCCTCGCGGGCTGGTCTATTGGAGTTGGATCGCCTTCGCGCCCGCGGCAGCGTTTGGGCTGGCAGCAAGTATTGTGAACGGGGAGTTCATGTGGACGCTGGCATGCATCATCGCACTCGTTACATCACGAGCATTGAGCGCGCAGGCCGACTTGATGAGAACGGAGCGAGCCGCTCGGCTCAACTCGCACCTCGACAACCAATGGATCGGTCCCCTCAGCGAAGCGCTCGAATGGCCGGCTCGATACGTAAATCGTGTTGCCGCCCTCCTCCTGACACAGTTTCTGCCGCGTCTGCGAAGAGAGGATACTGACTTCCTTACGGACGAGCAGCGCACCTGCCTCTATCGACGGCTCACAACAAGGGCTGCGATATCTGATCCAGCACTCGCACAGGCAGTCCTGCAGGCGCTCCCGCATATCGGCACCGAGCCGGCGCTGCCCTACGTCGAGCGGCTTGCGGACGGGCCCGCGCTGACGCCGAACGGACGAGCCTTGCGGAATACCGCGCGCGCAACCCTTGCGCTGCTGGAACGACGGGTCGCGCGGCAGCGCGCGGCAGAGCGGGTCTCCGACGAAGAGGGTTCGGAGGCACGTACGTCGCTTGTATCGATCGTAGATCACGAAGACGCGGAATCAAAGCGCGCGGAGTTGACTGCGATTGCCGCGCTCGTGGATGCGCAGATGATGGAGTTCGAGGCGGAGTTTCGCAGGCTTCAGATCCCCGGAATGCGCATCGGATACCTGATCGCATCCTGGGGCGTTATTCTGCCCTATTGCGCCGTCGAGACCTATCTCTGTACCGTGGCCGGAAGCTGGCTAGGAGGACTGGTCTTCGGCGTGTTGACCCTGCTGTCGACCCAGCTGCATCGTCTGCTTCTGACGAACCAGCACAAGATGCTTGCGCGCAGACTCTTGAAGATGGAGGACGTGCGCTTTGTCGGACGGCTTGCTGAAGCGTTGGAATGGCCCGACACAACGATCCGCGATTTTGCCATCGCGGCTTTGACCCGTCTGCTGCCACGGGTGAAGGCATCGGACGGCCTGGTCCTGACGGCGCGGCAGCGCGGAAACCTTCATCGGAGGCTCGTGCTCTCGGACGCGCGGAACAATGCGGAGTTCCTCGTGAGCATCCTGCGGGCGTTGGGACAGGTGGGAGACTCAACGTCGGTGCCCGTCGTCGAACGGCTTGCTCGGGCGCAACCCATCTCGGGTCGACAGCGTACAGTGTGCGACGCTGCTATTCACTGCCTCGACTACGTGACGGTCCGCGCCGAGCTAAATCGCAGCAGCCAGACTCTTCTTCGAGCTTCCGCACGCGGAGTCACCGGACCGGAAATGCTGGTACGAC
>JBBQVV010000439.1:0-5636 GCA_038211235.1 Chthonomonadales bacterium | reverse complement strand
GACCCGTACCGGCGAGATAGGGTAGGTGAAGGAGACGGGGGCAGAGGCTAAGCGGACGTCAGGCGGCGCCTGATTTCGCCTCCTGGATCAGTTTCGCCGCCACGTCGAATTCGTTCGGCTGCGTCTCAGCGAAGATCCATTCGATCTCAACGTGGAAACCGGTGATGGTGCGGAACTCCAGCATTCCTGAGGTCAATGTCACGTCATCATACTCGTCCGACTCATTCTTGCGCACCAGGCGAACACGCTTTTTCTGAGGATCGATAAACACTATTTCGGAAACTCCGATCGAACAGTAGTCAGTTTCCAGGGCTATTTGCTCCGAGCGGCTGTCATTCGGTGAGACTATTTCGATTACCAGATCGGGTGCGCCGTAGATCGCTTCCCGCCGGACAATCGCACTGTTGTCGGCGCGCACAAATAGAATATCAGGCAGCCGTCCGCCATAGCGATCGATCTTCACAGCTGTCCGCGAGCCAAGTACGATGCCACGATTGAGGCTGCGCGTATAGTTCCGAAGCAGAGCAAACAACCATGCAAAGATCCATTCGTGCGGGTAGTGAGCGGCCATCCTGTCTACCATGACTCCCTTGATCAGCTCCGTATCGAGGTCATGCGCGATGGAAAGCCATGTCTCGAAATCGATGGGGCGGTTCGCGACATGCGCGTTGCGAGGACTACGGTTTTCCTCGGATTGGATCAAGAGATCGGTCATTGGTTCGTTATCCCGATGGCGCAGGAATGGGGTTTGGCGCCTGAAACAACACACTCCACGCATATAACGCGTCATGCCGCGGCGGCCGCCATCACGTGTTCTGACTCATGGAGGCTGAACCGCGGCATGACGAAACGAGCGCCTACTTCAACTTCAGGACGTTGCCCCTGCTGATCATGAAGCCGTCCAGCGGCTCGACATGTGCGATATTCTTGTCGGTCCATGTCACTCTGCATGTTCCAAGGACCTTGTCCTTACTGCGGCCCAGGATTTCGCCTGTATCGGGGTCCGTGATCTGCTTGCCCGCGCTGGTGACCACCAACAGATCGCCGATCTTCAGGCCGTCCGCTTCGCCGCGATTGAGGACGTAGAGCATTTTGCCGTCGTCGTCCTTGTCCGCCAGCGCGATTTTCCCCTCCCAGGGAACGCTCTCCATCTTTTCAACGATGAACGCCACTGCGTTTGTAATCGCGTCGCGAGTCGCCTTTTCGATTGGATCGTTGGTACTCTTTCCGAACAGGGCGCCGGCGCCAAATCCTGAAACACCTATCGCGCTTGCCTTGCTGTCCGAATTCCCGCTCGCTGTCGACGTGTACAGAAGTTGCTACATCGAACATCTTGACGTCGACAGTAACCTTAGCCTTCTTGCGGGTCGACCCACCGCCCAGGTTGACGCCTCCGATTCGGACGCCGCCGACCCCGCCCTCTTTGACCGAATCGTCGACGAACTCCGTGATTGCGCAACGGACCATTATCTGTGCCCCGAGAACGCTGCCCTTCTTCGCTCCGCTCTGCGCGGTAGTTTGGCCTTCGCTCGCCAGGTCCTGTTCACTGCGAATGTCGCCAAAGTTCTGCCTCTCCAAAAGTACGAACCGCCCCGTATTCTGCAGCGCGGTCGTCAGCATGGTGTTGAGCTTGAGACCGACGTCGTCACCATCCTTGAAACCGTGTCGCTCCTTTAGGATCTTCATCCACTCGCTGGTCTGCGCCGTATTGCCCTGTTGGTCCGGGCTCATCACCGCTAACCGCTTCTTCGGGCCCGTGTACGGGGCGGGCTTATCCTCAGATCCGGCGGAGTTCTTTTGGGTCTTCTGCTTCTTGTCCGGCTTAGTGACGTTGTCTTGCGCATCGGGAGGATCCTGCCGAAACGCCGAGGCGAACGCGGGCTGAGCGATATATCCGATGATGAGCATTGACAATGCAACTTTCATGAACGATCTCTGATACACTTTGAAATCTCCTCATGCGTGAAAAAAGCAAGGACCGGTGAAGCGTTGCGGGCGGTCCTAAAGCGTAATCCGTTCGATGCCAATGTGTTGCACGATGATATAGCACGGCGCGGCTGTTTGTCAATGTTCGGTTCTACAACTTAGTGAGAAAGGATCGTGACGAGCGTTCGCTAAAAACGTGCCGACCACTGGCACGGGTATAATATGCGACGTGACCATTTTTATAGGAGGATGCAGCCCACGTGATTGTCCGCGCCAGTCGTCTCGACAAGATTCCTCCGTATCTCTTCGGCGAGATCGCCGCGCTAAAGCGTAAGGCCATTTCGGATGGCCGCGACCTCGTCGATCTCGGCATCGGAGACCCGGATCAGCCTACGCCAGAGCCTATCATCGAGGCCCTGGCGAAAGCGGCGCGAAACCCGGAAACCCACCGATACGACGAGACGAACGCCGGCTGGACTCCCTTCCTTGAGGCGGTCGCGACCTGGTTCCGGCGTCGATTCGACGTGTCGATCGATCCGCTCACCGAGGCGATGCTGCTGATCGGCAGTAAGGAGGGCCTATCGCACCTCGCCTGGGCATATATCGAGGCTGGAGACATTTCGCTCGTGCCCGATCCGGCCTATACGGTCTACAAGGTCAACACGCTGATGGCCGGCGGAGATACGTATGCGATGCCGCTTCTGGAGAGGAACGGATTTATTCCCGACCTGGCGGCGATTCCGACCGGTGTCGCGCGACGGGCAAAGCTCTTGTGGCTTAACTATCCCAATAATCCCACCGGCGCCACGGCGCCGCTATCCTTCTATCGTGACGCGGTCAGCTTCTGTCGAGATTTCAATATACTGCTGGTGAACGACGCCGCCTATTCCGAGGTCTACTACGATCCTGCGCATAGGCCGAATTCGGTCCTTCAGGTACCCGGCGCCAAGGACGTCAGCATCGAGCTTCACTCGCTTTCGAAATCGTTCAACATGACCGGCTGGCGCATCGGATTTGCGGTTGGAAACGCGGAGGCTATCTCCACACTCAACAAGCTAAAGTCCAACCTGGACAGCAAACAGTTCCCCGCGATATCACTGGCGGCAGCGCACGCCCTCCTCCATGGAGACAACCAGGCGACCCTCGATCTCTACCGGCGACGGCGGGATATCCTCTGCGATGGTCTCAATCGTCTCGGCTGGACGATAGCCAAGCCCGATGCGACGCTCTATGTCTGGGCCCACGTGCCGCCCGGACACACCGCGATGTCGTTCGCGAAACTGCTGCTCGAAGATGCGGGAGTGCTTGTGATACCCGGCGTCGGATACGGCGAGTATGGCGAGGGCTACGTGCGCATGTCACTGACCGTCATGGGTGACAAAAACGGCGAGCGCCTGCAGGAGGCAGTCGATCGAATCGGGAAGCACATCAAACTGTGAGCGAGGAGACATCCGCAGATGACCAGCATAGACGCGGAAAAAAGTAAGGCGACGCCTGAGTTCACCCGATCGGTATACGAGCTCGTGGGCGGAAGAGAAACGTTTGACCGGCTGGCTATCGCGTTCTATCGCCACGTCGAGTCGGACCCGGTGCTTCGCCCGCTATATCCCAAAAACCTCTGGGGACACGGAAGTACCGGCGGCGCGGCACGCGAAAAGACCGCCGCAAGGAGTATGTGCAGCCCGGTCGGCACGCTCTCCGCGTTTCTCATCCAGTTTTTCGGCGGACCGCCGGAATACAGCGATAGCCGTGGCCACCCGCGGCTGAAAATGCGTCACGTCAAGTTCAAGATCGGCAAGGTCGAACGGGACACATGGGTGTCTCATATGTACGCAGCAATCGACGAGGTCGGCATCGAGGAGCCTAACCGCTCCCTGATGCGCCAGTACTTTGCAGATGCGGCAACGTTTCTCATCAACGCGCCGGAGCGCACGGAATAGTGGACGGCGCCGACCTGGCGGCAGATGTCGCAGCGCGGTGGGAGCGCACCACAGCCGTGGACGCGCTTCTGGACGCCATCGATCGCAACGATAGCGTCGCCGTCCAATCATTGGCAAGTGACGCGCAGGTCCGTTCCGCGCTGGACGCGGAGGAGTGGACGCGGCTGGAGGTGCTTTCCTGTCTGGCGGCGAGTGGCAACTCTCCGATCATGCAGGATGCGTTCGACATGATTCGTGCACAGGCGCATCTGGTCCATTCCCGTTTCAGCGCGGGTCAAACCTTACTGCATCGCGCGGCCCGGGCATGGAGCCTTCCGTTCTCATCCATGCTTTTCGATCTCGGGGCGGATCCGAATGTCCCCGACATAGCCGGACATGTCCCCCTCTATTACGCGGGCAACCGGTTTCCGAGACCTCCGGATGTGCCGGAGGGACTGGAGAGCACGCTGGTTGAGCTATTCTGTAAGTTCGGCGCCAATCTCGATGCAGCCTACGGCGTGAAACGCTGTACGGCTCTCCACATGTCAGCCAGGCGCGGTCACGCGGCTCTGGCCCACGCTCTTGTTTCTCACGGCGCCAATATCGAGGCGCGAGATAGCAATGGTGAATCGCCTCTCCGCCGATCCGTGAATTGCGGCCACCCCGCTGTTGCCACGGTTCTCCTGTCGCTTGGCGCGGACCCCGAATCCCGTTGTAATCGCGGACGCACTCCACGGGACGCAGCCCGTACCGACGAGCTGCGAAATATCCTCGGAAGCTGATCGGTCTGCATACCGCGCGCCTCGTCGGGCCCTGGATCGTGCGGAACAACTTGCCCGCTGTTTCCGACAAAGAGATATCGATCTCGATGGTCCGCCGGTGCAGGAATTCAGCCGTGAGTCACGTTGCAATGTGCGGATCGTAGTTTGCGTATAGCAGAATAGTAGACATAGGTTTTAGCGGAGCCAATGCAGAATGTACGGGGTCACACCGATAATTGACCCATTCGTCCGTCAATCTCATAGTGCAGCCGGATGACGCAGAATGAGAGTATGGCGGGTGACCCTCTGATATAATCTGCAGTGTAGGCGTCACCGGGGGTACCGGCAATGTCGCCGCAATGCGTTCGTCCATCGTCCGATCCGGAGTGGAAGACGCGAATCGGAAAGCATGCGGAGAGACAGTGTTGTCGCCGTCTCGGTGGAATGTGTGAACCTCCGCCGGGGCTATTTTTGTCAGTGATATCGAGTCAACCATTGCTGCAGGATGCAGAAGCGTCCGATTCGCTGCGACAACTCGCGCGGCACGGGGCGCGGGAGGACTATGGACACAATGGGCGCCACCAAAACATCTGATTTTTTGAAGCAGGTTGAGGAGCAGCGAAGCCAGGAACGGAGTCTGGCCTGGGAAGGCACGTTTACCGAGTACCTGGAGATCCTCGGAAGCAATCCCCAGGTCGCGGATCTCGCACACGCACGGCTCTATAACATGATCATGTCCGCGGGAGTTGATGAGACGCCCGACGAGGCGCGGAGGTACAACTTCTTCCTTGAGGATCTCTACGGCGTGGAAAGAACGCTGCAGCAGCTCGTCGAGGAGTACCTGAATCCCGCGTCGCGACGTCTCGACATTCGTAAGCGCATCCTGATGCTGGTCGGCCCCGTCGGCGGCGGTAAGTCCACGCTTGTAACTCTCATCAAGAAGGGCCTTCAGAACTACAGCAAGACCGACTCCGGCGCAACCTACGCGATCAAGGGCTGCCCCATGCACGAGGAGCCGCTCCACCTGATT
>JBBQVV010000438.1:0-5637 GCA_038211235.1 Chthonomonadales bacterium | reverse complement strand
GTAGTAGAAGAGATTCGTATAACGGTCCGGATGTAGCGCGAGGGCGCTGACGCGCCCGGTTCTGAGGTCGAACGACCAGATCGCGGTGCCTGGAAGCCGCTGGCCGTCGTCGAATCGAAACCACTCTGACCGTTCAAACGCAATGTGGCGATCGTCGGGCGACCATGCGATCGTATCCGGGCTCGAGTACCGAGCCTGCTGCGATTCGTAGAGTCGGTCTGGACTGACGACCTCCGGCTCCAGGAGGGCAGACGGAGTTTCGAGATCCCCGTCAGTTGTGTGAAGCTGGAGTCTGCGATCCGGCGTGGACCGCAGAAACGCGATTCTGGTTCCGTCATGCGACCAACGCGGATTGATGTCCGTAAAGTCGCCAGGCTTGGCGGGAGGAAGCGGGGGCAGGTCGGCGACGCCAGGCTTCTCTGTCGAACTGCAGGCCGAAATAAGAAGTACGGCGGCGCAGCATGCCGCGATCGAGAGACATCGGTGGATCGATGCGTTCAAACGAGGTCTCAATCTAGCTTTGTTCCCACCTGCGAGCGATCTAGAGCACGGGTCGCGATGGTCCGACCTCAGCAGCCCGAGGAGCCCGGTTGCATGCGGTCCGAAGCCATTCATGGGTCTCTCTTGACCTTGGAGATTTCCACCTGTTGGATCGTTCGGTTTACAGGCACGGGCAGCGCGATCGCGCCGTGATCGTCCGATCTGAACTCTCCGGTAATGCCGCCCGTTGCATGGTAAACCGCCCCTCGCTTGCCCATGGCACAGAGAAGCACCCCGTGGGACTCTGGAGTCAGCGCGCGGAACACAAGATGCAGCGTATCCGCCCCGGCGTCGTACCGGTCGTCGACCAGGATCGTGCTCCATCCGCAGGATACCGTTCCGGGCCGGTTATACGCTGCCTGAAGGGAGATGAGGGCGCAGGAGTCCGCGGTGCTGTCCTGGTTTCCGGCGCCTAGGCCGGATTCGCCGTTCAAACGCTCCGCGTAGCCTTCGGACCTCAAAGATGCCGCATCATACGCGGCGAGCAGTCGAAAGGCCACATCGGAAGCGCGCGTTATGTCGCCCCGATCGAGGAGCGCCTTCCACAGCAGCCACTGATCCCCAAATCGCACGGCTCCTAGGTCGCTGTCGTCCGGGCGATATGCCGGCGACTGACGTGAGAGGCGCCGCCAGCCGAACGGGGAGAGAAATGAGTTCGTGTCTTCCAGCTGCTTCCGAAGGGCCGCCTCCGGCTCGCCGCCTAGAAGCGCAGGGCCGATGATGATCGGCAGAAGACATCCGATGGTATCGGTGCGGGGATCTGCAGGTCCGGGAATGCTCGAAACTGCCGCCGATGCGGTGATCGGTTTCATCACGAAAGCTCCGCGCAATGGGTCCCACAGACTCTTCTTCAGCGCTTGCGTTGACAGGTCGATGACCTGTACGAAGGACGCCTGCTCGTCCGCCGGCCGGTCCAGTGACTGGCTGCAAGCCAGGAGTAGTTGTGCGGAGAGTATTACGTAAGCCGAGTAGTCCGGGGCATAGGCGTGGGCTCCCGATGCCTTCCGCGTGGGCCAGGTAAAGAGCCACTCGCCTGGGCGTTCGCGACCGGATTCGAGAAACTCCCGGAATCGCCATACCGCGTACGGATAGAACCTTTCGAGCATATCCCGATCGTGGGTCTGCTGGTAGAGCTCCCAGAGGACGATGATATCCGTAGGCGGAGCCGCCACGACGTGATCGATCGATTTTTGTGGCGGAGTCTGCGTCAAGAACCACGCGTTGAGCTGCGCCGCGGCCCAGTCCGGACGATAGCGGCTCCAGCCGAGCGCCATCCATGCGCCGACGCCGGGACGGTAGTAGGCGCCGCTCTCCCGTCCCGGCGCGCCCACACGACGCATATCGTGAAACGGTATGTTGACTAGGGACTGCGCCATCAATCTGTCAATCGTCGCGCTGCCGGATTTGTAACGCGATCTCTCGTGGAAGTGGTCAGCAAGAGTGAAGAGTCCCTCGCGGTCAGCGCCCGTCTTGCGGTCGTCCGCCAGAGCCAGCAGCCTCCGCGCGGAGGCAAGAGCGGTGTCCGAGTCTCGGCCAAGGCCAACACTTACGGCCACGACCCGAGTCTCGCCCGGCCCGACCGATATGCCGCTAAGCCGCGTCAGTGCCCACGACACGTCTTTTGCGTTCATGGCTGGTGGAGAGGCGGCGCCGGTTGAGTCGACAGCGCAAGTGCCTGCCGACTGCGCGAATATACTGCCGGAAGTGGCGAGACTGCGCGTTGAGAAGTCGCCCTGCTGGCCCGCAAGCGCGCACCATGTATCCAGCTTCTTCTGTCTGAACGAAACGCCGCGGTTATCGGCGTCCGTCTGAAAACTCATGTCCGCGAGCGTGAATAAAGGATCCGGCCGATCGAGGCCTCCGAGTATATCGACAAAGAACTGCTGCGCATATGGGGCAGGATTAGTCAGCGAGACACGAACGACCAGCCCTTCCGTCCCGTCATCGGCAAACGCGGGGGACCAGGATATGCCGATCGTAGCGGCCGACCAGGTTGCGGCCCGCGCATCGGTGGCTCGCGCGAAGTGCCGCGTCACGATCTCCTGTGTCAGGCGGGCTTCGGCGAATGTAATGTGCGCCTCCGTAAGGATTTCGTCCGCGTCCGCGCCCGTGATGCGCGCGATCGGGGATGGTCCGGCGGCGTCGTGGGCAGCATCGACAGGCGCCAGCCCGGCGGCGCGCCGTAGTAGGGCCACTCTCTCAGGTCGCGGGCGAACCTTGCCGTCGGGAGCTCGGGAGCCGGCCGGCAGCAATTCATCGCGCTGCTGTCCGACGACGATGGGAAACGAAAGGAGTGGCGCCAGCCGCCGGCTCGCGAGATAACAGGGTCCGGTGTGGAGTGTCGAATAGGAGCCCCAGGGACCGACGGGCAGTTCGGTAGCGCCTGCAGCCGCCTTCAGGGAGAGCCGTGGGGGGCCTGACTGTGCCGTTGCCTTCGATATCCCGTGAGCGACATAGAGGAGTCCGCACAACGCACCCGCGGCGAAGAACCCTCTGTAGATTATCATGCTCGTCCGTGCTCCCATAAACATCCGGCGCCACCGTCGGGAATACTTCCGTAAGACTAGCATTTACGAGCAATGTTTCGGCCGAGAGTCGACATCCGACACAAGTGGACATAGTGCCGAAGCGTTGCTGGATGCGGTTTCCGGTCCGATCGCCGATCGCGCGGGTAGGGTAAACTACAAAGCGAGCTTTGCCGTTCTTACCTCGGAGGCATGGAGTTGAAAATCAACGTTGCCGTCGGACAGATCAAACCACGCAAGGGCGATTACGACGCGAACCTGGCTCGGATAGGCGATCTGTTCGAACAACTGGAGGCCGAAGAGCCTGGGACGGACGTTCTAGTCCTTCCGGAAACCGTGCTGTCCGGATACTTTCTTGAAGGCGGCGTGCGCGAAGTGGCGCGCAGTCGAGAGCAACTGTTCGACGATCTCCTGAACCTCTATCGCGCGCGGGTGCCCAGACCGAATGCCGCGCTCGACATCTGCCTCGGATTCTACGAGGTGGGCGAAGGCAGATACTACAATAGCGCGCTCTATGCAACTCTGTCGACGTTCGACTGGAGTACTGAAACGCCGTTGGAGCCGGTCGGGACCGGCAGTGGCGTATTGGCACAGAACGGGTCGGCGATTCAGCAGCCCTCCGCGGCTATCCATCACGTCCATCGCAAGTTTTTCCTCCCGACGTACGGCGTATTCGACGAGAAGCGGTTCGTATCGCGCGGTCGCGGCGTCGGCGCATTCGACACGCGGTTCGGTCGGGCCGCAGTCGTCATCTGCGAAGACGTATGGCACTCAATTTCGGCGACGCTTGCCGCGCTCAAGGGCGCGGAGACCATCTATGTGATTAGCGCTTCGCCTGGGCGCGAGTTCAGCGGCCACCACCTGGGCAACGTTACGCGGTGGGGCGTGCTGCTGCCCGGAATCGCGGACGAGCATAACGTCTGGGTGGTCTATGCAGGGTTGGTCGGTTTCGAGGGTGGAAAGGGCTTCACCGGGTCGTCACGCATCATAGATCCCTGGGGCAACTGCGTCGTCCAGGCCTCCGCCATCGACGAGTGCATCGTACGGGCTACCCTCGACATGGACGATGTAGCGACCGCGCGGGCGGTCTCGCCGCTGCTGGCGGATCTTGAGAGCGCCCTGGGCGATATTACCATGGAGCTGGATCAGATCGCGCGCAAGCCGCACATGGAACCAGGCGCATAGGAGACATCGGTATGGAACGACTCCCCGTTCTGAGCGCTCCCCGACTGGACGTAGACGCTGACGAGAATCTTCGGATCAACGAGCCGCTCGTGGCGGAGTGGCTGATTGCATTTCTGCGCGATGAGATCGTCAGGCGACGCGGGTTCGATAAGGCGGTCGTCGGCATCTCAGGCGGAGTCGATTCTTCGCTGGTGGCTTTCCTCCTGGCGGCAGCTCTCGGCCCGGCGAACGTCCATGGTATCCGAATGCCCTACCGGTCCTCGTCACGTGAGAGTCTTGACCATGCGCATCTCGTCGCCGATGCTACAGGCATCCACATGGAGACGATCGAGATCACGAATGCCGTCAACGGGTATCTCGACTCGGCTCCCGATGCGGATGCTCGCCGCAAGGGCAACGTCATGGCGCGAGTGCGAATGATAGTGCTCTTCGACCAGAGTCAAAAACTAGGCACGCTCCCGGTCGGCACAGGAAATAAGACCGAGCGTCTGTTCGGGTATTTTACGTGGCACGCGGACGACTCGCCGCCCGTTAACCCACTGGGAGATCTCTATAAGAGTCAGGTCTGGGCGCTGTCGCGGCACATGGGAGTTCCCGACGTCATCGTGAACAAGCCGGCTTCGGCCGATCTGATCGTCGGTCAGACCGACGAGCACGACTTCGGAATCTCATATCCGAAGGCCGACCGCATACTCTTCTACTTATTGCGGGGATTCACGGTGGCTCGGCTGCTGGAGATGGGATTTCCCGAAGCCGATGTCCGACTGGTCAAGCGCAAGGTGGATTCGACACACTGGAAGCGTCATCTTCCGACGACGGCCATGATATCGTCGACATCAATCAACGACTACTATCTGCGGCCGGTCGACTACTGACGATCGGGAATACAAGCGCCTCATGCGCGCTCGGGAGCAGGCGAGGGCTTGTGGCGAAACGTCCAAAGCTTGTTGGCGGAGAAGTTCCACACAGCAACTAAGACGATGGCGACCGCCTTGGCGATCTTCCATTGAGTAGGCGAGGGATTTGCCGGCATCAGGATTTGACCGGTCATCGCGATAAAGATAAACTTCATGATCAACAGGTTGAGAAGTAGCCCGACGATATTTACGGCTACGAATTTGGCGTATAGCTCATGCTGACGGCCGGATCCCAGTCCGCGAAACGTCCAGCGACTATTCCATATAAAGCCGTTTGTAACGCCAAGTGCGAATCCAATGGTCGCCGCTAGAAGCCACGGCGTATTATATTGTCGCATCAAGAACAGGTTTACGCCAACGTCGATAACTGCACTGGTAGAGCCGATGATAACGAATTTTGTGAACTGGCGAGTTCCAGGACGATTAATCAACAACATAAGTGAGGACAATTGGGGTCACTGCTCCTTGGT
>JBBQVV010000437.1:0-5684 GCA_038211235.1 Chthonomonadales bacterium | reverse complement strand
TACTATCCGAAGTCAGCGATTGGATTGTACCATCCAGGCAGATGCACTTGACTGTATCCCCGGCACTCACGAAATAGTAGCTACCACTCGCCAACCGGGCCAATCCGCACAATGTGGCTATCGAGTTACTGACGAATCGGGAACAACTCCCGGCCTGAACGGGTCTGACGTCGCGCATCGGACGGTTACTTTGTCCATCTAACCAGTCATAACCATCAAATAGGAGGACACCCATGGCCGCACGATTCCTGTATCTCGCCGCTGCCTTTTCGCTGCCCCAGACTCCGATCCACGCGACGAACGTCGTCTCAAAATTCACAACCTGCGTGCTCGGCTCCTCGCAGCCAAGTGCCGCTGCCCCTCCAGCAAAGTCCCAGCCGGCGGCGCCCGATCCGGAGCAACTTGAGCGCCGCTTGCGGCAATATCCGGACGACCTGGATGCGCGTGACCAGCTCACAATGTTTTACTTCTGGCAATCGAGTCCTTCCGCGCGACTGGCGCATGCGCGCCACGTGCTCTGGGTAATTCGCCATCACCCGGACTCCGACCTTGCCGGCCATCCCCAGATGTCGTTTGTGGATGGAACGAAACACTCTGTTGTCACTCGGGCCGGCCAACTCTGGCGGGAACAGATATCCGCGCATCCGCGAAACGCTAAGATTATCGGGAACGCGGCAAGGTGGTTCCTGAAGCAGGATCCGACGGTTGGCTTCCGGCTCTTGACCCGGGCGCAGGCGGTTGATCCGAATGACCCACAATGGCCGCAATTTGAGGGCGACTGCTATTCCGAAGACATGAATTCGGACACCGGCAGTCAGCATCGCGAGGCGGCGCGAAGGGCGCTTCTTGCCTACGAGAGGTGGTGGCGTCTAACGGGCGACGCCAATGATGAGAGCGGCTGCCGGGAGGATATGGCCGTGGCAGCATTCGAGGCGGGCGAACTGTACAAAGCGCGGCTATACGCCACCAAGCTCCTGGAGATGCCGGGGAAGCGTGATGGACATGGGTACGGAAATGCCATCCACAAAGGCAACCTGGTCCTCGGCAGAGTGGCGCTCAAGTCCGGCGATACAAAGACTGCGGTCTCCTACCTGCTGGCTTCTGGGAAAACACCAGGATCGCCCGAACTCGACTCGTTCGGTCCCAACATGTCGCTCGCAAAGGAGCTTCTCGAAAAAGGACAGCGCCAGGCGGTCCTGGAGTACTTCGCGCTCTGCGCCACGTTCTGGCGCGAGGGCGAGCTCGCCCTCTGGACAAAGCAGGTCGAGCGAGGCAAGATGCCCGATTTCAGCGCCAACCTTGTCTATTGAATGTGCCATACCTGCGTCGGCAAGCTCTCCAAGACGCGGATTCTGTCCATTGCGGACTGTTAGCGACGCCGTCCGCGTTGGATTGCATCACGTTCGAATGTGGGTGGATATTCAACGACGCGATGCTGAAGAACCTGGAGAAATGACCGGCGACGGGCCTCGATTACCGAGCGTCGAGACGACAGCGGCCGCAGTCGTCGCATGGTTCCAGAGCGTACGTCCAGATTAGGGTTGCAGTCTAAGGCATTCTAACAGCGGCTAACTCATCCAGCCTGTTCAACCTCGTTAAATCGTGAGACGCTAAACGGCCTCAGTACCCGTATCTTTACCGAGCCAGGGCGCCAGAAACACATACAGAATCGAACGAAAATGACACGAAAACGGCCAGTTCCGATACATTCCTCACACTTTTTACGCGACACGCACCGCCAAGTTCCGAGTCGGCGTAGGCGGACTTACAGTTTTCAGAAGGCGAGGACTCTAGTTCCACGCGGCTCTTTGACGGTTATTTCGCCCATACCCCGTCTTCACCCATCCCGTTCATTCCAAAGTCTCCAAACCCCCACCCGGTGAACTGAATTGAAATAACCGCTGCCTCTGTCCTCCGCGCGTCAATGGCCCGTCCGAGAACAACGTCGGGGCGCAGATCCCTGTCACCACGGATATGGCGTATCCACGCCGTGGAACGTGTGCCATAGCACCTGGTTGAGGACGACAGGGTCGGCCCGGTCGGGGGCGCTCCAGTCGAGAGCGATCGAGCGCTTCGTCCAGTACAGCTCTTTGCCGGTCTGGGTCGTCGTCGGCGGGTTCATGTCGTCGAGCGCGACCTGGTTTGCACGGACCGCGTATGGCGTATAGTCCGGCGTCTCCATGAAACAGGCGGCGAGCGGAGGCGTCAGCGCGTCAAACCGGTTCATCGGATCGATTCCTAACATCAGCTCGATCGACCGGAGCATCGAGCAGGTATTGTAGAGCGAGTGATCGATAAACTTCCGTCGGACGAACGGGCTGAATGCCATGAACACGGTTCGATGGCCATCGACGTGGTCATAGCCGGACTGGGCGTCATCCTCGATCACGAAGATGCAGGTGTGTCGCCATTGCGGGCTGTGAGAGACCGCTTCGACGATGCGGCCCAGCGCGAGGTCGTTATCCGCGACCATCGACTGCGGCTTCGGATAGTTCGGATCGCGACCCTCCGTGTGATCGCAAGGCAGCGTCAGGATCATCAGGTTAGGCACGCGGTCCTGCCTGCTGAACCGCTGATACTCTCCGAGGAACAGGTCGGCGCGCTCCTGATCGCTTTGAAGCAGCGGCCAGTAGACCAGCCGCGGATGGAGATAGGGCCGCAGCGCCGCGAGTCGCGTATTCACGCTCGTCTGGATCCGATGTTTGCCGCTTTGACGGTCCTTCCACACCTCGAGCCAGCTCTTGACGGTCGGCGTGAACACAGCGAGCTCATCGTCGGCCGCCTCGCCGTAGTCTCGCAATGTCTTACCCTTCTTCAGGGCGGCATCCCACAGACATCCGGACTGAGAGATCGCCATCGCGCAGTCTGCGTCATCCGGGTATGTGCGGTAGCCCGTATAGAAGTGCTCGAGATAGTCGTTGGCGAGCGACTGGGTGCACCACGCATGGCCGTCGGCGCTGTTCGTGCCGGCGACGTAGGCGTTGTCGAACAGCGTGAACTGCTCGACCAGCGCGTGGGCGTTCGGAGTGATGCGGCGTCCAAGATCGCACAGTTTCGGATCTCCGTTCCCCTGCGGAAGATCGCCCAGCACCTGGTCGTACGTTCGGTTCTCCTTGATGATATAGAGCACGTGCTCGATAGCGCCGGCATAGACCGCGAGATCGGGCTTGAGGGCTTTCCGATCCCGGTTCCAGCCGTTATTGTCGGCAACCTGCTGCGTCGCCTGCGCAAGCGACGCTCCCAGATCGACGACCGACACCGTGCCCTGAAAATCGTGGGCGTTCCCCGGCTGCCCGATCGCCGTGCGGCGCGTCGAGCCGTTGCCCTTCGTATTGACGATGTACGCGCGCTTTCCATCCAGTGAAAGCGCGATGCCGATCGGAAAGAACCCGGCGGGCCGAAATCCACGAACGGAGGCGGTTGCAAGATCCACTTCGCAAAGTGCGTTGTCTCCGCCATTGCAAACGTAGAGCGACTGCCCCCGAAGCGCGAGCGCGCAGGGCATGCTGCCGAACAGGTTCATCTTGCCCCACTTGAGGGGAATGCGCTTCACGAGTCGGGCGGCAGCCATGTCCACCACCGAAATGTCGTCTCCGGCGGCGTCCGCGACGTAGGCCGTGTTGCCGTGAACAGCGATCGCACTGGGATGCAGGCCGACGGGGAAGCTAGCGGTGTTGCCGGTCGCAAGACGCACGACGCTTACCGTCCCGGAGGAGGAGGCGCCGTGCGGATCCACGGCGATCATGGTGCTGCCCGTCGCGGCCATCGGCTCGTCCTCGGATGGCGCGCGCCCGCCCCAGTTGGATACCACGAGCGACTTCTCGTCCTCGCCGAGCTTGACGTCGAACGGCAGCTTCTGGACGGAATACTCGCGCACCCGCTGCTCGGTACGCAGGTCGACCTCCACGACGGCGTCCCTGTCCATTGCCGCAACAAAGAGGCGATTTCCGTCGCGCGTTATCGCCATGCCGCCCGGGCGAGGATTCTCGGGCGCATCCTGTGGGCGAATGTCGATCCGACCGTGTGACTTCAGCGCCCGCTCCTGCAGGTCGAAAGACTCAACGTAGCCCTCCGAGACGCTCGCATAGAGGCGCATCCCGTCCGGCGACCAGGCGAGGCCGTGGAATCCGGCGCCATCGTGCAGCTTCGCTCCGGAGTTCATAATGACGCCCGCAGTCGTCGCGAGCAGCACCTCATTCTGGTTTAGCACCGCGAAGAACTGCCCGGAAGGATGGAGCGCAATATCCGTCGGGCGACCATCGAGTACGATTCCGCCTGGCTCGACCCGCTGACGCGTAGAGACGATGAAGCTCCGGTCGGATTGGCGTCCCACATGCGGTCCGGCGGACTGCACTGCGGCGAACCCGACGGCGCAAACACCAGTGAGCAGCGCCGCCAGTAAGGCTGGTCTTTTGGTCATTCAAGTACCTCGGGATATGGGGAAGGCATCTTAACTGTTTTCCGGCATGCCGCTTGGCCACGTCCTGTTGTGGACTGGCTCAAGGATGGCGAGCACTTCTGCCAGGAGTGTCGAATCTACAGTCTGCTGGAGCCAGGACACGTTCTGTGTGACCTCGCGTTCGGTCGCCATCCCCGTCAGTGTGGTTGCGATGCCGGAGTTGGAGACCGCAAACTGCAACGCCAACTGAGGAAGCTTGGCGCCGCGGACCCGGCAGTGGTCGGCTGCACGGTCACAAGCCTGGCGCAGCGCTTCGTCGGCAGGGTGCCAATTCGGCGGTTCGCTGCCTGTGAGCAGCCCCATCGCAAACGGCGAAGCGTTGATGATGCCCACCTCCTTACTCGCCAGGTAGGGCAGATGCTCCGCTAGCGAGTCGTCGATGAGCGTGTGATGGCAGTAGGAAAGGATGGTGTCGAGCGGCGTCCGATCGAGCACGACGTGATATACTTTGAGAGGCAGCCCGCTGACGCCGATAAAGCGGACCTTGCCCTGCTCCCGGGCGCGATAGAGGGCGGGGATCGCTTCGTCGATGACCTGGTCGATCGGGACATATTCGATATCATGACATGTGATGATATCGATCGTCTCGACCCCCAATCGCTGCAGGCTCTCCTCGATACCGCGCAGCACGCGTGCCGCCGAAAAATCGAACTCTGAGCCGCCATAGCGGCCGACCTTCGTCGCAAGCACGTATCGGTCACGCGCGATCCCTTTAAGCCCCTCTCCCAGGGCAGTTTCGGCCCGCGTAAGCCCATAATAGGGCGCGACGTCGAAGAGGTTAATGCCGAGATCGATAGCGGCATGGACCGCTCGAACGCCCTCCGAGGATTCGACCTCACCAAAGACGCCGCCAAGAGGCGAGGCGCCGAATCCCAGGATCGAGACCTCCAAACCCGTAGTGCCCAATGGTCTAAACGGCATCGCTGCCCACGTCTCCTTCCCGGCCAGTACCACCGCCGCCATTATAAGCGTGCGTGATCCGGATCGTCAAGCTATGTGATCGATCGATCGTCTTAAGAGGTGATCGCATTCCAGAGCATTGACACGCCTTGCAGCGTGTGTTAATCTTAGCCCTGGAGGAGTACGACGACTCTATGGTTCAGCTTGACAGATACTCACTCGGCATCGGCGACCGTTTCGCGCATCAGGCGCGCGCGCAGCTCCAGGCCTGCATCCGAGCGGGCGAGCGCGGCGTCGATCTCATTCCGGTCTGGAACAAATCGCA
>JBBQVV010000436.1:0-5685 GCA_038211235.1 Chthonomonadales bacterium | reverse complement strand
AGTCTGCTGACGCAGGTGATCGTGGCCAAGTACGCCGATCATCTGCCTTTGCACCGGCAGGCAAAGATCTTTCGCCGCTTCGGCGTGGAACTCAACGATCAGACGATGTGCGGCTGGATGAGGCAATGTGCCGATCTGCTCAATCCGCTGTATAAGAAGCTGCAGGATTTTGTGCTCTCGTCGAAAGCAGTCGGAACCGACGACACACCGGTGAAGGTGCTGGACCGGAACCTGCCGCAGGCGCGCAAAGGAAGGATCTGGCCTTACGTCGGGGACCGGGATCATCCGGCGATTATTTACGACTACACACCAACCCGAGAGCGAGCCGGACCGGAACAGTTTCTGAAGAACTTCCAGGGACATCTGCAGGCCGATGCTTATGTTGTGTACGACAGTTTCTTTACCGACCCGGCGCGCGGGATGGTAGAGGTAGGCTGTTGGGCCCATTATCTCGACTCCGGCGTTATCCGGAGCAGTTGCGCGGAAGGTGAATAGATCCACCTGATTCGTGCGTCGGCGATCGTGATAATACATCAACGCCTTTGTTCATGGGCTCGTCAGAGTGTGCATGAGCAATCGCAAAACGCCAGTTGACGATCGTGAGCGTGCCGTCGTCGACCTATGGCGCAAAGGCCATTTGTGTTCGGGCACGATCCAAATCTACTTGCAGTGGGTTCGTCGATTCCGGGCGTTTTGTGAGTGCCGGAAACTCGACGAAGCCGAACACTTGACCCGCGAGGGCGTCCGGCGCTTTATCGGGTGCTACGCCGGTCCCAGGCTCGGAAGACGGACAAGCGCACCGAGCAGTAGTGGTGTTGCGCACAATGCGCTGCACGCTTGGTCTTGCGCATTGCGTGCACTGGGCATGGCGACGCCTCCATGGCGCGTCAAGAGTGAGGCTCCGCCATTGCCGCCGTTGCTCGGAGAATATCGCCAGTTCCGCAAGGCACATTGCGGCGTGTCGGACTGGACTCTGCGGCGCGACATCGATACGGCTGGCGCATTCTTGGCGCTGCTGCGGAATCGAAGACGGCCCATTGAGCACACCAGTCTGAAGGATGTGGATGCGTTCGTGAGTAAGACCGCCGCGCGGTTCTCCACGAGCACCGTGGCCGACACATGCAGCTCGCTTCGAGCGTTTCTTCGCTTTCTCCATGCGACTGGCAGGTTGGCGTCCGATCTGGCGGGTGGTGTGATGCGGCCTCGCTTTCGCCTGTCTCAGCGGCCCCCGCGAACGTTGCCGTGGAATGATGTGCGGCGCATCCTGAGATCCATCGAGAAGAAGCGATCACCGGGAAGACGAGACTTCGCGATCATCCTGCTGCTGGCCACTTATGGATTGGGCGCCGCCGAAGTGCTCGCTCTCCGGATCGAGGATATCGACTGGACAGGCTCGGCAATCAGAGCGCGTCGTCCCAAGACCCAAGCGCGGATCGAGCTTCCGCTGCTGCCAGCGGTCGCCAGGGCATTGACAGATTACCTTCGCTGCGAACGCCCGCCCGCGAAGGGAAGCGCTCATTTGTTCCTGCGAAAGAACATGCCCTACGAGCCGATAACCAGCGGAGCCATCCGCCACCGGATCCGGTACTGGGCCACGTTGGCAGGCATCCAGGCGAAAGTAATAGGGGCGCATGCTTTTCGACACAGTCACGCCACGCGGCAGGTGGATGCGGGCGCGAACATCAAAATCGTGAGTGACATTCTCGGCCACCGTAGCGTGTCATCCACATCGGTCTATGTGCGAGTCGCGTTGAAGCGCCTGCGGGGCGTGGCCTTGCCAGTGCCGCGATGAATAGCATCTTCAAGAGTTCGATCGCGGGTGATCTACATAGGTTCCTTCAGTTCAAACGGAGCCTCGGATACCGCTACGCGCGGGCCGAGTTCACGTTGCGGGAATTTGACCGGTTTCTCGTTGCCTCCGCGCCCAAGAGGTTGTCATTGGATCAGGCTGCTCTCGAGTGGTTATCGGAGAAACCCGGCAGAAAGCCGGTGAGCGTCTCGGCGGATGCCGCTGTCCTGCGGCAACTATTCGCCTTCCTGCGGCGTTCACCAGATTGCATCTTTGTCGAACCCCGCTGGCCTACGTTGCCGACCAAGTCCGCGTTCGTGCCGCACTTTCTCACCAAGCAAGACGTTCTCAAACTCGTGGCGCTGTGCGACAGCCTGAATCGTCCGCGCTTTCGCGCCGGGTTGTACAGGGCGTTGCTGCTTGTCCTCTACTGCACCGGCATACGCTTTGGAGAGGCACTACGGCTGCGGATTCGTGATGTGGACACACGGTCCGCCGTCCTGTTCGTCGACATTTTCAAGGGCCGGGCGAGGTGGGTTCCGTTTGATCGTTCCTTGGCTAGTGAACTCGACCGATACCTGGCTGCGCGGAGGGAGTTCGCGCCTGCGGACACGGATGCCCGGTTCTTCGTCGGCGGCAACAAAACCACACTGCCCGTGAGCACGGCGAGTGGAACGCTTCGCAGCCTGTTTCAACTCGCGGGCATGAAGCCACCAAAGGGGCGAGTCGGACCACGCCCTTACGACCTTCGGCACGCCTTCGCGGTCCACCGGTTGAGCCAGTGGTACAAGCAGGGGGCTGACCTGCACACTCGCTTGCCGTGGTTGTCCGCGTACATGGGCCACGAGGACATCATGGGAACCGAGACATACCTTAATGCGACGCCAGAGTTGCTGGACCTCGCCGCCAATCGCCTGCACCGCCGGTATCGCGAGAGCCGGGGAGGCGGGCAATGAGACGTTCTCACATCGAGTCATTACTCAGCTCCACGCAGAGCTTCTTTCAGAAATATCTCCGCCAAACGCGCGGAGCGAGCGCCCACACCGTGCGAGCCTACCGCGACGCGCTGAAGCTGTTCTTCCTGTTCCTGGCAGATCACGAACGTAAGCCGGTTGCTGGTCTGACTCTCGACGACGTGCGAGCTAACACGGTCCTCGCGTTTCTGGAGCATATATCGAAACCAAGCGGGGCAACTCCGCCATTACGCGAAATTGCCGTCTGGCGGCCGTGCGGAGCTTTGTTCAGTATCTTCTCCGGCACGATGTGACCCGCGCCGGGCAGTACGGCGCGATCCTAGCCATACGGACCAAACGGGCCACGCGCCGGACCGTTACCTACTTGGAGCCGGAGGAGGCGCGCGCATTGATCGCCGCGATCGACGTGCGCTCACGGCATGGCGAACGCGATAGTGCGCTGCTGTTGTTCCTGTACAACACGGGAGCCCGCGTAGCCGAAGCTCTGTCGATCCGTCCGTCGGCTCTCCGGCTGGACCGCCCCAGACAAGTGCGTCTTCTGGGCAAGGGGAGCAAGGAGCGGATCTGCCCATTGTGGCCGGAAACCGCGACAGCCCTGCGTCGGATCATTCGCGCCGGCAGCGGCGACGATCCTTAATTCATGAACGCGACGGGTGGGCCGCTGTCGCGAGATGGCGTGGCGTATCTGATCCGGAAGCATGCAAGGATTGCGGCCGAGCGATGTCCGGCTCTGCGGAAACGTCGCATCACGCCTCACGTGCTACGCCACAGTTGCGCGTGCGCGCTTTTACAGGCGGGAGTCGACATCACGGTGATTCGTGACTACCTCGGCCATTCCTCGGTGGCGACGACCAGCCGCTATGTCAGCACCAACCTCCAGACGAAGCGGGATGCACTGGAAGCGTTTTGGAAGCGTGCAGGGCTCGAAGCGAAAAGCTCCCGGAAATGGCGGCCTTCGCCAGAACTCCTCACCTTCCTCGAAACCCTGTAGCAGTTATCCAGAGCGTCGGATCAGCCGGAACACACACTCGGTGAGCCTCCAGCGTGTTTCGTGCGCTCACTCCGGATAACGCCGGAGTCGAGATAATGCGCCCAACAGCCGACTTCCACCACTGTCGGAAGGAACCGGACTATTGAGGTACTTGCGCGTTGTCGCCGTGATGATGCGAAAAAAGCGAGCCAGTAGTCGCAAGGGACTGGGTCGGAATCGCCAGATCCGCGAGTGGATCTAGATGCGACGCGAACTCATTGACGAGTGAAGCATCTCCAGGCATCGGCTCTGCCACGACGATGTGAGTTCGACGGATGCGAGGCCGCTGCGAGGCCGCAACGCGGAGGCGTTTCAATCCCGAAGCTGAACCGGATGGTCCCTGCGCCCCGCACGGATTGGAATGTTCTTCAATAATGTTCTTCAACTATGATTTGATTTCGAACGTTGCTGTTGTCGTTCGCATGAGAATTGACGAATATCTTACACTTCGTTGACAACTGCGGTAGCAGATCCCGCCTATGTTTAGGTATGACTCGATCTCTATGGAGCCACGCGGATGTTGTCACGACCTGCGCTTCTCGGTTCCTGGGGGGTTCGACCAGAACCGTAAAGCGACACGAGGTTACTATGATTCGCGTGAATGTGCACGAGTTCGAAGCGATCCGGACTCGCGTGTTAGTAGGATCGATTTTTATCGGCTTGGCAGCAAGCACAGCCGTCCCGGCTCTCGCCGGCACCTGGACGAATACCGGTAGCCTCAACACCGGCCGCACAGGTCACACCGCCACGCTGCTCCCGAACGGTGAGGTGCTGATTACCGGGGGCGGCAACGCTACAGGCTCTCTCGCCAGCGCAGAGCTGTATAACCAGGCCACGGGTAAGTGGACCCTGAGCGGCAGCATGACCAAGGCCCGTGGGGGCCATACAGCGACGCTGCTCCCGAACGGTGAGGTGCTGGTCGCCGGCGGGATCACCAATGGCAGTTCTCCTTGCACCGCCACCTCTGAGATGTTCAGCCCGTTAACCGGCCAATGGACGGCCACGGGCAGCATGACCAAACCCCGTGGCAACCACACCGCGACGTTGCTCAACGATGGCTCGGTGCTGGTCGCGGGCGGGCTTTGCAGTGGAGGTTTCACCTACCCGGACAACTCCGCCGAGCTCTACGACCCATCCACCGGGACTTGGAAAGCCACCGGCAACCTGAACGTTGCTCGAGTTAGCACGGCGGCGACGCTGCTTTCCAGCGGTCAAGTGCTGATCGCGGGAGGGAGCAGCACATCGGCAGGTGGCCGAAGCGCCGAACTCTATGCCAATGGCCACTGGACCTTGGTCGGCAGCATGAGCGTCTATCGTCCCACGCTCACGGCGACGCTGCTCACGAACGGCGACGTGCTGGTGTTTGGAGGTACACAACTCTCTAGCGACGCCAGCGAGTTCTACAACCCGGCCGCGGACACCTGGAAGAGGACCGGTCAATATGACGTGGCCCCTTCCCGCAGCGGCCAGACGCTGACGCGGCTCGGCACAGGAAGGGCTCTGGTAGCTGGAGGGAGGGACAAGTACAATTTTACAAGCTATTCCCGTCTCTACGACTCATCGACCAACTCCTGGCCGCTGGCTGGCGCCGGCCACATGAACAACGTCCGCGAATTTCACACCGCGACACTACTCCCTAACGGTCAGGTGCTGGGGGCCGGAGGATACTTCGTCTTCAACGGCATAGTCACCCAGCTCGCGAGCGCCGAGCTCTACACGCCGTAGCATGATTGCACCAGACACCTCCACACTCGGCTCGGCTGGCTTCTTGTATCAGGCAAGCCGCGCGGCGATCGATCCTCGTGGCCCAGTCGTAGTAGGCAGGCGCGCGCGACTTCGACCGGGACGCCGGTCTCGCGAACTAATTCCGGAATAGTTCTAGGGCACTTATG
>JBBQVV010000435.1:0-5721 GCA_038211235.1 Chthonomonadales bacterium | reverse complement strand
GGGCAGCGTCCTCGACTGGTGGGAACACTCTCCTCGCCGCGCCCGGCTACGCGCGGTGCTTCTGGAAAAAGACGGTGTCGATCCCGAGACGGTCATCATGAGCCCCGAGCAGGCACGCAGTCGCGGCCTGACCTCGACGGTTACCTTTCCCCGGGGCAACCTCGCCCCGGAGGGAGCCGTCATCAAGAGCACGGCCATCGACCCGACGGTCGTCGATGCGGATGGCATCTATCGAAAGACTGGCCTGGCCCGCGTCTTCACCTCGGAACGCGCCGCCATCGCCGCCATCAAGGGCCAGGGCGATCGCGCGGTCAAGGCGGGTGATGTCCTCGTCCTCATCTGCCGCGGGCCCATGGGCTCGGGGATGGAGGAAACCTACCAGATAACCTCCGCGCTCAAGCACGTTCCCTGGGGCAAACACGTCGCCGTGCTGACCGATGCCCGCTTCTCGGGGGTCTCCACGGGAGCGTGCATCGGCCATATCGGGCCGGAGGCGCTGGCAGGGGGACCGATCGGCAAAGTGCTCGATGGCGATAC
This sequence comes from Chthonomonadales bacterium, assembly GCA_038211235.1. Taxonomy (GTDB): domain Bacteria; phylum Armatimonadota; class Chthonomonadetes; order Chthonomonadales; family Chthonomonadaceae; genus DATGJU01. The sequence continues at coordinate 5,184 of JBBQVV010000435.1, read as the reverse complement.
GATCGAAATTATGATCGATCGAAACCGGTTAGAGGGGCGAGTCGATCTGATCGGGCACGGCCATGAGATTTGGGGCGCCGCTGCCGGCACCGAAGCTCTGCGACAACGGCCTTCACGGCCGGATCTGGCGCCGGATCCGGACCTGCCGGATGATACGCGGCTATGGGCGGCCCTGCAGGCTGCCGGAGGAGGCACATGGGGCGGATGCGTCTACGATGTGGATGCGATCGTGAAAAGGTTGGGGTGATGGGCGGCGCAGGCGCGCACTCATCGCGGAACCGCGGTCGACTCGAGAATCTCCTCGACGATGCGCCCAGGGAGCACGCCGCCGTATCGGGATTTGGTGTCCAGGAGCATCCTGTGTGCGAGGACGGGCGCGGCAAGGGCCCGGACATCCTCCGGTAGCACATAGTCCCGCCCCTCTAGAAATGCACGGACCTGCGAGGTCCGGTAGAGCGTAAGTGAGCCACGTGGAGACACTCCAAGCCGTAGCCGCACATCCGTGCGCGTCGCACCGATCAGGCGCAGGATGTACTCTCCCACGGACCGCTCGACGCACACTTGCTTGACGGCCTGCTGCAGTGCGATCACGTCCTCGCAGGTCACGACGGCGGACAGTCGATCGAAGGGATGGCTGTCGTTCTGACTGTAGAGTATGTCAAGCTCCTCTTCAGGAGAAGGATAGCCGATCGTCAGACGAACCGCGAATCGGTCCAGCTGCGCCTCGGGCAGCGGATAGGTTCCGTGAAACTCGATCGGATTCTGCGTTGCGATCACAAAGAATGGCTGCGGAAGTGGACGCTCCGCGCCGTCGATCGTCACGTGGTTCTCGCTCATCACCTCAAGAAGCGCCGACTGCGTCCGTGGCGACGTGCGGTTGATCTCGACCGCCAGCACGACGTTTGCGAACACCGGCCCATATCTGAACTCGAACGATCCGTCCGACGGACGGTACACGTTGCTGCCCAGGATGTCCGCGGGAAGAAGGTCAGGCGTGAACTGGATGCGGTGAAACACGCCCTCCATGGCCTTTGCGAGTGATTTCGCGAGGGTGGTCTTGCCCGTTCCCGGCACGTCTTCCAGGAGGATGTGGCCGCCGGCCAGCATGCCGATGAGCAGCAGCCGAATGGTTTCGAGCTTCCCGCGAATCACCTGAGCGAGACTCTCCTCGATCGCTCGTACCGTTTCGATTCCCGGTTCAATCATCCTGTCCTCGCTTCGCCGATCTCGCTTATTTGGCTCGGTTGCTTCACGCTGATACGCGTTAGGAGCGATCGGAGTCGCTCCATGTCGCCGCCGGAGCCACGCCCCCCAAACCTTGCGGCATTGTACTCCGCGATAAACTCGGCCGCACTGTCGAACTGTTCCCGCGCCGGAGCCATGCTGGTACCGCTATCCTTGTTCGCTGCTAGGAACTCAGCCCACGTCACACCCATTGGGCACACAAGACCCAAGCGCCGCATGAAGCGCACAAACTCACCGTGGAGGGCAGCCAGTTGCGCATCCCGTGTCTCGTATTCGTCCTTCGCTCCTGCCCGATGACGCAAGATCTGGAGCGACAGTATCGCGCGAACGGCCGTGAAAACGACGGCGATGCCAAAGACGACGCACATTAGACGGACCACTCCCAGTCCATTCGCCGCGGCTCTTATTGCGGTGAGCGTATCCTGAATACGCTCCATCCAGCGCGCGATCACGGAGGGCCGGTCCGTCAAGGCGTCCGGGCGGCCGTCGCCCGGCGTCGCGTCGAGGACTACCCAGCCGACATCAGGCAGCCAGCACTCGGCCCAGGCATGCGCGTCCCGCTGGCGTACTGCTACGGCGTCTGGTCCATCCCTCTCGTGCGCCAGGTAGCCGATCACGTAGCGCGCGGGCACGCCGGCAAGTCGCGACAGAATCACGGCAGCCGAGGCGAAGTATTCGCAGTGGGCGGATTTGCGCTTCAGAAGGAAGTTCGAGACGGGATCGCCTGCGCCGATATCGACGGTGAGGCTATAGTGGTGGTGCGAAATGAGATACTGCTCGATAAGCTCGATTCTCCGGCGTGGTTGTGCGATTCCACCAGTTATCGTTTTGCTTAGCATGCGAACGCCCGGTTCAATGTCCCTCGGCACGTCTAGGAGTTGCCGCCGCTCCGCAGCCGTTGGAGGCGCGCACAACGGGCCCTGGTGCTCTTCACTGCTTGACAATGCGATCTGATATTGAGCCGGTACCGTATCGATCGTCCTCAGCATGCCGCCATTCGCCGCGAACCGATAAACGGCAGTTCCGCGCGAAAACCGGAGTCCCTGCGAGTTTAGAGGCGCAAAGAGGATTCCATAGTTGTGAAGCAGCCGCGTAACGCTCACGATCCGGCGGCTTTGCGGTGCATCGAGATCGCTCGGATTGATCTCCTGTTGATCGTGGTCCGAGATACGGGGCGCCCACATTCCGCGGCTATAGATCGTGTATGCAATCCCACGCAGATGGGAGAAGTCGCCCTCGCCTTCGATACGCAGTGCGCGTGTCATCGAGCCTCGTTGGCCGAAGGTCGATGTCAGGATGGGACTGATCGATAGCGCCGGCCCCTCGTTGGACGCATGGTCGCCCAGAAATCGCACGCCGAGCATGTAGATGGCGGATCTCTGAGCGGTCAGAAGCGCGCTCGAAGCGGCGCCACCGGCCAGGGCCAATGCGACCGCCAGACAATACTGCCAGGAGACGACGGAATGCTGTCGCGGTCGCGCTGTCGAGGTCCTCGCTCCGTACCGGAGGGTGACGAGTACGGCGAAGAAGTACGCCGGAGCGATGACGAACATCTGTTCATCATCGCGCACGCTCGATGCAGCTAGTAATATTATGCCCGAAAGAAACAGAGAACGCGCAGGCACCGGGTCGTCGGCCGATGCCGTCCAGGTGGAGAGCGTGAGTTCAGCTGCCAGAAGCTCTCCCACCCATGTCATCGTCGCCATGTCGAACATGTTGATCATGTCAATAGTGCGCGCGCGTATCGTGTATATTACGCATCCGAAGGCCAGGATCCTGAGGAGCCATAAAACGGCCGCGTTTTTGGGAAGTCGCGAGGGAACGACTGTCGCGATAACAATTAATGCTGCCCAAATGGGTATTGCGGCGGAGTTGCCCTCCATCCTGAGAAGAGCATAGAGCGCGATCAGGCGGACGGTCGTCGCGGGAAGTCGCCGCAGGCAATCCAACGCGGAGGATCTCATATCTCATCGAATCCGGAACGAAAACCGTCCTTCGTGATTACTGAGACGCCGCCGGGCAGAGCGGTGTCATATGGATCCAGCGAGCAGGGCGCGTCTCGCACAACGACCACTCTCAACCCTGCTCCCTGCGACACCAACTCGTCGACGAACTGTCGACGCCTCGTATTCCAATCGAGGAATACACACACAACACTGGTAATCTGAGCGAGACTCTGCATGATCTCCGGCTCAAGCGCATCGAATGGCTCCTCTACGTTGCCCTCCACGCAAGCCAGGATCTCGAGAATCCTATCGATGTAGCCTAGACTCCGCCCGGCCGTAAGCCGGTAAAGCTCCGGTCCCGCCGCAAACAGCTCTACGATGTAGTCCGACCTCGCCATGCAGTCACTGATCGACGCGGCCACGGAGATCGCACGCTCGAAGTTCTCACGGTCGGCGGCACTCGAGCCCTTTGGCAGATACGTATCGAGCACAACTGCCACACGCAGGAAATACTCTTCGCGGTACTCGCGGACGATGGGCCGGTTCAGCCGGGCCGTGGCGCGCCAATCCATGTCTCTCAGATTATCTCCCTCGCGGTACTCACGATTGCCGATGAACTCAGACGAATCGCCGAGACTGGATGCCATCGCGACCCCGCCCGGCTGGTATCTCCGGCCGCTGGGAACGCGAACTGCCGTGATCGGATTGAAGCTGGGCGTCACGAGAACGCCGTGAGCCCCGGAAATGACACTGTAAGCGCGGAAGAGTCCGAACGGAAAGTCGGTCTCCACTCGAAAACCGTGCCAGAGGTGCCTCCCGCGTGAACGACAGACGAGACCGAGCGATGCTCGCGCGCTCTCGCCTTGCTTGAGTGGTGGAAGCGTCAACCCATCTTCAGGCTGTGGATCGAGTGCGGGCGGCAGCAGGTGCGGCACCACGGTCAGCTCCTGGCGCCATCGATGCTGTTGGGTAATCTCCAGCTCGATGGTGAGAGTCTCACCGACACGAACGCGGTCGGAGTGGGACGCCGTCAACGCGGCACGGGGGCGGGAGAGGAAAGATCCGGCAAACGCAACAAGCCAGATGAACACGAGATAGGCGAACGGGGTATATGCCTGGATCTCCAGCGTGTTTACCGCATAGCCACTAAAGAGTATTGTGACGGCGATCAGCCAGGCTGATCGCCTGGTGAAGTGGTACGTAGTAAACCGCCAGAGGCCGCGTGAGATCGACCCCTGGAAATAGGCGTAGCGCGAGATGTCCTTGGAGCGGTTCCGCGGAACAGTAACGGGCGAAAAGAAGGATTCCGCGATGGGACGCACGTGCGCGCTCCCCGCACCGGCGCGCCGCTCGATAGTTGGCGCTCGGCTGCGCTTCCAGTCACAACCCACTGATCGGACAGCTGTTTCCTAGAGATTCCCGAGTCCGACCGCCCCAGAACCGATTGGAGCCTCGCCCGTTACAGTTCACGGAAATAGGCGGCGCTTCGTGTAACGATATCTAGCTCTTCCGCGGCCACGGTCGCCGAGTCGGCTCCCAGCTCCCATGAACTGGAATATGGCTCGTTCGCCGGACGGCCCCTTTCCCAGAGAACGCGCAGCGCCGGCACGAGATCTCGTGCGTCGCGCGATGGAAACTCGGCCCACCAGCCAGGATCTAGAATCGGTATCGTACGCGTTGCCTGTGCAGCGACCTCGATCGCAGGAACGACGCCGTGCCCGTTAGCGCGAACCGCATTGAGGATCGCCGGAAAATCGATTGCGCCCAGGCCCGCCGCGCACCGCACCAGATGGTAGCCGTTTGGCGCGTAGTGTATCGTGTAGTCCTTCACGTGAACGTGTCTGATAACAGTCGCTAACCTAATAGCCGCATCGACGGGATCCTGCCCAACCGAAAGTGGATTGCCGGTATCGAACGTAATGCCAAACGCCTCATTGTTGCCGGTCCGATCCACCAGTCTTAACAGATCCTCTGTCGTTGCGTCCTGATGGTT
>JBBQVV010000434.1:0-5761 GCA_038211235.1 Chthonomonadales bacterium | reverse complement strand
CACGATCGTCCGGGTCTTCGCGAACTCCTCGATCGGCACGACTCGTATCAGCTCTTCCGTCTTCTTGTCGGCCGCATCGATCGTATGGAACTCGCGGACGTGCGCGAGCTCATATGTCTCGCCGTTCCACACCGGCTGCTTAACTCCGGTAACCAGGTGCATCGCGTCTGTCGTCCGGAGCTTGTATGCGTTGAAACCGGCGCCATTTGCCAGATTGCCACCGTGCGTACGTCCGTAGCCGAGGTACAGCGTGATCGTATTGTCAGCGTGGCCGGGCACAACCGTGATGGCGGCGTTAAGGGTTGACTGGCCGACGGTTATCGTCACGACCTTGTCATTGGCTTCAAACGCGCGATCAGCCTTTCCTTTCGGAGCTAGATTCAGGTCAAATGCAGTCTTTGGACTGATGAGTGCCGCGTTGTCCCATGTGAGCTTTGTAATCGGTTTCGGGAGCTCCTGCAGCCATCCATTGTTAGCAAATCGGCCGTCGTAAATGGTTGGGTCAGGCAGGAAGACAAGCTCAAGTCCGCCGGAAGGGGCCTCCGGGTTTGCAGCCGCGGCCGTCGCCTTGGCGATATCCAGAGTAGGGGTGATAGTCGGCGCGGCGGAGTTCTTGAACAGGCCGTCATGAAGAACCGTCTGGAAGCGATGTTCGAACTCGGTTTCCGAAAGACCGGTCCAGCCTGGGACCAGCGCCGCGGCCGCGGCATTGTCCTGCCTGCTCCAGAACTCGTGAACAATATCATAGCCCGCGCGGATTGTGCCGTATGCGTCAGTCTCCGTGATTCCGGGCAGTATTAGCAGTGCGGAGAGCACCTCATGTGCCGACCGGCCCTGATACAGTGGCGCGATGAGGGGCTGCACGATCGAGACCGTCCCGTCAAAGGCGCGCGTGTCGCTCCAAGCCTCGAGGAAATGGGTCTCCGGCAGATGCCAGTGACAGAGCGCGGATGTTTCGTCCTCATAGAGACTCAGGTGTGAACGGTTCGATACGCGTCCGAGTGCTTCCGCAAAGTTCAGGTTTGCGGGGGCGTTGTACACCGGATTGCCGCCGAGCATCATCAGCATCGTGACGCTCCCCGCGTTCATATCCGCAACGAGCTTCTGAATGGATCCCAGCTGGTATTCCGGCGACGCTTCGATGGGCGCGGTATAGGTGACGGCCTGGCCGATGCTTCCAAGCGCTCCGTTAATCGCGTGAGCGAGCGCATGTACCGCCGGCGGCTGGTGATCGCCGACAATGACCAGGGACGTGCCCTTCGGTCCGGCCTTGAGGTCCGCGACGCAGGCGTCCAGCCATGACTTCGTTACTCCTTCCGGAAGCGCGGGCGCACTGGACCCCGACCCGGTCACTCCGGCGGCGACGTAGCGCGCAACGATCTCTGTTTGCGACGGCTGTAACGGAAGCCGATGATCTGCCATCGCGCCGGTGACCGTGTAGCTGCTCTCCACCACGTAGAGGCGGTTCATCGTAAGGTTCGCGGGCTGGCCCGTGCCACAGTCGCTCGTGCGAATTCGCCGTCGATTGGCGAAGTCGTGCCCGTACCGAACACTACCCGGCATGCCGAGCAGGAAGTTCGCGTCCAATGAGAGGATGCGGTCCGCCTTGTCAAAATGGTAGACCGTATTGACCGGAGTTCCGACCGCCAGCCGCGCTCCCTCCCGGACATTGTCTCGTCCGCACGGCTCGTATTGATGCCATTGCGCACCAGGAAACTGTTTGAGCAGTTGTCGAATCTGGTCGGCGAGCGTAGGCGAGGTGATGGTCTCGGTCAATACCCGGAGTCCGTTGCCCTTGCTGATCTGTAGGTTGGATCGCAGCTCCCGAGTAAAGTCATCCCAGGTGCTCGGACCTCCCAGATGAAGTACAGCCTGTGATCGGTCCGGATCATACATTGTCAGGACTTGAGCTTGCGTGATCGCATCGATCGCGCCCATGCTTGCAGGATGGTCCGGATTGCCCTCAAGCTTGGTCGGACGGCCCTCGTGGCTCGTGACGATAACGCCACTAGCGTATCCACTCAGCGGAATCGATGTCGCATAGTGCATCGGAACGCCGAGAATCATGTCCTCCGGCTGTTCGACGTATGGCACTATCTTCTTCTGGGGCAGGTACCGGCAGCCGGATAGGCCCGCCAGCGCGAGGGAGGCGCCCGTCATTAAGAGGAACTGGCGCCGATCCACGGGCGTTCGCAGCGGGCGGGACTGCTGAGGAAACTCGTCTTCCAGGATCTCCTGAAAGCCGGGTTCGTTAGCAAGCTCCTCGAGGCTGCGCCAGTACTGCTTTCCGGTCTGCCCGGCGAGCCGGGAGCGCATGGCTTCGAGATCCAGCGGTCTGTTTTGTTGGTTATCCATAATCTCAGGTGCCCGTAGATCGGACGGGATTACCGGTGGCACGTATAGCAGTCGCTGAGTTGTTCCTTCTTGACTTTGTACTGATCCATTCTCACCGCGCCAGCCTTCAACTCGTCAGAGGACCTTGTATATTCGTCGCCTTCGGCCAGAGTCGCCTGTTCGGCTGTCAGCCTGTCCTTCTTGGCAGCTGCGATTTCGGCCCTCAGCGAGGGAGCAGGGCGCACCCGCAGCTCCTTTTCCATCCGCTCGATCTCTTCATCGCTAATCTGATATGTCTGATACTTCCAGTAGAGGCTAAAAACATCCTCGCGCTTACCCACCGCATTCTCTGGATTTCGGTGACAGTTGAGGCACCACGACATCCAGAACGCTTTGCCCTTGGAGGCGATCATCTCTTTTTGAATCGGCCCGTGGCACGTGTTGCAATTGATACCGCGGTTGATGTGGATGCTGTGGTTGAAGTATACAAAGTCGGGAACGCTGTGCAGGCGGTTCCACTTTAGAGGCTCCTGATTCACGTAACTGGCTCGCACGGGTTCGAGAAGCGGGCTGTTGGTCCAGATCTGCGAGTGGCAAGACATACAGGTATGAGTAGGAGGGATTCCGGCGCTGGGCGACTTCTCTACCGCGGTATGACAGTAGCGGCAATCTATGCCGAGCTCAACCGCATGGTGCTCGTGGCTGAAGGGTACGGGCTGCTCCTTCTGTACGCCGACCTTGGTGTTGTAGGGGGATCGAGACAGGCCAATACCGGCAAGTACCAGTATAACCGCAAAACCGCCGCCGCCGCCGATGCTGGCTCTCGCCAGGTAGTTCATGCTGGGGTGGAAGACCTGAGCCATCTGCGTGCTCCCTCATATCGGTCCGATCCGCCGCACTGCGCGACCAGCCTACCGCACTCTTGCGCAAGTATACCTGCGGTCGAATCCCGAGTCAACCAGTCCGACCGGATCCTGTGCTTTTTTTCACGAATTAACGCCGCTCGTTCGGCAACGGAGGATCCTAAGTCGGATTCCGTCAGAATTCCTGAATTGTCAATCACGGGCTGGGTGGTACGAAGCGAACGCGCAACTCATATTGCGGTCCTGGATGTGTCGATACGAAAGTGCGAACCCATCAAATTATGGCACAAATGCTGCAAATAATGCGGGCTGCTTCGCGTTACTCAGCGCGGTTTATGGGCCAGTTCCTGCGAGATCGGCTGTTCGGTCCCGCGCAATGAGGTCGGTCAGGCGTGAATTGCGCGATCGACTGCCATTACGAGAAAGAGCAGCGCGAGATAGAGCATCGAGTAGTGAAAGAGGGAACTGGCCCTCGGCCGCTCGATCTTCTGGTAAAGGCGCAGGCTTTGCAGGAGCAGAGCTCCGTTCAGAGCCAACGCGCCAATTAGATAGAACAGTCCCACCTCGTGACGAACAAAGAACGGCAGCAAGGAGACGAGCGCCGTGAGCACAGCGTAGGCGCCTATTTGAATGACCGTGGCCCTCTCCCCGCGGACAACCGGAAGCATCGGTATTCCAACACTCGCGTAGTCGTCCTTAAGCAGCAGCGCGAGCGCCCAGAAGTGAACCGGCGTCCAGACGAAGATGATTGCGAAGAGGTACCAGGCCAATACGCTCAGATTTCCCGTCACTGCCGCCCATCCGACAAGGGGAGGAAATGCTCCCGCGGCGCCTCCGATAACGATGTTGTGCCAAGTGCGACGCTTCAGCAGCATAGTGTACACGATCACGTAGAACACCAGGCCCGCCAGTGCGAGCATGGCGGTGAGAAGGTTTGCCGCGGACCAGAGCAGCGCGAAGGAGCCGCCGGCAAGGCCAAAGGAGAACCAGAGAGCGGTCGTCGATGGGATCTGCTGCGTTACCGTGGGCCGGCGAGAAGTTCGCTTCATCAGCCCGTCGATGTCTCGGTCAATAACCATATTGATAGCGTTGGCCGCGCCCGCCGCCATGTATCCCCCGATTCCGACCACAATGAGCAGCGCGACGCCGTGCCAGCTACCATGCGAAACGAAGTCGGGTTTCGCGATGAACATTGCCGCGATCGTCGTAAACAGCAGGAGACTGATGACGCGCGGCTTCGTCAGCGCGACGTAGTCCCGCCAGGTTGCGGCGCCGAGCTCCGCGCGCTGCCGCTCGAACTCAGGTTCAGAAGGGATCGTCTCGACCTGCAGCGCGTTGTCGGCGAGCGCCGAGGCCGACACGAGTACCAGAATGATCCAGACAGCGTCGGCGAATAGTAGGTGTACCAACTGCATCCAAACAGGAGCCCGCAAGAAGTAGTTGACAATACCAAGTGCCATCTCCGCAACGAAGGCAACTCCCATCAAGCGCGCAAACAGTCGGCTGTTTTCGGACGGGCGGAGGTGGCTGGCCAGTCCGGAAACGAGGACCAAATAGAGTCCCACGGATGTCGCGATAAGCGGATGGAAGAGTCGAAGTCGGACAAGGAAGTGCGCGGTTGGCGATAGGTCGTCGTGCAGACCCTGAAGAAATGTCGCCGCGGGAAACAGCATATCGCCCAGAGCCGTGATCGCGCCGCTGACTCCCAGAATCAACGTCGCGACCGCGCCAAGCAGGAGCGCGCTGCCGAGGGCGCCCTGTCGAGACAGGCGAACAAATGGATTGCCAGCCGCCCACCATGCGGTCAGCGTAAGTGCCGCGAGCAACAGGAACGTGTTGGTCAGGTGGAGAGAGATTGCTGCCGCACGGTAGATCGAGGGATTATGAGCGACCAACTTATAGAGCACAAGAATGGCGCCGAGGATCGCCTCCGAGACGGTGAACAGCCATACTCCGAGGGCCGCGAGTCGAACGGGGTGGTTACGCGGATACCGCTTTAGCGCCCAGACAAAGAGGATTCCGGCGAGCACCAGGACCAGGCCGCTGGATGCGCGATGGACGAACTCGATGAGCATCGGCCTGTGCTGCAGGTTTGGAAGTACCGCCGCTCCACAGTTCGGCCAATGCGCGCCGCAGCCGTCGCCGGAGAAGCTCGCTCGGACGAAAGCGCCCCACACGATGACGGCCAGATTGTAAACCAGTAGTCCCCAGGCGAACCCGCTGAACGACAATCGACGCATGCGACGCCTCCGCACTTCCGTTGCGGACATTGTACCCCAGAACGTGAATCGTGCTCGTCACGGTCGAGCATTGTGCGTTCCTGGTTGGGCCGGGCATTCTTGACAATCGTTATGCCCCATGGTAGAATTGTGCTCGTTGACCTGGACAAAGTAGCTGGTCCGGGGCTGTGGCTCAGTTGGGAGAGCGCCTCGTTCGCATCGAGGAGGTCAAGGGTTCGAATCCCTTCAGCTCCATTTCGCACTCGATAAATCGTCGCTTTGATCTTAAGCTAATCGCCTGGGTATCGTCGTCCTCCTATCTTGCCGGTGTACGGCATGGTTTCA
>JBBQVV010000433.1:0-5791 GCA_038211235.1 Chthonomonadales bacterium | reverse complement strand
GGATCGGAGATTGGCCCGCGGTTGCACGTTCCGGGGGTCTGGATAAGATCCTTCTGGGGGGCCAGGGCGAGGTGACTTTTGAAGGCGAGGGAGAGCTGTTGCAGCCGCTTGCGCGCCCACAAGAGGGGCGACGCGACGTTCACGTAGACTCCACGACCGGCTTGATCACGGGCGAAAGTTATCAAGTAGATCCTATCTCGCATGTGCCGCTTCTGCCCTCCGCCTACGTTCTCCGGCGCTATGGTGGGACGAACGACAACGAGCAGAAACAGATCGTCCTCTCGTTTGACGATGGGCCGGACGCGGAATGGACTCCTCAGATCCTGGATATCCTTAAGCGTGAGCACGTGCCGGCTGTCTTCTTCGTCGTGGGTGCGCAGGCGCTCGCAAACCAGGATCTGATCCGTCGCATCTGGAGTGAGGGACATGAGATCGGCAACCACTCATGGTCACATCCGGACCTCTATAAGCTGCCGGCGGACATTCAGAAACTGCAGTTGACCTCGACTCAGCGCGTGATCGAGGCAGTCACGGGACACTCTACGATCCTGTTCCGGCCCCCTTACGGCGGAGATGTCGAGCCGCAGACCGGGCGGCAGGTCGAACCGATGGAGATTGCGGGCGAACTCGGTTACATCACCGTCGGCGAGAAGAACGATCCACAGGACTGGCGGCTGCACGAACTGAAGTCGGGTACGGAGGTCGAAGACCCTGCCAGGCCGCGCGATTATCACGATATCGTCAAGAGCGTGGAGGTAAACAGGAACGTTGGGAGCGTCGTGCTGCTGCACGACGCCGGCGGCGACCGGAGCCGGACCGTGGCAGCGCTTCCGGAGATCATTAACTATCTGAAGGCACGGGGATATACGTTCGTCAGTGTTGCGGATCTTTGGGGCGTTCCCAGGTTCAGAACGATGCCGCCTGTCAGCCCGCGCAATCGCCTCTTGAACGGTGCGGACCAGTATGTATTCGAGGTCTCGTACATCTTCTGGCGGATATTGACGACACTCTTCATTGCATCGATTTTTCTCGGCGTCTCCCGCGTCGTCCTGTTCGTTCTGTTGGCGCTCATTCAGCGTTCCAGAGAGCTCCGTCGCGTCTTTCCGGTCGCCGCCGAGCTTCGCAAGCCGGTCTCCGTGATCATCGCGGCATTTAACGAGGAGAAGGTGATTGTGCGCACTGTCGAGGCTCTGTTGAACAGCGACTATCCCAACCTGGAGGTGATCGTCGTCGACGACGGCAGCCGGGACAACACGTCGGAGGTCGTTCAGGAGGCATACGGCAGCCATCCCAGGGTTCGGCTGCTGCGCAAGCCGAACGGCGGCAAGGCGAGCGCTCTTAACCGCGGCATACAGGCTGCGCGAGGCGAGATTCTGGTCTCGCTGGACGCCGACACACTCTTTGCGCGGGATACTGTCTCCCGACTGGTACGACACTTCATCGATCCCCAGATCGGGGCGGTGAGCGGAAACGTGCGGGTAGGAAACGCGCACAACATCTGGACGCGCTGGCAGTCCCTGGAGTACACCACGAGCCAGAACTTCGACCGGCGCGGCTACGACCTGCTGAACTGCATAACAGTGGTGCCCGGAGCCGTCGGAGCGCTTCGCCGCGACGCGGTTCTAGCCGTCGGCGGTTACACGTCGGACACGCTTGCGGAAGACACGGATCTGACGTGGAAGCTGCGCCGGGCGCGATGGCGCATCGTAAACGACAACAGCGCAATGGCCTATACCGAGGCGCCGGAGAATCTGCGCGACCTGGCGAAGCAGCGCTTTCGGTGGGCGTTCGGGACCCTACAGTGTCTCTGGAAGCATCAGGATGCGGTAGGGCGGCACGGCGCATTTGGCTGGATAGCGCTGCCGAGCCTGTGGCTCTACCAGATCCTGTTCCCGGCCATCTCTCCGTTTATGGATATCGCGATGCTGTTCTCTATCTTCTCAGGAAACTTCCCGCTGTTCTTGAAGTACTTCCTCGGCTTCTCCCTGCTCGAGATGGCGGGCGCCGTCATCGCTCTCCGCATGGATCGGGGCGACATGCAACTCTTGCCGTGGCTCATTCTGCAGCGGTTCGTCTATCGCCAGCTCATGTACTACGTGATACTCAAATCCATTGTCGCCGCGATCCGGGGCAGCGCAGTCGGGTGGAACAAGCTCGAGCGCTCCGGCAACGCCCAAATCGAAGGCAGACCCGCGGGCTAGAAATTGAAGGATGAATATGTCACTGGTAGATCCTAGAGTTTTCCGAACCTACGATATCAGGGCGCTTGTGCCCGACCTGGTGGACGAGTCGAGCGAATACTTCGGCAGGCTTAAAGATCCCGACGCGTTCCAGGCGCCGCTCACCCTCGATGGCGTCGAGCAGATCGGTCGTGGACTTGCCGACCTGTTTGATTCGCCTGCTGTTGCCGTGGGATACGATGCGCGAATCTCCGGCCCTGAGTGGGCGGCGGCGCTTGCCCGCGGAATGAACGCCCAGGGCGTGAATGTGCTCGATATCGGCCCGGCAACGACCGACATGGTCTACTACGCTAGCGGGGCGCGCAATATGCCCGCCGTGGAGATCACTGCCTCCCACTGTACGAAAGAGCTCAACGGCATGAAAATGGTGCGTGCGGGCGCACGGATCGTGGGCAAGGGGTCGGGGATGGAGGAGCTTCGGGACATTGTCGTATCGCAGAGCTTCCGCGCGGGCGCCACGAAAGGCGACGTGTCGAGGGTCGATATCCTGCCGGAGTATGTGGAGCACCTGCTGCAGTTCGTCAACGTCGACGATATCAAGCCGTTCAAAATCGTTGCGGATGCCGGCAATGGCATCGGAGGCGTCCCGGCGCGCGCCCTGTGTCGGCGTATGCCGCAGCTCGATGTCACGGAGCTGTTCTTCGCCCCCGACGGGCGGTTTCCGAACCACGGACCGAACCCGTTCGAGCCGGAGAACATCGAACTGCTGATCGAAAAGGTGATATCCGAGAAAGCGGATTTCGGCGTCGCATGGGACGGCGATGCCGACCGGGTCTTCTTCGTGGATGAAAATGGGGCTGCGGTCGCCGGCGACTTCGTCACGACGCTGGTTGCGCGCCACTTTCTGCGCCGCGATCCGGGCGCACACATCGTATACGATCTTCGCGCGTCATGGGCTGTCAAAGACTGGGTTAGCCGCCTCGGCGGCATTCCGATCGCGGAGCGCGTCGGCCATTCGTACATTAAGCGGACGATGCGGGCGAAGAACGCCGTTTTTGGCGGCGAGGTCTCCGGACACTACTATTTCCGCGACCACTTCTATGCCGATAACGGCTACATCCCGCTGCTCTCTATCCTGCAGATGCTCTCCGAACAGGGCGTTACGTTGAGCGAGTTGGTCGCGAGCCTCGGCTCCTACTACGTCTCCGGCGAGATCAATTCGACCGTCAAGAGTACCGATGCCGTCATCGATCGGATCAAAACGCGGTACGCGGATGGAACGCAGGACTTCCGTGACGGCATCACAGTGGAGTACCCGGACTGGCACTTCAACGTACGGCCGTCCGCCAACGATCCTCTAGTTCGTCTCAACGTGGAGGCTCCCTCGCAACTCGAAATGGAGCGCAGGCGCGAGGAGCTTCTGGCTCTGATCCGCGCCTGAGCAGCGCGCTCGGGGCGGATGCCGGCACAGGGAACCGCCACGGATTGCCGGGCCGACAAACGACGCCGGCATCGGGGCCTTCGGCCGGGCGTCCTGTGGACGCGAACGGTTTGGCGAGAGAGCGGCGCACGTGTTCACAAGCAATGCGCCTCGGGCGCATCGGATTGCGCCGAACCGGGAACAAGGTGGTGGTTCTTACGAAATCCACCACCTTGAGACTTTGGGAGCGTGCTTCACGGCCCGTACTCTGCCATCGAATCGCGCTACAGGGCGTCTGCAGGCGGCGGTCCGTCCGCAGCGTCCGGTGGTGGCGGCCCATTTGCTTCGTCAGGCGGCGGCGGTCCATCGGATCCGCCTCCTGGCGGTGGCCCGCCACCTGGAGGTCCGAAGCCACCGGGGCCTCCAGGAAAGCCACCCGGGCCTCCGGGAAAACCCCCGCGGCCGCGCATCGGATGGTCTTTCTCGAAGTTCTCCACTAAGGCTTTTTGATCCGGCGTCAGGATGGCCATAACCTGATTCCGAGTGTTATCGCGTGAGCTGCGCATGAGCTCGCGGATACTCTGGAAATCGCCGCTCCTGCGTGCGTCTTCCATCTTCTGGCGCATGTCGCGCTGCGCTTTCGTCGATACCGCTACGATACTGCTCTTCTGGTCGGACGAGAGCTTCAGGTCACCCAGTAGTTCAAGCGGAATGCCGGCCGGCCCTAGCGCATTCAGCTCCTTGAGTGCATCGGGCAGCCTCTTCTTCTGAGCATCGGTCAATAACGACTCGATCTGCTTTACCGCCTTATTGTCTAGTGCATGGACCTTTTCCATGTTCGCGCGCATCTGCTCGAAGTCGGGAGGAGGCCCGTTTGGCGGCCCACCATTCGGGTCGCCACCCCCAGGCGGTCTTCCGTTCGGTCCTCCGGGCAAGCGAGGCATGAGGGCGCGCTGCTCCTTGTGAGTTGCGTCCTGGATCTGCTTGATATCACGCTTCTGCGTGTCCGACAGCTTCAGCTCGGCGTCCAGCGCGCCAACCGGTAAGTTTGACAACGAAGGTCGGCCGAACCCCATACCCGGTCCACCGCGTCCACCGGGCCCGAATCCGCCCGGCCCTCCTGGCCCACCGCCTGGCGGAGGGCCGCCTGGAGGCTGAGCGAAACCGATGCTCGTGAACGCGATCGCTCCTAGGGTGAGTGCAGCGGCGAGCGTTCGAACATTCCCTATCCTATATCTAGTG
This sequence comes from Chthonomonadales bacterium, assembly GCA_038211235.1. Lineage (GTDB taxonomy): Bacteria > Armatimonadota > Chthonomonadetes > Chthonomonadales > Chthonomonadaceae > DATGJU01. The sequence goes on along the minus strand of JBBQVV010000433.1, from coordinate 949 downwards.
CCGTCCATGTCCGTATCCTCTCTGCGAAATGCGTTGATACCAGTACTTTACACCGCGAAGATGAAAGTGTGATGAAAACTGGCGAGTTCAGGTTATGATGTGGTTGATGAGACACAACCATCCAACCGCGTACCGAATTCACGGACAAACAGGCTTGACGCTGCCTACCGTGAGTGGGCGGCACGCATATCCGTCACGGTAGAGCGACCAGGAGATACAGCGTGAACATCCTTCTTATAGAGGACGAAACCGCGATCGCGAACGTGGTTCGACGCGGGCTCGAACAGGCAGGATATCAGGTGGATTCCGCCGAGGATGGTGCACGCGGACTGCAGATGGCCCTGTCAGGTAACTATGGCCTTGTTCTGCTGGACGTCATGCTGCCCGGGTTGGACGGTTGGCAGGTGTGTGCGGAGATGCGTGCCCAGCGCTGCCGCACACCCATACTTATGCTGACGGCGCGCGGGCAGATTCTGGACCGCGTGAAGGGCCTTGAGCTCGGCGCGGACGACTATCTCCCCAAGCCGTTTGAGTTTATCGAGCTCCTGGCACGCGTGCGAGCGCTTCTGCGGCGCGACAGGGTCCACAAAGCACGCGTGTTTAGAGTCGCCGACCTGGAGATCGATACCGCGCTGCATCGAGTGAAACGAGCCGGTCGGGAGATCGCGCTAAGTCCCCGCGAATACACTCTTCTTGAGGCGCTGGCATCCCACGAGGGCCAGGTACTGACGCGTGAGGCGATCCAGGAGCGAGTCTGGATGGACGATGAGGCCTACTCCAACACGGTCGACGTCTACATCGGACTGCTTCGGAAGAAGATCGATGCGGACAGCGAGAATAAGCTCATCCATACGGTCCGCGGAGCAGGCTATACGCTTCGACGTCCGGAGAGCGAGGCCGGGTCATGAGTAGCGGCCTGTTCCATGCCGGACTGCGTTCCGTTCGCACG
>JBBQVV010000432.1:0-5804 GCA_038211235.1 Chthonomonadales bacterium | reverse complement strand
GTCAGGCGGCGGCGCGGCGCTCGGCTCCGGGCGCCTGTCGCGATCGCCGCCGCCGAATCTCGGCCCGCCGCGATCACGATCGCCCCCACCGAAGCGAGGGCCGCCGCGATCACGATCGCCCCCGCCGAACCTCGGTCCGCCTCGACCGTCGTCAGGACGCTTTGCCATGCTGGCGTCGAACGGCTGGTCGAGGTTTATCGCCGACAGGTTAACCCGGCCCTGACCATCGACTTCGATGACGCGCACTTTGATCTCGTCGCCGAGCTTGACGGCCTCCTCGGGCCGGCGTACCGGCGGAACGCGGAGATGGCTTACGTGTACCAGGCCTTCACGGCCAGGTACCAGCTCAACGAAGGCTCCCATTCCGATCAGGCGGGTCACCTTGCCGATGAATATCGTTCCGACCTCGATGTCGCCGACCATACCCATGATGATCTCGGCGGCTCGGCGGCCGGCGGACTGGTCCACCGCTGCGATATAGATTTTGCCGTCCTGCTGAATGTCGATCTGCGCCCCTGTCTCCGCGGTGATCTTCTTGATCATCTTGCCGCCTGGGCCGATCACCTCGCCGATTCGCTCGGGATTGATCTCGATTGTGAAGATACTGGGAGCGAATACGCTCAAAGTCTCGCGTGGCTCCGGCATCGCCTCAGTGATCTTGCCGAGTATATGCAACCTCCCCTGCCTCGCCTGCTCCAGGGCCTGCTGCATCACTTCGCGAGGAATGCCCTGAATCTTGGTATCCATCTGGATCGCGGTGATTCCGTCCGACGTGCCCGCCACCTTGAAGTCCATATCACCGGAGAAATCCTCCATGCCCTGAATGTCCGTAAGGACCGCGAACTTGTCATCGATGGTCATCAGGCCCATCGCAACTCCGGCGACAGGCGCTTTAATCTTCACGCCCGCGTCCATAAGGGCGAGTGTCGAACCACAAACCGACGCCATCGATGTCGAGCCGTTGCTTTCGAGAATCTCACTCTGCAGCAGCATCGCATAAGGAAACTCTTCGGTAGGTGGAAGGACAGGCAGCAGCGCCCGTTTCGCCAGCGCGCCATGGCCGATCTCGCGGCGGCCGGGTCCGCGCAGCTGCCGGACCTCGCCAACAGAGTACGGCGGGAAGTTGTAGAAGTGCATGTAGTGCTCTTTTTCATCCACTTCCAGGTTGTCGATCACCTGCGCCTCGCTCGTGGCGCCGAGCGTAAGCGCGGTTAGTACCTGCGTCTGTCCTCTAGTGAACAGTCCCGTGCCGTGCACTCTCGGCAGCACTCCGACCTCGCATGAGATCGGCCGGACCTCGTCCAACTTGCGTCCATCCGGTCGGATATGCTCTTCGATGATGAGCGCGCGGATCGCCTTCTTGACCGCCTTATCGGCGGCTTCGGCGATCGCGCTGTTTCGATCCGGGAAATCCGGCGCCATTCGCTCCACGATCTCGCGTTTCAGATCGTCGATCGCGCTCTCACGCGCTGCCTTGTCCGGATTCTGGATGGCCGCGCGGATCTCCGCGCCCATCTTCTCCTGGATTGCCTTGAGTATCTCGGCGTCGGGAAGGAAGACAGAAACTTCGGACTTATCCTTGCCGGCAAGCTCCCGCAGCTGCTCCTGGAGTTCGCACTGTTCTCGAATTACCGCATGGGCGGCGTCCATCGCCTCGAGCATCAGCGCTTCGCTCACGAAATTGGCTCCGGCCTCGATCATGATGATCGCCTTCTTCGTGCCGGCGACGACGAGATCCAGGTCCGAAATCTTCAGTTGAGTCTGGGTCGGATTGACCACGAGCTTGCCGTCAAGAAGTCCAACGCGAACGGCGCCCACGGGTCCATTCCACGGAATGTTGGAGACCATTAGCGCTGAGGACGCAGCTACGATTGCGATCGTATCGGAGAGGTTGTCCAGGTCGAGAGAGAGAGGAAGCGCGATGATCTGCACGTCGTTGCGCATGCCATCGGGGAAGAGCGGTCGGAGAGGGCGATCGATCAATCGAGAATTCAATATGGCCTTCTCACTTGGCCGTCCGCCGCGTTTGACAAATCCTCCCGGGATCTTGCCGACAGCGTACTTACGCTCCTCGTAGTCACATGTTAACGGAAAGAAATCGATGCCCGCGCGCGTCTCGCGGCTCATCGTTGCGGCGGCCATGACGACGGTGTCGCCTTGATAGACCCAGACCGCGCCGCCGGCCTGTTTCGCGACCTTGCCGGTTTCGATCCGCAAGGTACGGCCCGCCAGTTCGCGTTCTACGGAATGTAACAACTTGTTCTCCAGTGTGTGTTGTGAACCTCGCCCGCAAATACGTGGGGCTTGGGGACGGGATCCGAAAATGTGCCAAACCGGTCGGAAGTCACGAAGCTCGTAGGAAGAACGAAGAAAGTCGGAGGGGTCAGGGAAAATGGACGAGGACCATCCACTTTCCCTGAACCCTTGATCCTCTTCGCGCTTCCAGAGATTGCCTCGGGACTTCGCGACTGCTCAGTACGATTGAGAATGCGCGTATGGAACCAGAACTCTTCGAGAGAGACGTCGCCGCTAAATCTTACTGCGAATGCCCAGTTTGCCGACGAGCATACGGTACCGATCGATGTCCTTGTCGACAAGATATGCAAGCATCCGCTTGCGCTGGCCGACCATCATCATCAGGCCGCGCCTCGAATGGAAATCATGCTTGTGTTCGCGCAAATGGTCGGTCAACTGGTTGATCCGGGCTGTCAACAGCGCGACCTGCACCTCCGGCGAACCTGTATCGCCGTCGTGCTGTGCGTTGCCCGTGATGACGTTGCTTTTGATCTCTTTCTTAAGCGGCACTGCCGGCAAGCCCTCCTTTTGTTGGCATAGTTACCTGCCAAGCCGGTGTCAGTTTAGCACAGTTTACTCCTAAAGTCAATCGCGAAACAGGCTCGCGAATGGACTGAGCACGAGACCAATTGCGATGAACCGCGTCCCATTTCAATGTAGCTCATCATTCAGGTACAACATGGGCATGAAGGCCTCCCAACTGAATTGTCGATCTTGGGGCGATCTCTGCATTTACAGGCCCTGGCGCCGATGACAGCTTCAACCGTGTTATCCATTGCGATCGTAAACTGGAACACCAGGGACCTGCTGCTACAGGCTATCAATAGCATCTTTGCCTCCGCACCGCCGCCTCTGGAAGTAATCGTGGTGGACAACGCCTCCTCGGACGGATCCGCGGAGGCTGTTCGCGCGCACTTTCCACGGGTGCGTCTGATTGCGAACACTGAGAACCTGGGCTATGCACACGGCAACAACCAGGCGATGCGTGCCGCAACCGGAGCGTATATACTGTTATTGAACCCTGACGTCCTCGTACCGCCGCACAGTCTAACCCGCGCCGTTGCGTTCATGGAGCAGCACCCGGACGCGGGCGCAATGGGCGTTCGACAGGTCCATCCGGACGGTCGGCTGCAGCGATCGGTTCGCGGATTCCCGTCCCCTGCGAGTATACTCTGGGAGCTTGTGGGGCTCTCGCGCATTGTTCCAAAGAGTCGAACTTTCGGCGCTTACCGCATGACCTGGTTTCGGTATGACAAAGTGGCGCAGGTTGACCAGCCGATGGGCACGTTTCTCCTACTGTCGGGTCGGGCGCTGCCGGAAGTCGGCCTCCTGGACGAAGCGTTTCCGATATTCTTTAACGAGGTCGATTGGTGCCTGCGTTGCAAACGCGCAGGATGGAAGATCTACTTTACACCTGACATTGAGATCGTGCACTACGGCGGCGCCAGCACGATCCAGGTCGGCGCGGCGATGGCGTGGGAATCACGGCGAGGCCTCCTTCGGTTCTATGCAAAGCACTATCCGGCGCCATGGTTCTGGCCGATTCGCTTCCTGGTCGCCTCGGTCTCCTGGCCCTATGCCTGGCTCCAGGCGCGCCGCCGCGTTTGTGATGGTTGATCTTCGGCCAGACGCGCTCACGTGACATAACCAAGATTGGACGTCCGGTTGGATCTTTCGGTCATCGTATTGAGCTGGAATACGCGCGAGCTCCTGAAGAACTGTCTTCGATCGGTGTTGTCAAAATCCGGAGGACTGGCGTTCGAAGTCCTGGTCGTGGATAACGCCAGTGAGGACGGCAGTCGCGAAATGGTCGAAACTGCCTTCCCTAGTGTGCAGCTCATCGCAAATCCGGACAACATCGGCTTCGGCGCCGGCAACAACTCCGCCTTGCCCCGCGCTCGCGGCCGGTACATCCTCTTCTTGAACTCGGACACCATCGTAACGGAGGGAGCGCTGAACGCGATGGTGGCGTATGCGGACGAATCGCCCGACGTCGGCATACTCGGTCCGAAGCTGCTCAACGAGGACGGGTCGCTGCAGTACTCCTGCCGCCGCTATCCGAACCTGGGCGCGGGCTTCTTTCGCAGCACTCCGCTCGGCAGGTTATTCCCGAAGAACCGGTTTGCGACGGACTACCTGATGGCGGATTGGGATCATGCCACTCCGCGCGACGTGGACTGGGTTTCCGGCGCCGCACTGATGATCCGACGTGCGCTTATCGACCAGATCGGCGCATTTGACGTTGAGTACTACATGTACTGTGAGGACGTCGATCTCTGTTGGCGCGCCAATCATGCCTCGCTGGCCGGAGCAGATTGCAACGGGCGAGGGAGCGGCAATGAGATCGGCCGATGCTGGCGAGTCGCATACTATCCGGATGCCGTCATACACCATCTCATCGGTAAGAGCTCGGATCAAGCGCCAACGCGCATGACATACGAATTTCATCGCAGCCAGTACCTCTTCTATAAGAAACACTACTCCTCTTCCATGCCGCTCCTTCTCAAGCCGCTGATACCCGCCGGCATTGCGCTGCGCGCCATCGGGCAGATGGCACGATTCAGGCTCCGCTACCTGCAGCGCCGGATTCTGGGTGTCGAAAGGTCGAAGGGCGCGGATCGGAGCCCGGCGGGCACGGAGACCCGCGACGACGAACGGGGTCAGGCATGAGGACGCGCAAACGGGCGCCGAACGCCGGAGCAGGCGCTCGATGCTGTGAATCAGACAATCCCATTGGCACGCTGGAGCCGCTGGCCGCGAGCAGGCTGGCGCTATCGCGGCCTGACTGGGTCGCGGCTGGCCTGATCGCAGCGATTCTCATCGTTGCCCCGATCTGGGCCGCTGCCTTCGCGACTCCGGCCCGACCCGCATCATTTTCAGCCGACGCCCTGGCCGAACAGAGCGCGTTGGCGATTACCCTGGATATTTGGGGGCGGCCGGCGGTCGTGATCCTGACCACGCTGGCATTCTGTCTCCTCGCCTGGCGTGAATGGCAGTGCCCGGTGCGTATCGGACCAGTTCGGGGACTCGCTCCGTGTCTGGTCCTCGTCGGCGGATGGGCTCTGCTGTCGGCGGCGTCGCCCGGAGTTCTTTACCTGAGTCTCAACGCTGCGGTCGCCCTGCTGGCTGCGTTGCTGCTTGGTTCCATGGCATCAAGACTAGCTCGAGATCCTCATTGCCTCTCGGCGCTCGTCCTGGCCGTGGCGATAGCGGGGAGCATTGTCGCGGCGCTTGGCGTACGCGAATACATGTTCGAGCTGAAGGATGGCGTGGTCGACCATCGGACGTTCTCGACCTTTTTGAACCCCGACTTTCTGGCCGGCTACCTGCTCCTGACTCTTCCGCTTACACTCGCTGCTTTCTCCGCCTCGCCTGGCCGATCCCTGCGGTTGCTGCTCGGACTCGGCCTGGCACTCCAGAGCGGCTGCCTATTTCTCACGGGATCTCGCGCCGGAACTGCCATCGCCGTGGTCGCCATACTGGCGTTGGCGGGACTCTCCGTCCTCATC
>JBBQVV010000431.1:0-5824 GCA_038211235.1 Chthonomonadales bacterium | reverse complement strand
TCTGACTTCAGGAATCTCCGACCAGGGAATAGCGGCTTCGACGATTAGAGTATTTCCGTCGTTAACGATAACAAGCTTCCCATCCCGGACTGGACCGTCCAGCGGAGACTTCGGCTGACGCGGATAGAAATGCTTGAGCGGCATTCCCGGCGCGTTCAGTCGCCATATCTCAGTGCCGCCTCCATACTTCTCCGCCACCTTATTCAGCGCGTACTGGTAGTCCGTGTCCGGGGATATCGTATAGTCCGGCATGGTGTCGGGTGCGTAGGCCGCGAAGCGTTTCTTTTCTTGGTGCAGCACATTGAACGCGATCTGCACGTTATCGGAGTTAGCGAAATTTCCGGTCGGAAGTATCGGGTCCATCCGGTAGGAGTATCGCCGGATCCCTTCCGGCCATGTCAGTGGCTGTGGTGTGCCGGTGTCGGACTCCTTTGCAGGTGCAGTCCTGGGACGGTCAGATCGCCTCGGGAGGCTCGAGCATGGTATCGAGCTCCTGTGTCCTCTAACCGGCCCCCATGGACGCGGGTGTCCGGTCTGTGCGTTCATCGCAGCGGCAGTCCAAAGCGGGCGGCTAATATCGCCGCCCGCGTGTTGTGCAGCCAACCGCCCGAACACCCGATCTCTCGGATGCTTTTGGCATGGACTGCCGGATCTGTCTATCGAGAGACAACGCTTCTACGAATCGCGTCAGGGCTGCTGTGACGATTCGCGCGAGCCGCCTAGCTCCATCGTCTGGCTGTCACGGTCGAATGTGAGTCTCTGCCCCGTAACGATCGCGAGGAACTGCATCGGGACGTATACTGTTCCATGCCTGCGCTGGACCGTGGCCGGCATTACATACCGGTGGGTTCCGCTTCCGCTCACCGCTCTGTTGCCGAACGTTGCCGTGAGCGACTCACCGGGACCGTATGCGGTAAACCGGTTCGAGCTGTAGGTGTAATGGTCGCGCTCGGCCCTCAGCACCGGAATGGCAGGGACCATGACGACGCCACCTGAAATGAATGGTCGCGCGTTTGGCAGGAACGAGATATCCTGGCCATTCACGAGGGCGCGGATCGGCCCACCGTTATCGCGGATGTCGTTGTACTGGTTGAGTATCTGATACGAGTTGGATACCTGCGTGACGCGGTAGTCACCGGTCTGGTCATCATAAGGATCGCGGTCTGAGTCCGATCCGGCCGAGACGCCGTTCTGATCCCTCTGGCTGCGCCGATACGATTCTCTGTCGGAAGATGTAGTCCCCGTCCCCTCATCGTACGTCCTGAAGCTGACGCTTCGGTCAAGCCGCACGCCTAACTCCGTGTTGGGCTTGAGCACGACATCTCTCGGATCGCCGTGGCTCTTGTCCAGCGTACCCAGGAGATAACCGAGCCCGCCGCCGATGAGAGTGTCCAGGATCGTATTTCCCTTCGTAATCGCCCCGAGTATGAGACCGGCTCCCGCCCCGTAGCCGGCGTAGAGCAGCGTCTTGTTCTTGTGATCAGCCCGGGCGACGAGCCTGCCGTTGCTCGATCTAGTGACGCTCTTGTCATCCAGCCCGATCAGCGAGCCCCGGATTTGGTAAGATGACTCATTTGGCATGATCATCCGATCAAAGCTGAGCGAGATCACTCCGGGATCCTTGTCCTGCATCGACCGCACGGCTGATACGGTACCCTCGATATAGGTTCCCGCCGGGAGCCTGAGCGACCTGGCAGTATCCTCGGACTGTAGGACCGCTGTGAACCTGTCGCCTTTGTGGGAGTCCGTTGAGCTGAGCGTGTCGCGTAGCTTTACAGGGATCACTGTCCCCGATTCGAGTGTAATGTTTCTGGTGCTCTGTGCGATAGCGGGCGCTGCCTGTGAAACCAGCAGGGTTGCCGTCAGGACGGCGCTCGCCACGACGGCCGCGCTGTAGGTATGGTACATGTCGTTTCGTCTCCCTCATTTCGCAAGGCCGCTGCGGCGGACAGATCCGACCTCTCGCGCTTCTTTGCTGGTTGTGAGACGTAAACCGAGATCTCCATGTTCCACCAGCCTCAGCAACTTGTAACGGGCAGCGCGACACGATGCGGAAGAGACGTGCATAAGGTCCGGTGACCGATTGACCCGAGGAGGTTGTCGGTAACCATGGTGGCCGACTCAATCAGACTACATATAGAATAGGTTCCGCAACTACGCGGGCCAGCGGGCGGACCCGCCACCGTCGAGGATCGTCTTGGGACGGCCACGGTAGTCGTTCTCGCGACCACCGCAGCCGTGCATTCCGCATCGGCGACCACCTGGCACGACCTTTGCGATGTCCGTCCCTGCAGCGGGCACCGCAGGCTGGCACGCCGTCACCGAGAAGGGGTCGGACGTAGAGGCGCGCATTCCGTATCACTCGACTTCACTCGCTTCGAGCGGCTCGCTAACGAAACGCGGCCATTCTTTAGAGAGGGAAGCGAATTCGTGAACTCCGGCCCCTATGCCAGTCAACGGATTCGAAACGTCGATGCGGGCCTGAAGGCTTACGGACGGATCAGCGATAAGACCAGTTGCGACCTGATCGATACGATTCGGTTTGATCACGAACACGGCTCTATATCAAACGTTACAGTCGATCCTACTCCTAACGATTCGTTCCGAGTCACTGCCACGAGCCTGACCAAGCGCGGCCTGCAGAACTTCGCCTACCTGGCCCGATACTGCCGGCAGGCCAGGCCGCTATCGCTATTCGTGAGAAGCATGGGCTCACAGGATACGGAGGCTGGTGATGTGCAATACGAGACCGCGTCGGCCCTCTACTAGAAGCGAGAGTGGAATATCGCAATCGAATACGATTGGGTCTCGCCAAAATTCAGTGCCAGACTCGGATTCGTGCCCGAGATCGACTTCCGCGGAACGAGCGATACCGCATCCTATGACAAGGTCGTGACGCAATGATCTATCGCTGAATATGCAGCGGCATACAACGGGGCCGAACTCACTCACATCCATGGCTCCCAAGATCGTCGATGCAATGAGCTGGATGCTTTGCTGGCGCTGCGCAATCGCGGCCGGCTAACATTTAGCTACTACACGGAGCGATTCGACAAGTTCGTATGCGGCCCCCACCTGCCCCCATTCACCACTCGGAAACCTGGAATGATGTCCTGACATCGAACATGAACCGATCTGTCTCGCTCCGCGGTCCTGGTCCGGTAAGTGGGGAGATATCCCCCCAATCGTTCTCAGTAAGGAGGCGCAACGCTCCTTCTACGGAAAGAGAGTATAACCGCGCATCGGGAAATATGCAACTCGCAGCGCCCCCAAAGCGTCTGGCGCACAGACCCCCTTGCCTCCGATTAAGCCGGTTGTCCGCAAGCTTCAAGACGTGCGACTGCTTACCGATCTCCACCCGAATCGATGCCCGCTTTCGCCCAGGTAGTTTGTGCGTTATGGCGGGAACCCCGAGGGCTGTCCCGCCGTCTGAGTTACTGATCTTTCGCACCAATCCGACGCTCCCATGAATAGACCATAGGCGTGCCGCACGGATACATTACGATCTCGTACGAAGACTGGTCGCCGCAGGCATCCTAGTTATCAAGGGTGCGCGCTTGAGTGTTGGCCATGAGGTTTAGTCGGCTTTACGTACACTAATAGGATGACTGTCGAAGGAGCAGAATCGTGTTGAAACTGGAGATAACAGGTCACCGAACCCTTGATTGTGGCACGCATGAAGCTGGTCTCGCCACTCTCGTTCCTAACGCCTCGACTGGATGGTCCGCGCCAGAAGCTACTCTGATCGTTCATTCGCGCCGCGCATTTCTTAAATCAGCCCTTGCAAGCGGCGTGACGGCTGCGCTTTGTGCTACCGCGGCAGCGACCCGAGCGGACTGGTTCACGCCAAGTATTGCAGAACAGAAGAAGCTCGGATTGCAGGCGGCCCGGCAGGTGACCGAGAAGTATCGGGAGGTGTCAGGCCCGCGAGCTCAACATTTCACAGAGATCGGGGAACGGCTCGTTGCAGCGCTCTCGGCAAGAGATCGCAAGACCTGGGACTACAGATTTTACGTACTGGAAAGCAAAGAGATCAATGCATTTGCGCTTCCAGGAGGCCCGATGTTTATGTTCACCGGACTGATGGATCGCGTCCATTCGGACGATGAGGTCGCCGCCGTTACAGGACACGAAATGACGCACGTCCGCAAGCAGCATTGGGCGAAGGCTGCAGGCGACCAGCAGAAGCGATCGATTGGGCTTGGTCTCCTGCTTGGCGCAGCTCGTGCTGGCCAGACCCTGCAGCTTTTTGCAGGAGCACTCGACACGTTTGTCGGACTCAACTATTCCCGCAAGGAGGAGGACGAAGCCGATGCCGGTGGCTTGCAGAATATGGTTGACGCAGGGTTCGAACCGCATGGAATGCTTGACCTGTTCCATACTCTGCAGGCTGCCTCCAAGGGTAAAGGCGAACTACCGGGATTCCTAAGCGACCATCCGATGACATCCGATCGTATCAAGAGGACTCAGCAGCGAATCGATCGACTTAACAGCTAGTTTTCAGTGCGCTGCCCGTGGAAGCCGCCAATTCCACGATCGCTTAGTTATCGGAGTAGGCCGCAACATCTGGGCTGGTAAGGCACTTGTGTTGCAACTCATGCTTGTAGCTCGGACCGGTGCGGTATGGGGGACAACGGCATATGCTCAAACATTGGAGCCGATGTCATGCCCTGACCCCATACGGGCAGGCAGTACCGGCGACGCGGCTCTGGCAGCATGAGTTGGCGCCTATGGGAGAAGGGGATGCGGCGAGAGATTCGCCTGTCCCGCCGTCACTCAGCTTCGTATATTCCGGGCGCTTCGTACTCGTCAGGAGGAATCGCCCGGCGAATCCCATGGCCGGCGAGCGAGCCGGTCCGCACTTGCGGGTCCGGCGACCAGTCGCATGGCCGAGTGCCCGAGCGGAATAACTGAAGCATAGATCGCGGCGATTGCCAGGATCGGCGTTATACCTGGAGCGTAGTTTCCCCACTCAGGAAACCTCGCCATGTACGCATAATCCCGTGGCGGACCTATGGCCGCCAGCACGACCGTTGCTACGGTCAGCCCACGCCAGCCAAACCTCCGAGCAATACGCCACGTGACCACATATACGGGCGTGATCGATATGACAAAGCCGATATAGACGAGTGGCAGAATTCGCGGTCCCCAAATCTCCATGTGCCACCAGCCCAGTTTCTCACCGAAAGCGTCGGCGCCCAGCGCCGCAGCGCCCACGATCGCCGCTCCGACCAGAGCTCCCATCATACGCCGCAAAGTCACGCGTGTGACGCACGCGATCGCTACTAAGGCCGCAAGGTATAGGCCACTGAATATAAAGAGTTGCTGAACCGTCATGTGACATTCGACTCCACGGCTATCGTTGACTACCCTGTATCGAAAGCTGAGTCGGAGATCTGACGGAAGCGGCGGTCGCCCTGGTGAGCCGCAACAGATCATACATGATCCACGGGAAATAGGACCTATACGCGGCGGAAATGGGTCTTCCGGCCCATGCCCAGGACGTACAAGTCAGATATCATCAGATCACGGAACAATTTCACTTTGGTCGTCCCGGTCACAAGGCTGACGGCAATCGGGATGCACCATACAATCAACGATTGCCGGCCGGTAGTTCTACCCGTTGTGATCTGCCCGCCTGCTGCGCGAGAAAGGTTCGGTCCCATGCGCACCACACGTTATGCCGTTCTTGCCGTCGGCATCGCAATCGATCGAACATTTCGACCGCCAGCACCGCACTGAACCCGGTGCGATAGTCGGGCGGATCGATCTAACCGGTCGTCGACGTAATTTTCACGCTGCAATGAGGTCACGCGCGTCGCCG
>JBBQVV010000430.1:0-5858 GCA_038211235.1 Chthonomonadales bacterium | reverse complement strand
ATTTCCCACCACCACAGTCTATTTACCATACATCCTGTAATGAGGAGTCGATCGCGATCCCTAAGACACATCCGGCGTGCACAGCGAGCCGACTGTACAAGCACGTAAGAATGGAACTTGATCGAGGTTGCGCCGTGCGCGGCGGACGCCAGCTGCTCCGACAAGCGTTGTCGAGGTATGGTGCAGTGTGATCGACTACCATACATCCAACGCTGCTCCGTTCGTACAACGGCCGGATTAAGCGTTTCGGTCGATCAACCGTCGGCCAAGCGGGCTCCGTGCCGCAATTTCAACAAGCAGGACTGCGAGAAGTAACGCGGAACGAATTAGCGACTACGTACCAGCCGTCACATGTTCAGGGTATGCGGCCGCGGGCATTTGTCCGAACGGACGCGGCCGTAGGAGCCGGGGTGAACATACGCTCCCGGATGGGCCGGCCGCGCGATCGGTCCTCGCGGGAGGAACAGCGAAAGAATTCGCCTGGATTAGGCGTGACCTGGGTCGGCATGGGACCATACGGGCAAACTAGGCCCCTGCCCTACTGGCGGTCAGCCGATCGCTTCGTGAATAATGCGCGTTCATTCTGTCTGGCACCGTAATACAAATTGACTTGGGGCACCAGCTCAGCCGACGACATTTGAAGCGCATTGCCGGATGGCGAGGAGTCGAAGCGAAAATGATGAGCACGAGGAGCACCTGGGCGATTCTTCCATTGGTTCTTGTGCCCTGCCTCTGGTCTATGCCCGGCGTAGCCGCCGTGATAACACTTACGACCGACGATACGGCAGTCCGAATCGAAGCGGCCCAGTCACGGCTCGTCCTGGCGTCTCTGCGCTCACCCGGGACGGGCCGCAACTGGATTGCGGCCATGCGAAACAAGTTCGAAATCCCTTTCATCACGTCGGCCGAGGTCGGGGGCAATGCGGTTCCGCTCACCTGGCATCTGACCGACTGTCGGCGCACCGGCGGCAAAACCGAGCAGTGCGTCTTCACGTTTGCCTGTCGACAGCCGCGCATGAAACTGTGCTCGTTGTGGCAGGCGTCTGCGGGCCCCGGACCTATTTCCCACGCACTGCGGATCACCAATGAGAGCGCGCATACCGTGCTGCTGCCACTTCAGACGAGCCTGCGCTTTGGATGCGAAGGCGCGGCGGGCCGCGATCTGGAGCAGTGGTGGGTAGAAAAGGGCGGCGGCACGCCTACCGACAAGGGCGTCCATCACGCTCAGATCCAATCCGACTATATCCAGACGCTCCTCTCGACGCCCTATGCGGAGGATAACGCGCCGCGCGACTCCATCCCCTGGACCGCGGTGCAGGATGTCACAGGACGGCAGGGCTGGTACGCAGGCATCGAGTTCTCGGGTCGCGTCCAGCTCGTTCTCAAGAGGGACAGGTCCGACATTACGGGAGGATCCGGGTTTCTGGCCAACTTCTGCCTGTCGCCGGAACCCGCGGGAACCCGGCCCTTCCACACGCGGCTGGCGCCCAGCGAGACGTTTGAGGCGCCGCCCGTGTTTGTGGGCTGCTACCAGGGCGATGTCGACGACGGCGCGAACCGGCTGCGGAGGTGGGTGGCCTCGCGTCTCCGACCCGCGGCCGGCGGCGCGCGCTATCCCTTGCTCACCAACAACTCCTGGGGCAGCGGCATGGGGGTGGATGAAGCGCTTGCCCGAAAGATGATCGGCGAGTCGGCTGAACTGGGATTGGAGATGTTTCAGATCGATGCCGGGTGGTTTCGGGGCGTCGGGGATTGGCGGCCCGACCCTAATAAGTTCCCACATGGACTCGCCGCTATCGCGGACTACACCCATGCGAAGGGGCTAAAATTCGGCCTGTGGATCGCGTGGACGCAGGGAGGCATTCGGCCCGACGCAGAGGATCGCCAGGCGGTCCTTAACGTGTTCGCACCTGAACGTAAGACCTGGTTCGCCCGCGACTATCCCCCGGAGTGGAAGCCGGCCGACTTCACCGGCGCCGACCTGTGCCTGGCCGAACCCCAGGCCGCGAACTGGTGCCTGGCGCTGCTCGATCGTCTGGTGACCGAATACCGGCTCGATCTGCTGGAGCACGATCAGCGTATGATCGTGGACCGCTGCGTACGGGCCGGCCATCAACATACCGAGAGCCGGACCGACATTGCCTATCGTGCCGCTCGGGGCTACTATCGGGTCTACGACGGCCTCCGCGCGCGCCACCCGCGTCTGCTCTTCGAGGACTGCGTGAACGGCGGTCGTACCGTCGACTACGGCATCGTGCGCCGGGTTCACTATATCAGCATAACCGACACCTACGATCCGGTTTCGAATCGTCGGGCATTCTTCGACTCCTCGTATGCTCTGCCCCCCGCCATGTGCGAGTGTTACATCTCAAATCAGCCAACGAAGAACCTTTCAGAGTTCCTTGCGATGCTCCGAAGCGGCATGATGGGTTGGTGCACCCTCATGTGCGACACGTCGCCGTGGACCGCCGAACAGCACCGGGCCGCGAAGAGGCAGTTCGCGCTCTACAAGTCCCGTCTTCGTCCACTTATCAACGGAGGCAACCTCTATCATATCTCCGAGCGGCCCAACGGCGTTCGATGGGACGGGATGCAGTACGCTGACCCAGCCGGAGATCGAGCGGTTCTCTTTGCCTTCCGAGGGACGACACCTGAGCCGCGTCACACCTTCGTTTTGCGCGGCCTGGAGCCGGCGGCACACTACCGCGTCTCCTTCGAGGATGGCGGGGCTTCAGGATTCGTCCGTTCGGAGCGGGATCTGATGCGCGATGGGATTGGTGTGGAACTTTCCACTCCCTCGAGTTCCCAACTCGTCTTTCTGACCAGGCTAAAAGGCACGAGGTGACCAATGCGATAACATTGCAGAAACCGATTTGCGCCCGTGCGTATGATAAGGTACAATACATTACTAATTTGACTGGTTTAGTCAAGTACTTTTCTGTCGGCGTCGATTGGGCCGTGCGTGGTACCCTATACGAACGACAGGTAAGAGACTGCGAGGAGCTAGGAAACGATGGCGAAAGCCGATGTGGAAGCGATCAAGAAGGCGAAGGACGGACTCGACGTGTGGCCGGACATTCTACGGTACGCGGAGACCGGATTCAGTTCCATCGACCCGGACGACTTTCCGCGCATGCGATGGTACGGGATCTATCAACAGCAGCCGAATGAAGGCCACTTCATGATGCGCGTCAAGATTCCGAGCGGCGACATGACCTCCGAGCAGATGCGCGCGGTCGCAGAGGTGGCGCGCGATTGGGGCGGCAGCATCGCCGACATAACGACCCGCCAGAACTTTCAGTTTCACTGGTTGACCATCGAGAACATTCCGAAGGCGATCGCCAGACTGGCCGCCGCAGGCCTGACGACCAGCGGAGCGTGCGGCGACATAACTCGCAACATCTGTGGCTGTCCCGTCGCCGGTGTGGACCCGGACGAGATCTACGACACGCGCCAGATCGTGCGCGACGTAACTAACTATTTCCTGGACAACAAAGAGTTCTCCGACCTGCCGCGCAAATATAAGATATCGATCTCCGGCTGCCCGATTCACTGCAATCAGCCCGAGATCAACGATCTCGGCATTCAGGCGGTACGCCGTTTCGTCGACGGCAAGGTAGAGGTGGGCTTCCACGTGCGCGTTGGAGGCGGCCTGAGCACGCAGCCCTACTTCGCGCAGCGGCTCGATATGTGGGTGAAGCCGGAGCAGGTGCTTCCAATCTGCATCGGAGTCACGGAGATATTTCGCGACGACGGCTACCGCCAGCGGCGCAACCACACTCGCCTGAAGTTCCTGGTTGCGGACTGGGGCGCGGAGAAGTTTCGGGATGAGCTGATTAAGCGAATCGGCTGGACACCCGCGCCCGCTCTGATGCTGAGCGACCCTTTGGGTCGGCTCCAGCAGGACCATCTCGGCGTGCACGAGCAGAAGAACGGTCGCCGCTGGGTAGGAGTCTCCGTCATTACCGGTCGGCTGACATCCGAGCAGATGTTCGCCGCGGCCGATATCGCCGACAGATACTGTTCGGGCAGCCTGCGCACCACCAACCAGCAGAACTACGTATTCCCCAACATTGCGACGGATCAGCTCGTGGAAGCGCAGGCGGCGATTCGGGAGGCAGGCTTCCAATGGGACGTCTCGGAATTCCACAAGGGTGCGGTCTCCTGCACCGGCAATGAGTTCTGCAATCTCGCCATCACGGAAACCAAGGCCCGGCTTCGGGAGATCGTGGCGCACCTTGAGCGCGAAATGCTGTGGGATGAGCCGATCCGCATCCATCTCAACGGATGCCCGAATTCGTGCGGTCAGCATCATGTTGGCGACGTCGGCCTGCAGGGATGCCTCGCTCGGTTGAACGATGGCACGCAAGTCGAAGCCTATGATGTCTGCCTGGGAGGGCGGCTTGGTGCGGACGCCAAGTTCACCCGGCCGATTTCCAGGAAGGTCCCGGCGGATAAAGTGAAGCTTGCGCTGGAGAACGTTCTGCGCGCGTACAAGGCTCGCAAGCACGCGTCGGAGAATTTCGGCCAGTTTGTGGATCGCCATTCAAACGACGAGCTTGGCGAGTTCCTGGGCCTAAACCTTCTCGCGCAGGACGACCCGACATGGACGCCGCCTCCTCCTCGCGCCCACGCGCCCGTCGGGGTGGAATAGGCTCGCATGAATACGTGTCGACTGACCCATTTGAAGGAGCTTGAGTCGGAGTCGATCTACGTGCTCCGCGAAGTAGCCGCTCAGTTCGAGCGACCTGCGCTGCTCTTTTCCGGTGGCAAAGACTCGATCGTACTCAGCCATCTCGCCAGAAAGGCATTCTGGCCGGCGCGGATTCCGTTTCCTCTGCTCCATATCGATACCGGTCACAACTTCGTCGAGACGATCGCCTATCGCGACACGTGGACCGACCACATTGGAGCGCGCCTGCTCGTGCGTTATGTTCAGGACTCCATAGACGCCGGCCGAGTTTCCGAAGAGACCGGACACAACGCGAGCCGCAATGTGCTTCAGACGGTCACGCTGCTAGATGCGGTCGAAGAGCTGAAACTCGATGCCGCGATCGGGGGAGGTCGGCGCGACGAGGAAAAGGCGCGCGCGAAGGAGCGCTTCTTCTCTCACAGGGACGAATTCGGGCAGTGGGACCCGAAGAACCAGCGGCCCGAGCTCTGGAACCTATTCAATGGAAGGAAACGGATCGGCGAGCACTTTCGCGTCTTCCCGATCAGCAACTGGACCGAGATGGACGTGTGGCAGTACCTCTATATGGAGCGGATCGAGATGCCGAGCCTGTATTTTACACACGTTCGGGAGTGCATCGACCGTGACGGCGTGCTGCTCGCGAAGTCGGACCATCTCAACCTTAAGCCTGGCGAAGGAGCGCGCGAATACCAGGTGCGCTTCAGGACGATCGGCGACATGACCTGTACGGGCGCCATAGTTTCGCCCGCGTCCACGATCGAGGAGATCATCGAAGAGGTTGCCGCATCACGGGTCACCGAGCGCGGCAACCGGTCCGACGACAAGCGCTCCGACGCCGCGATGGAAGACCGCAAGAAGGAAGGGTATTTCTAAGCAGTAGGCAGCGCGGAAATTCATCGGACGGCCTCGCACTTCTCAGTACCCAATACGCGTTATCCACACCACACCCATGAACTCACTTTCCACCCCCGGCTATTTAGACATGGAGCTCATGCGCTTTACCACTGCGGGCAGCGTCGACGATGGCAAGAGCACGTTGATCGGCCGGCTGCTATACGATAGTAAGTCCATTTTCGAGGATCAGTACGAGGCGATCAAGCTCTCTTCCGCTAAGCGTGGTGAGGAGTACGTCAACCTTGCCCTGTTAACAGACGGACTGCGGGCT
>JBBQVV010000429.1:0-5880 GCA_038211235.1 Chthonomonadales bacterium | reverse complement strand
CTGAAGAACACGACAAACGCGAGCGCAGTCGGCCATCCCTGTTCAGGAAGAACGAGCAGTAGTATGGGGATGGCGCCGAAAATCGGACCTACAACCGGTATCGCTCGCGTCAGGCCGGCAAACACGGCGAGTATGAATGGGTACTTCGTGTGCAGCAACACGAGCCAGATGCCGACGATGACGCCGGCCAACAGGCAGAGGATAAACTGTCCCGAAATGTAGGCACGCATGATGCGGTTGAACTCGTTCAGCGTGCGGACGAACTCACGCCGTCCCGCTCTCGGCAGCAGCCCGACGAATTCGTGCTTGAGCCTGCGTCCGTCGACAAGCACATAGAACGCAAGAACGGGAATCAGCACAAGCTCGACGATGCCCTTGATGCTGTCGATCAGTCGATTCCCGATCTCGGAGGCCGCTCTCTTGATCGGCCCGGAAAGATCGATGTTGCGAATCTGATTCTGAACCTTGTCGGACTGAAGCCAATCGGGCACGGAGCTATCGTACCATCGCAGAAAGTCATCCTTCTTCCGCATGAGGTCCTCGCGGCCCTGTTTGCTGGTCATCTTACGGATTTCGGAGGTGAACGGGGACAGCACCAGGCGGCCGCCTTGCCAGAGGATCAGTATGGCGAGGATGAATACGTACCCGGCGGCGCAGAGCCGAATCGTCTTATGCTTGAAGGCGGGACCGGGCTTCGCGCGAGCAGAGTTGCGAGCTCGGACGCGAGTGAAGAACGCGATCAGTTTCGAGTGTGGCAGCGTAAAGGCCGGCTGATGGCACAGCCACTCGACGGCCGGGTCCAGGACGTATGCAATGACCGCGGAGACGCACAACGTGATAATCAGGCTTCGCAACCGGCACCCGGCATAGATGGATCCGCCGATGATGAGCACGCACCACCAGAGGCGAACGATCAAACGCCAGACGACCGAAACCGAGGATTCCACATGCGCGGACCGGAATGACATACGCTGCCTCTCAAACAGAAGCTGATAAACAGAGCGAGAGAAGGAGCATGGCGGACTCCTTCTCTCTGAGACGGATTGGTTTAGGGGCGGTTTCGGCCGAGCCCCTACATACGCCGCTGGCGGCGCTGCGTCTGCCGGCGAACGGCGGCGGCGCGCACCCTCGCCGCCTCATCCACGGCCGGCGACGCGCCGTCGGTCGATGCCTCGTCCGTGTCGACCGTCCGCTCGGAGGCTCGCACCGGCGGCGCACTGGCAGCAGCCTTTGGCGTCACCAGTGGACGATCGCCCGGCCGGCTCTCGCCGCCGCGAGCCGCCAGGCCACTCTTCGGCCCGGCGGCAGACCCGACACCCGCGAGCGCCAGCCCGGTATCCCGCTGCTTCCACATTACGAGGAGGACGCTCGCGTTGAAGATGGACGAGTAGGTCCCGCTGATAATGCCGAGGAGCAGCGCGCCCGCGAACTGATGGACGACACTTCCACCGAAGAAGAACAGGGCGGCCAGCGTGAGCACAACGGTGAAAGATGTATTGATCGAGCGGGCAATCGTCTGATCGATACTGCGGTCCGCAAGATCGCTGAAGTTGTCTCCACGCTGTCGATGCGAGAGGTTCTCGCGGATACGGTCGAACACGATAATCGTGTCGTGGACGGAGAAGCCGACGACAGTCAGCATCGCGGTGACAAAGAGACTGTCGATCTGCCAGTTAAAAAGGTAGCCCAGGATCGCGAACGCGCCCCAGAGCACGAGGACGTCATGGAGCAGAGCGACCACGGCGCACGTTCCGTATTTCAGTCCCTCTTTAAATCCGCCTATTGAGAAGCGGACGGCAAGATAGAGCACGATCGTGCCGGAAGCCAGCAGGATCGCGATGATCGCCTGGTTGCGCAGCTGGTCGCTGATCGCTCCGCTCACTTTGGAGTAGCCGATGGACTGCAGCGTCATGCCGGATGCCAGCTCTTTGCCGCCATCTGTAAGGGAATCGACGACCCTGAGCCGCTCCTGGTCGCTGAGCAATGGCATCGTGACTATCGCCGCGTTGGTCTGCGTACCCGATCCCCCCGCCAGAACCACCCTGCTGTCCTTATACCGTGGATCCAGCTTGACCAGGTTCTGCTCGATCTCGTCCGCGGAGTGCCGTGCCGCGAACGGAATCTGAAGCTCCGTGCCTCCCTTGAAGTCGATCGACTGCTTGATTCCGCCGAGCGCCCAAAAAACCAGCCCGGGCACGATGATGGCAGCCGAGATTCCGAGCCAGAGCCACTTTCGCCGCATGACGTGAAGAGCGGGCGTAAACTGGAAATTCAGCCCATATGCCCCGGCATTCTGCGCCCAGTTGAAGCTGACGAGCGCAAAAAGGAAAGTACGCGTTACCGTGATCGCGGTAAACATACTGACCACGACGCCAAGGGCCAGCGTCAGCGCAAAGCCTCGGATCGGGCCCGTACCGAGCCAGTAGAGAAATCCGCACGTGATCAGGGTGCAGACATTGGAGTCCAGGATGGCGGTAAATGCCCGCTTGAAACCCGCGTCGATGCTGGCGCGCAGCGTCTTGCCGGACCGCAGCTCCTCCTAGAGCCGCTCGAAGATCAGAATGTTGGCGTCTACCGCCATTCCGATGGAGAGAATGAATCCCGCGATTCCGGGCAGCGTCAGCGTAACGGGAACGGACTTGAACAGCGCGAACGAGAAGAGCGCATATAGGACGAGCGCTACGCTGGCGAGTATGCCGGGCAGCCTGTAGTAGGCGATCATGAAGATCAGGACGAGGATCAGGCCGATTCCGCCGGCAAGCGTAGTTGCCGCGACGGCCTCTCGACCGAGCGTCGCCTCCAGCTTGCGAGTCTCCTGCACTTCCAGGGGCACGGGAAGTGCGCCTGCCTTAAGCTGATTGGCGAGGTCGCGCGCCTGTTCCAGCGTGAAGTTGCCCTCGATGATGCCCTTTCCAGAGATCGGCCCGTTGATCGTCGGCGCCGTCAGCAGCTTGCGATCTAGAAAGATGGCTAGGAAGTAGTCCGGGAACGCGCGTGTGGTCTCTTCGAACTTGGCGGCGCCGGGCTTAGTCGCATCGAACTCAAAATCGATATAGGCGCCGCTCTGAGGCGAGAGGTCCGCCTTGCACGACTCGCCGACCATATCTTCACCGGAAGCGATCGGCGGCTGGTCGAACACCTGCAGCTGGAGCTGCTCCGGCGTTATCGGCTGCCGCGTGCTCGTATTGATGAGGACCTCATTATTGTCCTTATCTCGGCTGAGCGACCAGATGCCGGGGTTTTCCTTCTTGCCAAGCTGGCGTAGCAGATAGAACTGGAGGCTGGCGGTAGACTGCAGGCGATTGAGCGCCTCGGTATCGTCTTTCAGGCCGGGCAGTTCGACTATAATCTGATTGTTCTCGGGCTTCGTATAGATCAGCGGTTCGGAGACGCCCTGGAAGTTTACGCGCTTCTCCAGCACCTGCTTCACGGTGTCTAGCTTCTCGAGTGACCACGTGTCCTTTGGATGCGACTTCTGGTATTCCTCGATCTTAGGCCGCAGCGTCACGCGCACGCCGCCCCGTATATCCAGACCGAAGTAGGTCCGGAGCCTTAGGAGGTTAGGATCCTCCTGCGACTGCACTCTCCGGTGGGTGACCGGACTGCGATGAGAGCCCGGCCAACTCGCCAACCCCGCCAGCACGGCAAGCAAGAGTATAACAATAAGCAGGGTGCGATTCTGTTGAACAGTCAAGTTTGGGCCCCCCGGCGGATCCCTCCACGAACTTCGACATCAGGTACGCGGAGTGCGCGGTCGCCGGGCGTCTGAAGGACGTGCGACCTGCGCCGGATGTCTGGAGAAGAGGATGGAAACTGCCAGAATTATAGGTAAGGCGACGAACGCCTTGCAGACCAGCGACATGGAACGGGTGCCACACAGACCAAAGGCGCGGGGACGAAACAATGGCCCCGCGCTCAGAAAACGTCAATCTATTATATTCGCCGCAATCGTAATTGTCAAGGCAGATTCGCCGCACAGAACGGTCAATACGCGGCAATCCGACGGTTGACCAATCCGCCGGAATTCGACTATACTGGTGTTCGCCACGAAGCATTGCCTCGCAACGCCGTCCCCAGGAGATCGTGTTTCATGCTCTGTCCTTCTCGCGCTCATTCCGTCGTACTGGCGACGTCGGCCTTCAGCCTGATTCTCCATCTGACCGCATCATCGCAGCCAGCTCCGAACGGGACCGCAACAGACGCCGGACGATCCGACGCCGATCATGGCGCCGTAATCTCCGTGAATCCAGGGTCCGCCGCGATTGCTTCGGACGCCTCCGGCGAGATGCGCGGGATGTGGGTCGTGCGCCAAAGCCTCGCGTCGCCTCAATCCGTCCACCAGGTCGTCGTTACGGCGACGAAGTACCACATCAACGCCCTATTTGTGCAGGTTCGCGGCCGCGGTGATGCGTGGTACAACTCGCCCTACGAACCACGCGCCGAGGTGTTGGCCTGGCAGCCGAAGCAGTTCGATCCGCTGGAGCAGATGGTGCGCGAGGGTCACGCCGCGGGCCTGCAGGTACACGCGTGGCTGAACACATTTCTCACCTGGAGCGGGTCGCGCGCGCCTCGGAGCCCGCAGCACCTCTGGAATGCGCACCGTGATTGGTTTGCATGCGACCGGCAGGGGCGCTGCTCGTCGATGGAGACGAACAGCTGCGAAGGCGGTTTTCTTCAGCCGAGCAATCCGGCGGTGCAGGATCATTTGCTGAAGGTCTTCACCGATGTCGCTGCGCGCTATGACCTGGACGGGATCCATTTCGACTACTGTCGATATGCCAGCCGTGACTATGATTTCAGCAGCGGCACACTGCGCCGTTTCCGTGACGCGACGGCGACCCGACTCACTCCCGAGGAGACGTCGAGGATGGACGGCCGCGCTAAGTCGGACCGTCTGGCCTACGTCCATGCGTTCGGGACCGATTGGGCCGAATGGCGGCGCAGCCAGATCACCGGTATCGTGGCAAGAATTTCGCGGACCGTCAAGGCCGCGAAACCCTATCTGCAGGTAAGCGCGGCGGTGTTTCCCGACGCCGACGAAGCCTTCGCCGTACGCGGCCAGGACTGGCGCGGTTGGCTGAAGGCGGGATACCTTGATGCCGTTGCGCTGATGGCTTACGATCGAAATACCGAGCGGGTCCTCCGACAGACGCGCGAGGCCGTAGCCATCGCGGGTGACCGGCAGGTATTTACCGGCGTCGGCGCGTGGAGGCTGGACGCGAGCGACGTCGCCCACAAGATCTCGGAGATCCGCAAGACGGGCGCCGCCGGCGTGAACATCTTTTCGTACGACGGCATACACTCGCGGCCCAACTACCTCGACACGCTCGCGCGCGGAGTGTTCGCAAGCCGCGCGGCTCCGCGCAGGATGCGCTGGCTGCCGGACCGCGCCGCTCCGCCCCTGCGCGCCGTCCCATCCAAAGAGGCGCAACGCGACCCGTCGGCGAACTCCCCGCAGGCTCCAGCGGACCGGGGTGAGAGGTAGCTCCGGCTCCTTCTGCGCGTTCACCTGAACCTTCCGCGTTTCGCGGGACGGTCTCTCTACGCCTATTCCGTTAGCCGGGCATATCGATGAACGTCGGGTTTGCGATCTTCGCTCCCGAGAGAAACGTTCAACTCGGACAGTGCGGGTTACCGCTTTGACGCGCAATACGGAATTTCCGGAGCCGCCGAATCGTATTGTCCCTGGAAATATGACTGCGGGTCACCTTTCCCTGCCGCCACGGGTATAATAGGTGTGGCTGTCTCACAACTCCGCTCTAGATGACGCTGGGCACGACGGTTCCGGCTCGTACCGATCCCCGAGGACTACAACTCCATGCAATGGCTTGCGCAATTCTGTGTGCGTCGCCCTGTGTTCGCCACCGTTCTCGTGCTTTC